>JALVZH010000058.1:0-14552 GCA_027022105.1 Bacteroidales bacterium | reverse complement strand
GTTATAAATAATATATTCCGGTATTTCATCCCTCATCCCGCTTAATACAAAATTGATACGGCTTTTTGCCGGATTGGGGTAAATTTTCAAAACGGCTTTACTGTCTTTTGGTTCGTTTACCGAAAGTTCCTCTTCGGGAATTACGATTTCGCCGTTCCGTACCTTTTGCAACAAGTCTTCTATATTTCTAAACAATTGCTCAACACTTGAATTGGGGCCGTCGTCTCCCCGTCCTATGACATACGCCATATCAAGTTCTTGTTTGTCACCCGGTTTAAATGTAAACGGTCCTGTTGATCCTACTCCTTGTCTGTAAGATGGCTGGTTCGGTTTGCCGTTATTACCTGTTTCTTCCGTCCAGTATTTCCCGTTTTGATTGTATCCGCTGTTTGGCGGAACTCCGTTGGTACCCCAGTTACAACTGTCGGAACTGCCGGGGTACATAAACCGGCATTGGGGGCCTACCGTGCCCAATTCAGGATCGTATCCGTCACCGCCATACATTATGGGTGTATTGTCCTTCCAGATTCCTTTTAAGTAGTTATAATATTGTTGCGGAATTACCGGATAATTTTGTACAGAGTTTGGACTTCCCAGATAATAAAACACAAAGCCCGTCATACCATACCGTTCATTATCCACTATTCCGTCGCCGAAATTGAATCCGTTGACACCATAATCGCATTGGCCGGACTCATTATCCATGTTATCGGCATCCATATAAGGCCCCGACAGGAATGTAACCGATTGTGCCGGCGGGTTTTCTCCGTATGACTCGGGTTCTCCGTTACCGTCAACCGGTTTTGCATTATAACCGTAATAAGAACCCAATTCAACATTACTACCTATGTAATTATCAAAATTATATCCAACATCTATCCCCGTATAAATTCCAAGGTATGTATTATAGTAGGTGTTTTCCGAACGGTTGAATATATCATAATGAACAAATACGGTATTGTTTAGTGCTGTATCATCCGGATTATTATATTCGTAGGCCATCCCTATAATATCCACTTTTAATTTTTCCCCTTTCGATTCTTCATGAATTTTATCGTCATTATAAATAAACAAAACAGACTGGTCTCCTCTTATTAAGGGGTAATCTCCTTCCATGGGTTCGTAAATACCGTTGTTGTTTTTGTCGTAAAACGGCGCCAGACGCTGTGCCTGTCCGTTGTTTACATCTCCGTTTCCGGGCCAGGTGGCAATAGCCTCTATGGGCGTATATCCCTCTTTCCAATAGTTGTTTTTGTGGTAGGC
This sequence comes from Bacteroidales bacterium, assembly GCA_027022105.1. GTDB lineage: Bacteria > Bacteroidota > Bacteroidia > Bacteroidales > F082 > Sulfidibacterium. Next base: position 13,289 of record JALVZH010000058.1, on the reverse strand, counting down.
AATATCCCCTTTACTGAGTTTCCAAACCCTGCTCCATTTTGCAAAATATCCGGTTGCATTATAGTTATCCGAAACCGGACCAGGCTGAAAATCATCGCTATGCTTAAATTGTTGAGCGGCCACATGCAAACTGTCATTTTCATCAATGCCGGCTATCCATAAGGTCGAATTGTCTATTGTCGTTTTTATTGATCCGTTGGGATACATAAAATCGGGGTAATACCGCCCCCAATCCCCCGGTACCTGATAAACTTTTGCAAATAAAAACCCATCTGAATTTATCCCCGCGTTAATATTGTTAATATCCAACGAATCGTATGAATGGTTATTGATAATCTGAATGGTAAGGTTCCCTTTGCTAATATAATCCAGACTGTCATCCCTTAAGGCGTACTCTATTTGTACCGTTCCGTGAGCCGACATATAAGGTTTGAACAATACTTTATTGTCGCTTGTAACTTCTGCCGGTCCATATTTGTATTTGTCATGATCACTATAAAGCAGTAAAATATGCGTAGGAACATTTCCGTTCAGTTCATCGTTTGCAAGAATATCAACGGTAACCGGCCTTCCTCCAAGGGGACTGGCATGGTCGGGATGCGTAACGGGATACTGCGGATCCGGTTCCAGATTAATAATAACCGTGGCCCATTCGGAATAAGATTCGGGATTGTTTACCTCACGAATCCTGTACTGAATACTGTCTTTGGTCTGATTAAGCACCTCTCTTTGTGAATAGATTATTTTATTGTCAACTATTTCAGCATTGGAATAAGAGAAAGTTTCCGTTTCCATTATTTCGAGGTCGTCTCCGTCAATGTCATAATCGTTTTGTAAAACATCAAGTACAATATCGGTTCCGCTCTTCCCGCTCATGGTGTCGTTAACGGCTACGGGACACGAGGGGTTTTTTTGTACCTGCACTGTAACATGGCCATAATCGTATAAATAAGGTTTCCCTTCAATGGAAAGAATATAAGTAAGGTATGCCGTTCCCGTAAACGAATATTTGGGTGTAAAAATAAGGTGGTTATCAACTATCTCTTTTGTTCCGTAGTAGGTACTCGTATCTGTGGTAACAACCATATTTAAACCGGACAGATAGCTGTCGTTTGACAATACATCAATGTCAACGGGAACCCCTCCCGTGCCATTTGCCTCATCGTTATATGCATAAGGAACTTCCGGATTGTCAAGCACTTCAATGAATACCGTATCAAAATAGGAATAATATCGCTCCGACGTATTTTTTTGAATTACGTTATAAAGGAAAAAACAGGAACCGTCTTTTGAAGGATGCCTTGTTTTAATGATAACACTCATCGAATCTTCCGCAATTTCTATTTTCTCAAAGGAATTGTTATAATAAATTTCATTAATTAATAGTTCATTGCCGTTGGGGTCTGTATCGTTTTGCAGCAGAAACAGTTGTGTGGGAACCATTTGAAGAACTGTTGCCGAGTCGGGTGCGGCAACGGGTAAATCGGGATTTTCAAGAATATTAATATATATCTGAGCATAATTGGAACGACTGTGATGGTCAAAGGTTTCCATTACTCTGTAAACTACGGAATCTAACCCGACGTAAAGTTTCGAAGTATAAATTACCAACGAATCGGTATGCGAAACTTTTCCGTGTTTTCCTCCATTGGAATAGGATATTTCAATCGTATCGCCGTCGGGGTCGTAATCGTTCAGTAAAGCGCTAATGAAAACTGTTTTTTCGCTGAGTGTGGTAACGGTGTCGTTAACTGCTACGGGTGGGTTTTGTGCTTTGATAAATAAACTGCAAAGAAGCAGTGCCGGAAGTAAAAAGAACTTTTTCATTTGTATTTGTTTTTTAGTTGTTAATATTCGTAAAAAATTGGTAATTGCAAAGTTAGGAAAAGTTTTCCTGAAATCCAAAAAATTGTTCCTGTATTCTCTTTAAACGTACTTAATCGTTCTTAAATCCAAGGTCTGATATCTTGTGTCTTACATGCGTAAAACATCCTCATTGTTTTCTATCCCCGGTTATATCACCGCTTCCCCTCAATCTCCTCCAGCCTTGCCTCTACCATGGCTTTGGTAAAGGTATTTTCAAACTCTTTGGTAAGCGATTGTTCAAAAAATACTTTTGCTTTTTGAAGTTTATGGTGCTGAAAATAATAATTGCCCGCCAAAACATACCCCTGATAATATTGGGGATTGGCAGCAATAAACCTCCGGAAGAATACCGAATCATCGGGAATAATCTCTTTGGATTTCAAGGCGGTTCTTACACATTCCCGCATTGTACGGAACCGTTCAAAATCTTTTAACCGGGGCGAATATAGAAGGGTGTCGGGCGGTACGGTTAGCAATGTATCGTAAAGCGGAAACCGGTTGTGTGGTGCAGAGTCGCTGAACATAGCGGCCAAATCATATTCGAGATAGCTTCCCAGTTGCCATGGCGAAGTGGATATCCAGAACCTCAACCGTTCGGGTTCAAAAATAACGCTGTGGTGCGAAATCAACTGGCACATTGCCTTTTCGTTTCCCAATCCTATATCCTTGCCGTCAAGTCCGCGCACATCACGCAAAACGGCGGCGGCAGCGGTATGGTCAAGCGTATCGTACTTAGCCAGCAACTGTTTTGCCCTCTTCCCGCGGTAAACCGACGCCGAAGTCTCCATATACCGCCTGTTCTTTTCATCATCTTTAAAAGTTGTACTTTGAAAATGATTGGAAGAGACAATAAAATGGTCGTTTACAGTAAACAGCCCCTGTTTTTCAGGCGATTTTTCTATAACCGCCGCATTGTTGTCGGCAGCCGAGCCCACCAGAATCTGTTCCGAGACAAAAGTCCTTCTTTTTTTTGCAATGGCTACCGCTTCGTCAATGGTGCCGGCATATTGCAGAATCTCCCGTGCCAGCAGCGAGATGGGGGTATATGCCTTGCCCGGCATATCCGACTTGGCTGCATTAATGGTTACCGTAAGCCCTGCCATATTCATTCCGCTTACCACACCCGTCATGCTTGCCCAGGTAATATACACAAAGGGATGGCCTTTTGTCGGTTTTACAAAAGTTACAATCTTATTCTTTGCAAAATCGTCATTGATATAAAAATCGAAATTACGTCCGATAATCAGGTTGTCGCCGGGGTCGTTCAGGTTGGCGGCAAACGAGGTGCAGCCCACCAGTGCCAAATCCTGCAATGCGTGCCCTATGTCGTGGGCGGCATGGTAATTGAGCATTCGTTCGTACGGCGGCGCTATGTAATTAAAACTATCTGAAACGGAAAAAGAGATACCGTAAATCTCCTGCTGGTATTCGGGAATAATGTTTTCATCAATATCGCGATTGAACCAGCCGATAAAATACTTTACAAACCGCAACCAGAATTTTGAAGGAATCATCTTGTGAATCTGTTCCACAAAGGCATCTTCCTGTTTTTTAATCAACTCGCGGGTAAGTTTTCCGTTGATAACACCCATGGAAAAGGGGTCGCCTTCGAGATACATTTCCCAAAGTCCGTACCGGTTTTTGTGCAAAAAATCTTTGCCTATGATATAATAATTTTTACCCGCCGTTTCCCTTTTAAGCGACAGGGCCGATTTATCGGTAACCTCCGGGGGTGTTATTTTCGTATCAATTTTATAATCAATAACAAAAACGATAATAATCACCAGCAGGAACAGAAAAAGGTATTTCAGAACCTGTAAAAAGCGGTTTTTCTTTTTATGATGCTTCATTTATTTCTTCGATTAACTGATTGATATCCATAAAAAAGCCGAGGGTTACCAGACTGCTTAACGTAACTCCCATCATGCCGTGCAAATTTATGTTTTGTCCCGTAAAATAAAACCCGGGGATTCGCGTAACCGGAAGGATATTGGAATAGTTTGCATTTCTGAAATCACGCTTAATGCCATACATGGAACCCGTAGGCGATCCGAGATACCGTTTAAAGGTTAGCGGTGTAGCCACATTGTATGTTTCGATAGCGTCTTTTAATGCAGGGTACTTTTCCATTACCCGCTGCAGCAATTTTTCAGCTTTTCTCTTTTTCCATTCTTTGTATTCCGCTTTCACGTTTCCGTTGTCAGAACCTGCAAAAGGCAACACTTCTTCATATTTCATGTAGGTGATAACCGAAATACATTTGGAATATTTGCCTCCGTCAGGAACATAATGATGAACAAAGAAATACTGCGGCCATTTTTCTTTGTTGTACCGTGATGCAGGCCATACATTGTCTTCAAGAAAATAGTGCCGGTTATAGTTTTCGTAAGGTAAAACACCTTTTTTGAGAGTTATAAAAAGCGAAAAGGGGGAAAGAGAGTTTTCGAGGCTCTTAATACGTTTGATGTAAACCGGTTTCAGAAGCGAGTTGTCCAAAAAATCGAGTGTTGCCGCCGGATGTACATTGCTAATCACATTTTTTGCAAAAAAGTGTTCGCCGCTTTCGGTAACCACCTGTTTTATCTCCTTTTCCGTCATCGTTACCGATGTTACCCTGCTGTTTGTCAGGATGGTTCCTCCTTGGTCATTAATTACCTTTTTCAGTAACTGAACCAGTTGTCCGCTTCCTTTTCCAAACCGGTAAGCACCCTGCAGATAGTGGTCCAAAATCAAAGCGTGTGTATAAAGGGGTGTGGATTCTTTTTCTCCGGCATGTACGAAATTGGGTGCTGCAAGAAGTTTTTGCAACTCTTTATTTCCGGTAAGGGTTTCGATATAATCACACAGTCCGGTTTTAAAATAGGGATTGTTAAACAGATTGTTGTTCACTGGTGTCCTCAGGTTGTAAATATCCTGATAAGCGGCAACCTCTTTCACCTTGTTTACAAAAGCATTAACAGCTTTTTCTTCACGGGGAAAAAGCGAAACAAGCATCTCCTGAAAAGCATTGTAACCAACAGGGTAACGGTATTCTTTACCGTCAATAAAAAACCGTTCGTAGGCTTCGGCGTCCAGTGGCTGCAATTCGATATCATCGTATATTCCCAGATAAGAAAAGAACTTTTGAAGAACGCTGCCTTTTCCGATGGCCCCAACGTAGTGCATCCCCGCACTGAAAGTACAACCGTTAACAACAAACGACTGCAAAGCACCGCCGGCCTGAGGATTTTTCTCCAGAACGAGAACCCTGAAACCTTTTTTGCCGAGTACTGCTGCCGTTTCCAGCCCTCCCAAACCGCTGCCGATAATGATTACGTCGTAAATAACCATGGATTTTTAATAAACCACAACTTTTTTCACATAAATATGGTTTGTCCCCTGCAGGGTGAGAATGTAAACGCCTCCCTGCAGGTTGTCCACGTCAATTTGTTGTTCCGTTAACTTATTGTTGATATGCCGTACCGACAAAACCTTACCTGTTTGATCTTTCAGGGAAATTGAATTCACCTCAAGGTTCTTGTCCCAGTTTACAGTAATCGTACGTCCCGCCGGATTTGGAAAAACTTTAATGCTACCGCCTGTAACACTTTTGTTTTCTATACCCACAAATCTGTCAACAAACACATTGTCAATAAATATGGGATTGCCGTACATGCTGTATGTTTCAAAGGCAATACGCACATTGCTTTGTCCGGCCCACGGGGTAAGGTCAATGGTGTTGCAACTGCTTCCCCAGCCTGTTCCGCACCAGTCGGAAGCCGTTTGCGGAACAAAATCGTAATCGGCAAAGGGGTGGGTGGCAAAATTCCCCGTTCCGTCTTCGCCTCCGGCAAATACCCGTGTCCATGTTTCACCGCAGTCTCCCAATACCAGCACAAACAGCGAATCGGAAACTCCGGCGTTCCGCTGTGCATACGCGTGTTGAAATTCCAGATAGGCGGCAGTCATGCCTTCAAAATTAAACTGGGGCGAAATCAACCGGTCTTTACGTCCGATACCGTAAACCTCCCTGAAATTCACAGCCATGGCTGTGTTTCCGGGTCCGTTTCCGCCCACTTGGTAAGGTTCCCAGGTTTTGTCTTCGTCGGGATTTTCTATTGTCCAGTGGTTTTCAGTCAAAGGCTCTTCAAAAGTCTCGTGGAAATAAGGAACATATCCTCCCGCCTGAATCATGTCAAACTTCGTTAATGATGATTGCCCGTTCAGGTTCCAGGCGGTAAGCGTTACCGAATAGACCCCGGGCTCATCAAAAATAACTTTCGGATTCTCAGAATATTGGTCGGTGCCTTCCGCAAAGGTTACCGTGGAGGGATCGAACTGCCACTCCCACTGGTGGGGCATATAAAGTGTGGAATCGCTAAAAGTTACCACATCGCCCGTACATACAAAGTCTTTATCGGCATAGAAATGCACCTCGGGCAGGATGGTGGCACTCACCATAATGTAATTTGTTTTGTAAGCGGTATCCGAACCCAGGTCGTTGGAAGTAATCAACTGTACATTGTACTCTCCTTCGGCGGGATAAACAATGGAACCGGGATTTTGTACGGTTGAAAAATCCGGTACGGCACCTTCAAAACTCCACTGCCAGTCTGTGGGTACCCCAAGAGTCAAATCGGTAAAATTGACCGTATCACCCAAGGGAACAATTACGTTATCGGCCTCAAAATCGGCAATGGGGTTAAACATGGGTTTCATATAGGCCCACCAGGTTCCCCAGGTATTTTGAGGCAGTTCGGCATACTCCTGAATGGTCCAGAAATCATAATCGTTTACCGGGTCAACGCAGGTAGCCGAATAATCGCCCCACCGGTTGCGGTTGCCACCGTAGGTTTTGTAATAAGGTGCCAGCCCCTCTTTGTATTGGTAATAACTTCTGAAATCATCATCGTAATGCGCTTTGTATGAATATCCTGCTCCGGCGTATTGGGTTGAAGAAAAGACATCGTGTCCGATAAATACATCTTCGTTGGCATTGACGGCAATGGTAGGGAAAGCAAACGAAAAGAGGTTGGTTGTATCTTCAATGCGGCCGTATTCGAGGACTATCCCTTCGGTATCCAGTTCCCACCACTGTATGGCACAACGTTGGGGGTTGTTGGCAGGAACAAATACATGGTGAACCGCCCACAATTTACCGTTTCTCATCACCACATTTTCCATTCTCGAATCCACGGAATTTATCTTCTGGCTGGTGCCCAGTTGCGGAAGAAAATCCCCTTCTCCACCATCCCAGGTTTCGGGAATTCCAATGGCTCCCTCATAAGAAAACTGCGGGTTACCGGTTGGCCCTTCCACTTTAAATTTTTTTATGTATCCGTATCCGCCGGCATTTCCGTTATCCGAAGCAATCAGGTACATATCTTCTGCTGTTGTGTCGTAGGTGATGGAAGGCACCAGTGTAAAGGCAACAGAGGTGGAAAACCGGGTGTAAGGCACATTGGCCTGGCCGTTGTAGGCAGCCATCTTGTCAATTACAAATACGGTACGGTAAAATCCGCCACCGAACATGTTTCCGCTGATAACAATCCACTTTTTGTTAAAGCCCATGCTGGGGTAATCGAACCAGGTAATATTTTGCGGGTCGGGGTCTATCCAAAACATGTACCAGTTACCGGTGGGATCGTCCGTTTCCGATACTCCTACATAAAGTCGGGAATCGTTGCTGTTGGAACCGCTCGGGGTAACCATAATCCAGCGGTTTTGATAGGGATCGTAAAGAATTTTAGGGTCGAAAGTAGCGCCGTTGTTGGGCATCGGATCCCAGAAATTACTCAGGCCGGTAGTCATCAGGTTGTTTCCCTGACGGTCCTGAATACGCACCTGGGTATTTAATGTTACCATTACGTGATTGAGTCCGGCTGCTCCGTTCACATCGGGCGGAATTGCATGTCCGTTATCGTACAAGGCCTGAAAGGTGGTGTCGGGTGCAGGCGAAACAGCCGTGACTCCTCTGCTGTGACGACGGTTTCGTTCGGGTGCTTTGTAAATAATTTCGGAAAGGTCAATTTCGCCGAATTCCGTCGTTTCTTCCCAATATTTGTTGGGTGCTTTCAACTGAGGTGTTTCGTTTTTTACTTCGGGGAACCGTTCACCAAGTTTTTTCATATTCACTACGGCATGCTTTACGGCAAATCCTTTTTCTCCCCGGTACTTTTTAACCTGAGCAGTAACCGTAAAGTTTATAATTATTAAAATGATTGTGCCAAAAAGTGTTATCTGTTTTTTCATTGATGGATATTAATTTTTATTATTTTCTTATAATTGAAGTTATTTATAATTAACTACTTATTAATCGAGATTATGTAAATGGATTGGGTAAACTCTATTTCAATTGATATAAAATGAATTAAAACTCGCCTGTGGCAAGTTTTAATTCGGGTAATCCGCTAAATTCGATGATTTTTTTCATCGAATTACACGAATTACACGAATTATCGTTCTTCTTAACGTCTATGACATTAAGAAGAACGTTGTTTTTTGAAATAAAATTAATCATTGAATTTTATTTTTACCGTACAATTAACTTCCTTGTTTGCGTTGAACCGTCGGAAAGCAGGGTTACAAAATAGATTCCGGGTACTATATCTTCAAGAATCATCCGGTTTCTTCCCTGACGGACTGGCTGTTCAATTATTGTCTTTCCTTCCGTGTTTTGAACTTTTACCACAGCGTTCTTTTCCTTTTTGTAAAGAATAAGTGTAAGCTCTTTGCGGGCAGGATTGGGATACAAACTGAACGTTTGTTGTTCTTCGGTATGGCTGAAAATTCCCACCGAATTGCTGATTTCGATGTTATCGAGATAGAGGTTGTTTCCATACTGATTAAATGTTTCAAAAGCAATCTGAATGTCCGGTTGATTGGCCCAGTTGCTCAAATCAATAATCGGGCATTGGGCACCGTAACCAATTCCGCACCAATCGTTTGCATCCTGAGGGGCAAAAAATTGCGTAGTAGATTCAGCAGTTTCAAATATACCGTTACCGTCGGGGCCGTTGGCATAGACGCGCGTCCATGTTTCACCGCAATCGGTGGAAATTTTTACGATTAACGAATCCTTTTGCGAGTATCTTTGTGCATAGGCATAATCAAAAGTCATAAACACGCTGTTGAATCCCTGAAAGTTCAGTATGGGCGAAATCAATTGATCGCGGGCGCCCATTTTTGTATAATTGAAAAAGTTCATCCAGGCAGCCTGTGTGGAGCCGTATTTGCCCGTGGTTGAGGTCAGTTGCCAGGTGGTAATTCCCTCGTTGTTCACCACCGTCCATCCTGCTGCGGCAAAAGAGGGTTGTTCAAAATCTTCGGTAAACGGCAGTAACGAACCGCCCGTAAAGATATAATCCTCTTTTAACAACGTCCGTTGCCCTGCATTGTTGGCCGCCCGTAACGATACATCATAAACGCCGGGTTCGTTGAATATTACGGTGGGATTTTGCGAATGCATATCGGTTCCGTTGGTATAGGTAACGGTGTTGGGAATAAAATTCCATGTCCATCCCGTGGGGCAGCGACTGCTTTCGTCGTAAAAAGCCACTTCCCGTCCCGAGCAGGTAACCGTGTCGGAAGCCGAAAAGGCCACCAGCGGTTTCATGGTGTCGCTTACCGTGATGTATCCGGTCAATGTAAGAGAATCGCTGCCGGCAGCATTGAACACCTGAAGCGTTACTGCAAAAGTACCGGGTGCAGCGTACAGGATTCCTTCCGGATTCTTCTCGGTGGAAACCGCAGGGGTTCCCCCTTCAAAACTCCACAACCATTGGTGCGGAACGCCCGAGGATTTGTCATAAAAATCAATGGCACAACCCGTCGGGATCATGGTATCGGAAGCGGCAAAACCGGCCTGGGGGTTGCCATACCAGGCGGGGCTGCTCCACAATCCCCTGCCGTAAGTTGAAGCACGCACCATATCGCCCGAAGGGCCCGCAGTATCGTAAAAAACCTCTATTTCGGTAACATTGGCACTTAACGGAAATCCGCCGGAAAAAGAAACCCACTCATTCATACCGGCATTTTTGTAAAAAATACCCGCGTCGGTTCCCACATAAAGACCTTCGTTATCGTTTTTATAATATTCAATAGTGTTTTTTGATGCTGCAGGCAGATTGCCGGTTATGCTTGTCCAGGTTTCCCCTTTGTCCTCCGATTTATACACACTGTAATTCAGCGTAATATAAACCGTATTTTCGTCAAAGGGATTGGATTCGATGTCGGTTGGTGTTCCGTCGGCAGGCAAAGAGGCTTCAACCCAAACGGGATTATCGTCCTGCAAATTATCCGTCCTGAACAGCTTTCCGTCCCACCGTGCCGCATACAGTATATCGGGATTTGCTTCGCTTTGTTCCAAAACCCGCATGTTTTTGTCATTGATTCCGCCAAGGTTGTCACTTATTTGTTGCCAGTGAACTGCATAGTCTCTTATATCGTGTGACCGCCATACGTTTTTCATTCCCACATACATGGTTTCCGGGTCATTTACATCCAGTAAAATGGGTGTTACCCAAGCACCGCTTTCGGAAATTCCCGATGAGATCCCCCCCTGATTGTGGTTGTTATAAATGCGCGAAATACCTGCCCCGTTGTAATATTCGCCGTAAGCGTACAGGCTGTTTTGATAGTCGTAAGCACAATCCATGCCGTCGCCGCCCATTACGGTTAAAAAGGTCGAATCTCCAAGATAGGTTGCCGTGCCGTTGTCTTGGTAACCGTTCATCACCTTGTCGGGATTGGTTGCCGACTGACCGATACGGTACACCATCGAAATAGCCAAACCGCTTGTAATTTCGGTCCAGGTGTATCCGCTGTTGGTCGAATAATAGATACCGCCGTCGTTTCCCGCGTAGAAATATCCGGTCAACGGTGAAAACTCCAAAACATGGCAATCGGCATGGACTGCAGGCACACCGCAACTGCCTACCCAGTGTGTAACAATATTCCAGGTGACGCCACCATCGGTTGATTTAAAAATATTAACCCCGGCAGCATAAACGATGTCGGCATTGTTGGGATGAACGGCCACATCCAGGTCATACCATCCCTGTCCGCCGCTTCCGCCGTTGCAGTCGTAACCAAGGATGTTGGGTGAGTCGGATTTGAGGGTGAAGTTCAGCCCGGCATCATCGGAACGGTAAATGCCCGAATAGACACTGTTTTGGCTGGTAAGAAAATAGACCACATTGCTGTTTGCGGGCGAAACGGCAATCACCCCTCTCGAAGCATTGCCGATTCCGCTGGTGATACGCGTAAAAGTATCGCCCGTATCGCCGGAACGGTAAAATTTTCCGGCAGCCGACGCATATACCACCGAAGGGTCGTCCGGTTTAAACACAATCTCTTTAAAATTGCCGTTGATGCTTTCCGTCCAGGTCTGGCCGCCGTCAGTGGTTTTAAAAACCCCGCCCGAAGTGGCTGCCAACAGGATACCTGGGTCGGCGGGGTGGATAATGAGCCTGCCCACGGTAACATCGCCCATTCCCTCTTTTGCAAACTGCCAGGTGGTACCGCCGTCGGTACTTTTCATTACGCCCATACCTTCGGCATCGCCGGCATCGCGGTCGCCGGTGCCGATATACATAATATCCGTATTGGTATAATCAATAGCAATGGACGACACGCCGAGGGTAGGCAGGCTGTCGGTATTGCTTGTCCAGGTCTGGCCGCCGTCGGTGGACTTCCACAAACCTCCCGCTGGGGCACCTACGTAAATCGTATTGGGGTCGGAAGGATGAAAAGCTATGGCGTTAACCCGTCCGTTGCCGTTGGGCTGGCCGGTACCTGCGTTTCCGGGCTGCTGTACGGGCCCCAGATTGGTCCAGTTTCCTTCAAAGGTGTTATCCCGTGCACTGTTGTTGCGTTTAAACTTCATCCAGGCATCAAAGGCTTCGGTGGCGGGCCTGCGGAACCCTTTGGTGTCAATACGGTCGGCCCAGTAGTATTCCCACCGTTTAAAAGGTTTGTATCCCGAACTGCGTGTAATTTCCCGCCCATGCCAGTAAGTGTTAAAAGCTTTTACCGTTTGGTAATAACTTACATCGGGATTTTGCATCATCTCTATCCAGTAGGGATAATCCGCCGTATCGGGTTGTGCTTCGGTATTTTGGCCAAACCCATAGTACGAAAGGGCAGCCAGCGTTGTAATCAATAAAAAAAGACGTTTCATATAAATATCAAATAATAACTAAAATAATGGACAGCAAAGATAAAGGTTTTGTTGCCCTGTGGTTGGAATTATTATCAGTAAAGCAGACTGGCAAGGTTAAAGGGTTGGAATAAAGGTGGTAGAGAGAGCGGGGAACTTTTTGTTTGAAACCTGTAAGAAAGTTTTTATTTTTGCTACCTGTGTTTGTTGAAATAGTCAATACAATAAAATTATAATTATGGATTTAACAACATTAGCAACAACGATTTTCGAAATTGTAACACCGGTTATTACAAACAAAAAAGTACAGGAATTTTCAAAAAAAATCTGGGAAAAAGTAACCCCTTGGTTTACCAAAGATGAAAAAGAAAACGATATTTTGAAAAAATTAAAAAAAGACCCTGAAAATGAGCTTTACCAAAAACGTCTTTTTATTGAATTAGAAATGATTTTAGATGAAAATCCAGAGTTTAGAAAAGAGCTCGAAACACTTATCAACGATGCTGAAAAAAACGGTGACGAACAGACCAGAACACTTATCCATAACAGCAAAAATATTGTAACAGGCAATATACAAAATATTACAGGCAGCATACATATTGGCGATAATATCAATACGGATAACAATTAAAAAGTGAGGAAGACAAAGTACAAAAATAAAGAAGGCAACGGCAATTATGTTTCCAGCAGTAAAAATGTACTTAGCGGAGGGATCTCTGACGTAAACGGAATTGTGGAAATTGGTGATACTAATAATATTTATTCATTGCCAATTGATGAGCTTAGAGGCAGAATAATAGCTTATTTAGAGTTTCCCAATTTATCTCAGGAAATAAAAACCAAATTAGAAAAACTGGGGGAACAGGCAATTCATCAAAATATGGAACTCTATGCTAAATTATTAAATGATTTTGCAAAAATAGAAACCGAAATAAAAAAAATAGTAACGCCAAACAAAAGACAGTTTGTTATTTGGCTTAACAGAAATAAACAAAGGAATAAATTTAACTATAAAATACATGCTTTTTCCCGAAAAAAAACAGACTCACCTTTTATTTTTGCAGTAGCGGGAAGTTATGAAGACAAAACCGATTATGCAAGTGAAATGTTGCAGGAATTTTATTCTAATAACCTGGTAAACAAAAATAAAAACATTTTAAAAAAACGCTATAATTTTAGTATTAATATCGAAAACGAAAAATCAGCAATTAACGATACTTACGATAGTTTAATGCGCGAAATACTTGACATTGGTGTTTTTGATATTGACACGGATGAATTAGCC
>JALVZH010000057.1 GCA_027022105.1 Bacteroidales bacterium | reverse complement strand
AAAATTGATAATGGAAGAAAAAGTAATTGACTTCTCACATAAATTTCTACCCGGCGGATTTGATTATATTAAAACAAACTTTCCTTTGATTTTCGAAGGTGTTGGCTCTAATAAAGTTCGCAAATCAACAGCCAACAAAAAAACTGTTAAGGTAAGAACAGAAAAATACAGCGAGTTAAAAGCCCTTTGGGAAAAGTTAAATGAAAAAGTAATTTTAGAATATAAATTTGATAATGAAGAAAACTTTAAAGCTCTGCTTACAGAATTTTTTAAAGAGCAGAAAAAAAACTTTTCTGTTGAAGGAATAAAAGAACGCAAATCGAAAATTGAGATAAAAGACGAGCAAGCTACATCAACGGAAGAAGTATCGGTTTTAGATAATGAAATTACGCCGGTTTCTGTTATGAAATATAGCGAATTTATAAAAGGATTATCAAAAGCACTTAATATCAACTTAAAAACAATACATAAAGCACTCATTGCTTCAAAAATCGACATTAATAAATATTTGAACCCTACAACCATAAGAATTATTAAACAAAAATTTGATAATTTCTTGATGTATAATGCAATTGACAAGTTTAGTGTCGAATATAAGAAAGTATCAAACAGTATTCACCCAACAAAACTAACAGACGAGAAAGGGAATATTCTTTCTGAAATTACTGCTTCTGATGTTGGTATTCGATACTCAGATGAAAAAGTTGCAGACACTTACTTTTTTGATGAATTGTTCTATGATTCGGAACTTGAAAAAGATAATATTAAAACAGAATTAAAAGAAGTTATTGTTTTTACAAAAATTCCTAAAAACTCAATAAAAATTCCTGTGGCAGGTGGTAAAAGTTATTCGCCTGATTTTGCTTATGTGATAAACTATGAGAACGGTAAAAAGAAATTACATTTTATAGTTGAAACAAAAAACACAGATAGCGAAGATGGGTTGCGAAAAGAAGAAAAGCAAAAAATAAAACACGCAGAGAAATTCTTTAACGGAGATGTAAAGATTGAATTTAAAACACAATTTAGCAATAATAAGATTGTTGATTTAATTGGAGAGATAATAAAAAATTAATAGGAGAATTGTAATGGTCAAAGCAACAACTATACACACTTGCAATTCGTACTGGTTAATCCTTAAATAAAAATTGCAAAAGTATGCGGATTTAATAAGGCAGTATGTTGATGCTGAAAAAATAGTTTTATACGGTTATTATTCTTTTTTCGATAGCACAAATTCTGCAAAGCCGAGGTGTGCGGGGATGGTTATTTTAATGTTTTCGGGATTTCCTTCGGTGGTGAAAATCTGGTGTCCTGCGGCTTCCAAAACGGAGGCATCATCGGTAAATGCGGGGTGATAGACCACATCGTAGGCCTTTTTTATCAAATCCGACTTAAATGCCTGTGGTGTTTGAACCGTAAAAAATTTTTCCCTTTGTTCGGCAATGCTTATTCCTTTTTCAATCCTGCGAACGGATTCGGTAACGGGTACCACCGGCACGGCATTTCCGTGAATGGAAGCTGTGCGAATGCAATTGCTGACGGTTGCAGGGCTTACCATGGGCCTGGCAGCATCGTGAATGAGTACCAAAGCCTTTTGCGGTACATGTAACAATCCGTTTTTTACGGAATGAAACCGTGTGGGGCCTCCTTCCACCAGTTCATAGGGCAGCTTGAAGCCCGAATGGTATTCTGTGTGTTTCCAGCGTCCGATTTCCATTTCGGGAAGTATTAAAATGAACTTTGCCTTGCCGTAATAATCTTTAAAAGCCTCGAATGTATGAATTAACAACGGTTTTCCGGCCACCTCGATAAACTGCTTGGGAAGCTGATGTTGCATCCGTTCCCCTTTGCCGCCCGCTACAATGATGATGTATAAATCCATACGACAAAGATAGGGTATTTCAGGAATGTATATTGACGTTAATTTGTAATAGCATATTATCTAATTTAGAATAAATATAAAATATATAAACAAACAATATATATACATATTTAGTTGATTTACAACTTTTCTTTTTTATAATTTTGCCGGAAAAAATTAACGCACATGCCACATTTAGATATTAGTATAGAGAAATTAGAGTTGGCAGCCAGTAAGTTGCGTGCAATATCTCATCCCATGCGGATAGCAATAATTGATCTGCTGTCACAAAAAGAGGCTATGAGTGTAACCGAGATTTACAATGCGCTTGGTATTGAGCAGGCAACGGCATCGCATCATTTAAACATATTAAAAGGGAAAAGAATCCTTGTTTCCAAACGTGAAGGGAAAAAGATATTTTATTCGTTACGCAACCACACACTTACCGAGATAATTGAGTGTATCAACCGCTGTAATGAGAATTAATTTAGCGGTGGCATTTCCGTGAAACCTGTTTTTTTGTTTTTGTCCACCCGTTACTTTTCTGTCCGTCACGTTATCCATTCTTTTACTTTTGCCGTAAAACCGGAAGAGGTATGACAAAAATAATCAGAACACGGCGCTCTTCAAAAGTATCGTTGCTGACGGTTTATGCCCTTTTGATAACGGTTTTTATTATTATCATCGAAAGCGGGTATTGGAAAAAACCATACAAAGTAATTCGTGCCGATGTGGCCGGATACTATGCCTACCTTCCCTCATTGTTTATTTATAAAGATATTACCACCGAGACAATCCCCATTGAAGTACGAAAAAAAGTATTATGGGCCTTGCCGGCACCCAATGGTACACCGGTCTTTAAGTTTACCATGGGGATGTCCATATTGTACGCACCCTTTTTCTTTTTAGCACGTCTTTATGCTTTGGCATCGGGTGATACCTCTATGGGGTTTGGAGCGCCATACCAGTTTGCGCTCATTATGAGCAGTTTTATTTTTCTTATCATCGGTTTGGTTTACCTCAGGAAATTACTGAAACGCTATTTTTCCGACAAGGTAACTGCCGTCACTTTGGTGGTTGTGACAGCCGGTACCAATTTGCTTTATTATTCGGCATTGCGTGCTACCGTAACACATACATACAACTTTGCGCTTTTTACATTGTTTATTTATTACACTATTCAATGGTATAAAAACCCCGGCGTTAAAATATCTGTTATACTCGGTCTTTTATCGGGGATTATCAGTCTTGTAAGGCCTTCCAATACGCTTATTGTCCTGTTTTTTATTTTTTACGGATTAAAAAGCGGTGAGGACTGGAAAAACAGGATTGCTCTTTTTTTGAAGCAATATAAAAATATTCTGATTATTCTGTTTTTTACATTTTTAGTATGGGTACCGCAGGTTTATTACTGGAAAACACTGACGGGGAAGTTCTTTTATTATTCATACACCAGCGATGAGGGTTTTTTCTTCGGGAATCCTCAAATTATCAACTCGCTTTTCAGTTATCACAACGGGTGGCTGCTTTATACCCCGCTAATGGCTTTGGCTTTGTCCGGAATCCCTTTGTTGTATTTCCGGCATAGAGATTTTTTCTGGCCGGTGACTATTTTTATGGTTGTCTTCATCTATGTGCTCTCTTCATGGTGGTGCTGGTGGTTTGTAGGTTTCGGAAACCGGGCTTACATCGAGTCGTATGCCCTTTTGGCATTCCCTTTTGCAGAATTGTTGACCGCTATTAACGAAAACAGGCGCAAACTTTTGCGGTTTGCTTTTTATTTTATAACGGCATTTTTGTTGTTCCTCAACAGTTTTCAGGTATGGCAATATTCTCATAATTTGGGGCATTACGATGGAATGACAAAAGAGTCCTATTGGTATTTGTTTTTAAACAACAAAGCCCGTGGGAAATTTTACCAGCTGATAAAACGTCCCGATTATCAAAAAGCCAGGCAGGGCATTTATGAATTCAAGAAACAGGAGTAGTGTAATGATAACCAAGATAATAAAGCCACCGAACAGGACATTGAAAAATATACTGTGTCTCTATCCTGTTTATACGGTTTTGCTGATACTGTACCCCTATGCTGTGGCCCGGTTTATCAATCCCGACCTTATTGATACACGTTATATTCTCATTGATTTTGTGTGGTTGCCTCTGTTTACAATTCCGGCGGTTTTGTCGAAAAAGCGCTTTATTCTGCGAATTGCCAATCTGTTGTATTTTATTGCAGGTTTTATTTCGATAGCGCATTGGATTATAATCAGAGGGCCGTTGAGCTTAACAAGCTTAATGGTTATTTCCAATACCAATCTAAACGAATCCATAGGTTTTATTCATTTAAAGGCAACTTATGAATTGCTGGTTCTTATTCCTTATGTAATCATTTTTGTTTTGGCTTTCCGGCAACCCTTACCTGTTTTTGAAAAGGGCAATCATAAAACTCTGCTTTTTGTTGTGGCACTGATTGTGGC
>JALVZH010000056.1 GCA_027022105.1 Bacteroidales bacterium | reverse complement strand
TTTCCGGGAAAACTGCGGTTAAGAAATCAGGATCCTGAAAAACTAGTGGATAAAGCCGCAAACGCCGGGCGTCTGTTAAAACGGGAAGAGACCATTTTGCTTCAGCAAATTCAAAACCGTCCGCAAAAGGACGATTGCAATGCTTTTGTTTCCATGTTTACCGGAATCAGTCTGCACTCGCTGACCGAGGCACGGAAACTGCAACCGTATCGTGCCGGGAGTTTTAAAGAGTTTGCCGCCGTTAATCAATCGCAGACAACCGTTCACCGGCTTGAAAAGATAAAACGGTTTTACGAGCGTGATAAAAAGTGCAGACAATTTATGCAGAATCTTTTCGATTCTTATGTCGGGCTGGCCAACCGGATGTTGGAAAAACAATCTTACGTGGAAGGAATGATTTTTATCAATAACGCCACTTATCTGTTACAAGAATTTCCCGGAATTGTCCGTACTGCTGCTTTTTTAAATACCGATGCCAGACTGCACGACGGATTGATGGACTCATTTTTAAGTGTGGCGGTCAGTGCCTTTAAAACGGGGAATCAAAAAATGTTTTCGGAATATTACGGAAAAGCATTATCCATTTTAAATGAATATGTGAGGGACACCTCTTTGCTTCGCACCCGTTTTGTTTTTCCCGCTTTTCGCAATCATCTGATTACTCTTGCAAAAAACAGCATTTCCAATCCCGACCGCGGCTTAAGTTTCATGCAAAATGCGGTATTGGCCAATGCCGGAAAAAATACGGAACCGATGGATTCGGTGTTTTCCGTTTTGTATCATAAAAAGATTGAAATAATGACCGGAGATGCGCAGCATTTGCTCAATAATGGTTTTCCGTCAGAGGCAAAAACCCGGCTCGACAAAGCATACGATTATATTCAGACAAAAAAACAATATTTTCAAAATTTTCGTGCGGTTTTGTATCCGGTGGCATATCCGGTTTACCTTGAAATATTACAAAGAGGGCAAATGGCTTTTGATAAAGGGTCTCCCGAGGCTTTGCCCCTGCTTTTAAAAGCAAAGGAGATGGAAGACCGCTACTTTGATTTTCATTCTCAGGATTTGGGTTTGTTAATTTCAGAAAGTTTTGTACCCGAAGCCCGGAGAAGGCTGAAAAGAGCCGAATTTGAAATATGGGCCGACCATCCCGTTAAAGCACGGCAACTTTTGGATGAAGTAAAAAGCCTCCAACAAAAGTACCGCCAAACCGGAAATAAGGAGCTGAACAGGCATATTGCCCTGGTGGAATCGAAACTTACCTCAAAACAATGCGGAAAAATCCGTCAGGAGATTGATAATCAGGTCACTGCTGTGAAAAGTCTGGTCAATGCAGGCCATATGGACAAGGCTGCCGCTGCTTATGAAAGGTTAATGGAACTGAATGGCAAACGCACCGGTTGTACAATAAATAAAACCGCTATAGAAAGACTGTCAGATGAATACGGCGACCTGTTTGCTTTTTATAAAAAGCGGAAAGCATTGAACCGAAAAATATTCAAAACGGGTTTTGCAAATGCTTTGTCCGACTATGCAGCATTGGATAAAGAGTACGAAAACGGTGATATCGGCCGGTTCGGTGTGCCATATACCACAATGTATTCTTTTGTAAAAGGCCAGCACTCCAAAGAGCTCACCAAAGAGGCACTGACGTTTTTTATTGAGCAAAAAAACGGGATAGAGGCGTTTCGTTATCTTGATTTGCTGCGCCGGCTTAATACCCGGCCTCAGGAGGCACGATTTTTTCAAAAGAAGGTGGCCAGACTGTTTAAAGAAAGGAACCTTTCACCTCCTGAACAGGTGATCAGCGATGAATGGTATGCCGGTTTTCGGCAGGCATACACGGGAAATGTTATCGAAAAATTACCGCTTTTACACTAAAAAAAAGGGCCGGTATCTAATTCAGATAACAGCCCTTTATGTGTATTGTTTCCGAAGAAGTTTCTTTAAGCCGGTTCTATCTCTACCAGCAACTGTTCTTTGGTTACAACTTCTCCTTTTTTCACTTTCACCGATTTTACTTTTCCTGTAACAGGTGAAGTGACATGATTTCTCATTTTCATTGCTTCGAGAATAAGCAACGGTTTGCCCTCTTCAATCTTTTGTCCCTTTTTCACATACACTTCCACAATGGTGCCGGGGATAAAAGCCGTTACTCTTCCAGGGTCTTTCTCTTCATATTTTTTCCGGTTCCTGTACTTTTTTGTGAGCAGTGTTTTGTAAACAGCTCTTTCAACTACAAAGGAATCGAATTTTACGGGAGTACTGTCATTTGATGCCATAACCTTCTGTTTTTAAAATGGGGGAACTCCATGTTTTTTATTTGGCAGGGCAACCTCTTTTTCCCTTGATATTTCCAAAGCACGGATTACTTTACTCCTTGTTTCTGCAGGCTCGATAACAGCGTCAATATAGCCGTATGCAGCAGCAACATAAGGATTTGCAAATTTTTCCTTATATTCTTCAACCTTTTGTCTGCGAACTTCGTCGGGGTTGTCGGCTGCGGCAATTTCTTTTCTGAAAATGATATTGGCAGCTCCTTCGGGACCCATAACGGCAATTTCGGCAGTAGGCCATGCAAATACAAAATCGGCACGCAGGTGGTGCGAACACATGGCAATATAACCTCCGCCGTATGCTTTGCGCAAAATAATGGTTACTTTGGGCACCGTAGCCTCGGAATAGGCATACAGAATTTTGGCACCGTGCCTGATAACCCCCGCATGCTCCTGATCCACACCCGGCAGATAACCCGGCAGGTCAACCAGCGTAATCAGCGGGATATTGAAAGCATCGCAATAGCGGATAAAACGGGCTGCTTTGTCCGATGAATCCACATCAAGCACACCTGCCAGAACCAGCGGCTGGTTGGCAACAAAACCTACGGTTTCTCCGTTGAGCCGGGCAAAACCGATTACAATGTTTGCAGCAAAGAGCTCCTGTATTTCAAGGAATTGAGAGTCGTCCGAAAGGGCTTTTATCACATCACGAACATCGTAAGGCTCACGGGCATCCGAAGGGATAATATTCTCAATATTGTAAACCCTTGTTTTGGGATGTTTTTTGGGGAACCGTTCCGCCTTGCGGGTATTGTTCCACGGAATATAGCTGGCAAGGTTCTTTATCTGGCTGAAACATTCCTGTTCCGTCCGTGCAAAGAAGTGTGCATTACCCGTTATTTCGCAGTGAACACGTGCACCGCCGAGGTCTTCCATGCTGATTTCTTCACCCAAAACGGTTTTTATAACTTCGGGGCCGGTGATAAACATCTTTGAGATGTTTTCCACTACAAATACAAAGTCGGTAAGGGCAGGCGAATAAACGGCACCCCCGGCACATGGCCCCAAAATAACCGAAATTTGAGGGATAATCCCCGACGCCAGTGTGTTTCTGTAAAATATTTCACCATAACCCGCCAGCGAATTTACCCCCTCCTGGATACGTGCCCCTCCCGAGTCGTTAATCCCTATCAACGGAACTTTCAACTTGAGGGCATGATCCATGATTTTGGTAATCTTCTTGGCGTGCATCCAGCCGAGAGATCCGCCGGCAACGGTGAAATCCTGTGCATAAATACAAACAGGATGACCGCTCAACATTCCCGTTCCGGTAATAACTCCGTCACCGGGCAGGTATTTCTTGTCCATGTCAAAATCTTTGGCGGCATGTTCCACAAAGAGATCGTATTCATGGAATGTTTTCGGGTCTAACAGCGCGATAATACGTTCGCGAGCTGTCAGTTTACCAATCGCTTTTTGCTTTTGGATGGCTTTATCTCCTCCGCCTTTCAATGCATTACGCATTCGTTTTTTCAGGTCGGAAGTCTTTTCTTTCAAGCCCATAATCTTCTGATTTTGGTTAACATAGAATAAAAAAGAGATAAGTTAACCGGCTTTACGCCTGTGCCTGTAATAACTTATCTCACATTGCAAAAGTAACCCAAAAAATCAATCGTGCAAGTTTTTTGTGAAAAAGCTGATGGAATCAGTTACTTTTGTGCTGATTTTGCCCCGATTAACAATTATAAGATTAACAGATAACCGTCAAAAAACATGGATATTGACCAAATCAGAGCTTATTGTCTGGCAAAAAAAGAGGTTACCGAAGGGTTTCCGTTTGATGAAACCACTCTGGTGTTTAAAGTAAACGGGAAAATGTTTGCATTGCTTAGTCTTGATGAGTTCCGTCTCAATCTGAAATGCGATCCGGAAAAAGCCCTTGAATTGAGAGAACACTACGAAGCGGTTTTTCCGGCCTATCATCAAAACAAAACCCACTGGAACAGCATTTTCCTTGAATTGATGCACAAAGATTCGCTGTTGAAAGAGTGGATAGACGATTCATATCG
>JALVZH010000055.1 GCA_027022105.1 Bacteroidales bacterium | reverse complement strand
CAACCCCCACCACTCAGAGGAATCGTGTGGGTCGGAAAGAAGGTAGGCGATTCCGAAGAGTCTCCAAATCAATAACATAACACAAATTAATCAACGCGAGTAACATCGGAGATTCATCGCCATTCCGGCCCGCAAGGCTTTTTGGGTAGATGGCTCTGAATAATGAGGATGGGAATACAGGTTACGAAAAAACAGTTTCTAAAAACTCGGGAAAGCATAAAAACCTCCAGCCCCCAATCCCCGCCACTCAGAGAAATCGTGTGGGCCGGCCATGGCCAGGCGATTCCGAAGAGCCTCCAAATCAATAACATAACACAAATTAATCAACGCGAGTAACATCGGAGATTCATCGCCATTCCGACCCGCAAGGCCTTTTGGGGGGATGGCTCTGAATGAGGAGGATGGAGATTGGGATTACGAAAAAGCAGTTACTAAAAACTCGGGAAAGCATAAAAACCTCCAGCCCCCAATCCCCGCCACTCAGAGGAATTGTGTGGGCCGGAAACAGGGCAGGTGATTCCGATGAGTCTCCAAATTAATAACATAACGTAAATGATTCAACGCGAATGACTACGGGGATTCATCGCCATTCCGGCCCGCAAGGCTTTTTGGGTGGATGGCTCTGAATTGTGAGGATAGGAATACAGGTTACGAAAAAACAGTTTCTAAAAACCCCGGAAAGCATAAAAACCTCCAGCCCACAATCCCCACCACTCAGAGGAATCGTGTGGGTCGGAAACAAAGTAGGCGATTCCTAAGAGTCTCCAAATCAATAACATAACGTAAATAATTCAACGCGAATGACTACGGAGATTCATCGCCATTCCGGCCCGCAAGCTTTTTGGGTGGATGGCTCTGAATGGTAAGGATGGATATAGGGGTTACGATTAAACCCTCGTATATCCTCCGGGAAGCGGAAAAACTTCCAATCCCAGCCCCAACCAACTCAGAGGAATCGGTGGGTCGAAAACAAGGTAGGCGATTCCGAAGAATCTCCAAATCAATAATATAATACAAATTAATCAACGCGAGTTAATACGGAGATTCATCGCCATTCCGGCCCGCAAGGCTTTTTGGGTAGATGGCTCTGAATGGTAAGGATGGATATAGAGGTTACGAAAAACAATGCTCAAAAGCTTCGGGTAGCATAAAAACCCCAAACCCCTAACCCCCGCCAACTCAGAGGAATCGTGTGGGATGACAATGATGATTTTCTACCGCACTTTAGTGCGGTTTAGTAAAATAAAATACCAACGGCTTTAGCCGTTAATGCCTGTCGGCAAATAGTGTAAAACAGTATTTTTGAATTATTCTGTAAAATCTATATTCCGGCATTACTCAACCACCACCTTGCCGCCGACACTTCTTCCGTCCTTACCGGTAAACCGGTAATAATAGACTCCTGCACCGAATTCCGACAGATCAACGGTGGTTTTCCGGTTTTTCAATTTCCTGTTAACGATATTTTTGCCCAATGCATTGAAAATCTGAATATTTCCTGTTTTTTTGTCCGTTGATTCAAAAGTTACCCTACCGGCCGTTGGATTGGGATAAACTTTTAATGGTTTATTGTTATTGTTTTCGGCAATACCGCTTATTTTACCGACACAACCGTTTCGCTGAAGTACGCTTAACGAAGCGATATCGAATAATGCATTATTATTTTCTCCCGCTTCTTCAACGGATAATGTTAGCGGCTCAACAGTAATTGTATCATAATTAATACGGATAGTTTCACCACTGCGAACACATTCCGAATAAAGCTCGCCATTGCCGAGGGAATCGGTCTGAATAAAACCTATTTCAGGATTACGTTCTTCCCGGGATTTTTTACCTCCCAATACCGGACCGTTTCCAATAATTAACAATTCTTTATTTCCTGTTTCATGCACATCAACAGATGCTATTTCCAGGATACTGCTAAAAACCGGATTGCCTGTAGTGTCCGTTTTAATAAGATAATTGGCTCTTGTGTAATCGGGAAAACCTGAAGTAAAAACGTAATCTCCACTTTTTAAAACTGTTAATTTCGGTTTTGTATCCATGTAATCAAATGATTTTCCTTCTTTAAAATGCCGTGCATAACCATCGCCGTATGTTTTTTCCCAAAGTATTGAACCGGAATCATCCACCTGTATCAAGGCAGGGTTATTTGATATTGAAGCAAATATCACAGCACCATTTTCCGACAGTACAAAATCATTGAAAACAAGATAGTCTTCACCTAATTGATTGTTGAGACTGTATGTTTTGACCCAAATAATATTTCCGGTATTAGACAGTTTGATTAAGAAACATTTATCATTAACCCAATAATTATTAGAATTACCCAATATCATATATCCGCTGTCACTGTTTTGTATTACCTTGTAACCTCCTATGTTTATGTTGGAATTAAAATACATCTTCGACCACTCAATAGCTCCGGTGGGTGAAAGTCTTGCAACAAAAAGCTTTTCATCGGTTGTACCTGCAACAATATACCCTGAATCGTAAGTCTGGCAAATTGAATTAAGCTCCAGGTTACCTTCCGTTTCAATGGTTGTGGTCCAGATTGTATCTCCACCGGGATTTAGTTTTATGCAGACTCCCAATCCTGAATGGTTACCGCACATTATGTAACAAGAGTCTTTTGTGTAATCAATACTGTTAAAAGAAAAAGGTTTATTAAAAGAGGTAATTGTATCGCCAATGGTTTCGGCCCATAAAAAATCGCCGTTGTTATCAATCTTAATTATTAACCCTCTGTTGATTTTATTGTTAATATCCAAATATTTACTAAACGCACCTGCTATCAGGTACCCTTGGTCATATGCAGGAACCGACGCATTTACAGTGATATCAAACAACGAATCGTAAAGCACCTTTGAAAAGGTGTTCTGCTGGCCGCGGGCAATGCCCATGCTAAAAGCAACGGTAATAAAGAGCATTAATTTTTTCATGGTTTTATGGTTTTAACGGTGATTTGACCTGATTTTATCTGACTTTTAGTTTGCCAAATTTAATGATTTTTTCGTATAAAATTGCAAATACGGAACCAAATTAAAAGAAACAGCATGAGTCCCTGTTGCATAGAGTTGTTCCTGCAGTCTCATGCAGGTTCTGGATTCTAACCTTTTGAAATTAAACTTTTGAATATATTCTTTTGCATTCAAAACAACTTACAATTATTTACATTGTTCTTTTTTCCTGCCGGGGAACTGTCTGTTATTGATAATTATTACTAACTTGCACGCTGATTAATAAATTTAGTCCTGTCAAGAAAAATGAAGCGGTTCGTATTTGCCTTACTTATTCTTCTGTTTCCTGATGCGATGTTGCCTCAGGGCTTCTCTCATGATCAAATACTGAGTATAAAAAACGGACTGTCGCAGAATTTAATTTATTGCATTTATCAGGACAGGAACGGTTTTTTATGGTTTGGCACCAAAGACGGACTCAATAAATACGACGGTTATGAGTTTGAGGTGTTCCGCCAACAACCGGGAGACAACCGGAGTTTAAGCAACAATGACGTACGGGCTATTGCCGGTGATAAATCAGGAAACCTTTGGATCGGAACTTTTGGCGGCGGCCTCAATAAATTTAATCCTGTTACAAAACAATTTACGGTTTACCGTAGTATCCCGGATGATTCTGCTACCTTATCAAATAATATGATTACCGGTCTGGCGTTTGAACAAAATTCGTCAGACACGGTTTTATGGATTTCCACAACCCATGGATTTAACCGTTTTAATATAAAGACAGGTGTAAATGAACGCTTCTTTCCCGAACATTTTTATCCCGGCAAAGAAGATATCAATTATGTCAGAACTATTGCCTGTGACAATAAAGGAAACATCTGGACAGGTATTCTGAATGACGGACTGTACAAATTTGATTATGGAAAAAATCAGTTGTTAAAAGTCAAACCCGTAGAAGAGTCTGCAGATCCTGTAATTACAACCATAGCAATTAACAAAAACGGAAAGGTATTTGCCGGTACGTTGGATGGAATCTATTATTACAATGAAGAAAACCGGTCGTTAATTAGACTTCCGGGAAGAAAAAAGGATTTTCTGGTTATCAAAGCCCTTCTGGCAGTGAACGGGAAATTGTTTTTCTCCAATTATGTTACGCCGGGATTGTTGTTTGAATACGACCTTAAGAAAGATTCGGTGTCTCTCTTTGAGAACATAAGTCCCCTTTTCTCAGGAACGCGTTCAGGACGTATCATCAGTCTGTTAAAGGATTTCTCAGGAAATATGTGGATCGGCACCAACGGATTCGGCATTGTGAAAAAAAACTTCAGAACTTTTCAATTTGAAAACTATCTTTTTTCATCCAAAAGCAAAAACAGATTGAGCTTTGCCAGTGTTACAAC
>JALVZH010000054.1 GCA_027022105.1 Bacteroidales bacterium | reverse complement strand
CTTTCAGGTAGGATATTTCCTCTTTAACCTGTTGCGGCAGACTGTCGGCTACCGGACAGTTGGGTGCGGTAAGGGTCATCACTATTTTTACATTTCCGTCGTCATCCACCTTGTGTTCATACACAAGCCCCAAATCGTAAATATTGACCGGTATCTCGGGGTCGTAAACATTTTTCAGCACATACACTATTTTGCCTTCCAGTTCCCTTTTTTCGTCTGCTGTCATTTTTCCTCTTTTTCCCCTTTAATCTTTATTTGAAACGCTTTGGCATACAATTGAATCTGCTTTATCATGGAGGTCAGGCCGTTGGCACGGGTGGGCGACAGGTGCTCTTTCAACCCGATGGGTTCAAGAAAATCGAAATCCGATTCGAGAATCTCCTGCGGCGTATGCCCCGACAACACACGGATAAGCAGGGCAACTATTCCTTTTGTTATCACCGCATCGCTGTCAGCGGTCAGGTACATTTTGCCATCTTTCAGTTCGGCATGAAGCCAAACACGGCTCTGACACCCCGAAATAAGGTATTGATTTGTTTTGTATTGAGGATCGATAAGCGGAAGTTCTTTTCCCAGTTCAATGAGGTATGAATATTTGTCCATCCAGTCGTCGAACATGGAAAACTCTTCCACAACAGCCTGTTGTTTCTCTTTTATGGTCATAATTATTCCATTATAAAACCACCGCAAAAGTAAGGTATTTTTAGGCTTTGTGGCGGATACTTTTCAATTAATACTTTCAGCCTGAATTTTAGATTTAATCAGTTTGGAATGTATATTATTTATTTGGGCGGCCGGGCTTGCAGTTGCATGCCTTCAGGCATCGCAATCTGCGGGCTTGTAGTTGCACGCCTTTGGCATCGCAAGTGCTGTCCGCTTGTAGTCCTCGGTCTGCGGCTGTTTCGGCTAATGCGGCGGCAGTAGCTCCTCTGTCGCTCTGCCCCCGCAAGCCTCAATCAGCCGCATCCCTCCGGGCTACCGCTTCCATCCCTGCCACTACTTCCCGTTCTTAATTCTAACACGTGTCCGCCGCAGGTTGATCTTATATCTGACATCAAACATATTACATTAAAAATATCACATTAAAAAATCCCGTTTTGTATATTACCGAATTGAATTAAATTTGCTTTCTTTTTCAGAAACACTTTTTGTTTTGCCAAAAGATAATATTTTAGCTAAATAATAGTTAATGTAACAAATTGAAACATTGAAGCCGGAATTAAAATATAACAGAGTCCTGATATTAGTGCTGTTGGCGGCATTGCTGTCTGTATCCGCTTGTTCCACCAAAAAGAACACCTGGACACGCAGAGCCTACCACAATGTAACGGCACATTACAACGTATTCTGGAACGGACTGATGAGCCAGATAGAAGGCATTGAAAGCCTCAAAGAGACGGTGGACGATGATTACTCTGAAATTTTACGGGTTTACAATTACGGTACCAAAGAGCAGGCAAAACAGCTAAATCCGAAAATGGACCGGGCCATAAAAAAGGCATCCATAGCCATTCAGCGGCACTCCATGATTTTCAACGGAAAGGAAAAAATTAAATGGATTATGCAAAGCTACCTGCTTATGGGGCAGGCCTATTTTTATAAGCAGGAGTATATCAGTGCCAGGCGCGTTTTCGATTACATTGCCAAAAATTATGAATACGACCCCATTCATTATGAAGGGATGTTGTGGCTGGCAAAAACCTACATTCAGCGGGAGCAGTACCAAAAGGCGGAAGCAATGCTTAACCTTCTGGAAACCAAAAAGAACGAGGATGATTTTCCCGACAATGTTTACCGTGCATTGCCGCTGGTAAATGCCGACCTCTTTTTGGCACAAAAAAAATACGATCAGGCTTACTCATACATTGAAAGAGGTCTGGAGCTTGCAAAAAACAAAGACATGAAAGCCCGGTTGAATTTTATTCTCGGGCAAATAAACCAGAAAGATGGCGATTTGAAAAGAGCTGCTCATTATTATAAAAGGGTAATCAAAGCCAACCCGCCATTTAAGATGGCTTTTGAAGCAAAACTTAACCTTGCCCGTTGTTATACCGGCGAATCGGGCGGCAGTAAAGAGATTCTGAAAGTGCTTAACAAAATGCTGAAAGACACGAAAAACAAGGATTACCTCGATCAGATTTATTATGCGTTGGCAGATGTGGCTTTTAAGGACAAGGATGATTCGCTGGGAGTTTATTATTTAAAGAAATCGGTAAGCACCTCAACCGACAACAAAAAGCAGAAAGCCGTTTCGGCACTCAAACTGGCTGACATCTATTTTAAAAACGGTGATTACGAACCGGCACAGGCCTATTATGATACGGCGGTGTCGTTTATGCCGTTGGATTTTCCCGGCAGGATGCAGTACAAAAAAATATCCATGACCCTTTCGTCCATGGTCAGCTATCTGGAGACCATACGCACGCAGGACAGTCTTCAAAAGGTTTCCCGTATGGATTCCGTAAAAATTTACGACCTGATTGACGGACTTATTGTCGAATACAAGGCGGAACAACAACGCAAAAGGGAAGAAGAACAGGAGATGCAGAATTACGGAGGCACACAGTTTGTTACACCCGGAGGAAAAAATCCAGGTATTGCTCTTGGCGGAGGTGCCGAGTGGTATTTTTACAATCCCACGACAAAAGCCCGGGGCTACAGCGAATTTCTGAAAAAGTGGGGCCAACGCAAACTGGAAGACAACTGGTTTTTATCGGATAAACGTCAGATGATGTCCTCTTTTGAAGAGGACGACAATGCGGATACCACTGCAAAAGACACTACCCTGACAGCAGAGCAGAATAACCCCGAAAACAGAGCCTACTACCTGAAAAATCTTCTGAAAACAGATGCCGATTTCAGAGTTTCCGACTCGCTGATGTTAGAAGCATACAACAAGCTGGCTTTTATTTACCGTGAGGAGTTGAACGATACGGCACATGCCATTAAAACATACAAGCTGTTGCTCGATCGTTTCCCCGGAAACAAATATGAAGTTGAAGACTGGTATGCACTCTATAAAATGTATCATGCAAAGGGGGACATGGAAAACGAGGAACACTATAAAAATCTGATTTTAAGCAAATACCCTGATAGCGACTATGCCAAAGTAATTGCCGACCCTGATTATTTTGTAAAAAAAGCGGGGAAACAGAATAAGGCTGCACGCTTGTACGAAAAGACATACAGTGCCTTTAAAAAAGAGCAGTATCTGCGTGTTATTGCTTATGCCGATAAAGGACTTGAAACAGCCGGAAACGATACGGCACTTGTCCCCCGTTTTATGTATCTCAGGGCAATGGCTTTGGGAAAGGTGGAGGTTCCCGATACGCTTTATAAAGCTTTGAAAGAACTGGTGGCAAAATATCCTCAAAGCCCGGTAACACCTTTTGCAACCGATGTTCTGCAGGTGCTTGCCGAAGAGTACGGTATTGGTGATACTGCCATTATCAATAAAAATAAGAAAGCCAAAGAGGCTGCCAAAAGCCCTTATACTTTTGAACCCGATGCACCCCACTTTACCATGCTGGTGGTACTGAGCGACAAGGTAAAAGTAAGACCTCTTAAAGTGCGTCTTTCCGACTTTAACCGCAAATATTTCAGACTGAAAGGGTTAAAAGTAAAAAGCCTGATGCTCGACAACCAGCGTATGATAATAACAGTTGGAAACTTTGCCAACAAAAACGAATCGGACAACTATTATCAGGCACTTAAAAATGATGAATATGTTTTTTCGGGTGTGGACCCCAATGCCATATTCCTGTTTACCATTTCCATGAAGAATTATCCTGTATTTTATAAGGAGAAAGACCAGAAAGGCTACCAGGAGTTTTGGGATAAGTATTATAAGAAGTAACTGCTATTTGATGATTACCTTTTTCACTGCTTCTCCTTTACCACCGGAATATCTTACAAAATAAGTTCCCCGGCTCAATCCCGAAAAACGATAACTACGGCCATCCCGTGCCGTTTTTTCCTGCGCAACGATTATGCCTTTGTTGTCAATAATTTCCAGTGTTCCAATGGTCTTACCTTTGTTACTTATCCGTATCGAAAAACTTCCCTCCGCAGGATTGGGAAAAACCGTTATTTCGTTACCGGAAATTTTGTTTTTGGTTATCTTGGTGGGATCTGCGGGGGCACTGCTTAACCCGATGTCGAACACTTCCGTAAAAAGCGCACAACTATCGGTTAAAAGAACGCTTTCACTACCATCGGAATTCATTATTTTAATCTGATGCCAACTTTCAGGTAACCAAAGGCTTGCAATCCGGTTGTTGTCGAGGGTTACGGGTGAATTGTCGTCAGGGAAACCCATGGTAATCAGCTCGGGAACGGAACTGTTGTGAGGAAGTTTCCAGATGCGTTCGCCAGTGGCGGCGGCATCACCCTCAAAAATAATGTTCATCTCATCGTCGTAAGCAGGCGAATGAACGGCAATACCGTCGGGAAGTGAGGCACTTGTAACCGGAAATGATATTCCGGTACCGTTAATATTTACTTTTCCAATGGCTGTTGAAGGGAAAGATTCGTTACCGGCATCAAACAAAACGGTTGAATCGTTTTCGGAAACGAAAGGAAAATAGTTGTATTCGTAAGGAGATTCAACGGTGATATTCACCGGATTACCCCAATGTCCGTCTGTTTTTTGCAATACAAAAACATCCCGTGCATGGTTACCGTCGCCCGTTACATATACCACACCGTCTCCATTGTTGAAAACCATGGCTTTTCCTTCGGGGTGTATAAGGTTTCCCGAGGCATCGTGTATTGCTTCATATTCCGAAAAATCACTTTTTACAATGGTTAACGCTTCCCATCCCTGGGCATCGGGGTCGAAACGTGTACTGAGAAACGAATACCAATTTCCGTCGTGAGATATTACAATGGGCCCTGAGTCACTACCCTGATAAGGTGCTATGGAATCAAGGTGTACCGAAATATTTTCATATATAAAAGGTGCATCGGTGTTTACACTGCAAAAAATGTAACTGTCGTCACCGGAAACGGCGGTAAAAACAATGCGGCTTTGGGCAAAAGTAAAAACCGGAATGAAAATAATGGCAATCAGAAGAATAATGAATGGTTTTTTCATGTCGTTAATTTTTGCGAATCTATGAAAAATCTAAAATCCGGACTTGAACTGTAAAGCGAGACCGATGATATACTTTCTATCCGAAAACAGTGACAACGATTTTTCTGCTGCCACCATGGTTTCTGAATTCGCAGAGATAAATCCCCTGCCAAATACCAGTATTTAGTCTTCCGTTGGTAATGGGAATGGTGAGCGATGTACCGGTAATGGCACTTTTAAAATGTGCCGGCATATCATCTTTTCCTTCTATGGTATGAACATAATAGGGCGCTCCTTCGGGAGCTATCTTTTCGTACAGGGTTTTCAGGTCGGTGCGCACATCGGGGTCGGCATTTTCGTTAAGGGTTAATGCAGCCGAAGTATGCTTTAAAAAAACATTCATCATCCCTGTTTGGGGCAATGTTCCTATTGCTTCAAGAATGATATGATCGATAAGATGAAAACCTTTGGGAAAAGGTGGTAACGATATTTCTTTTTGGCGAATCATAATCGTTCTTTTTTAAAAAAAAGCCCTGTACAAAATTAATGCACAGGGCTTTTGTAATAAAAAACGGAATTATTTTTTCCCGATTCCTACCATCTCTTCAATCATATCGGTAGTAATGGATTTTGGACGTTCGATGGGATAACCCAATGCACGATCCCAGATAATATTGGAGAGTACACCGAAAGCACGGCCAATGGCAAACAATACGGTATAAAAATCGTACTGGGTAACACCGTAGTGCCACTGGATAACACCCGACTGAGCATCTACATTCGGCCACGGGTTTTTGGCTTTGCCCTGTTCCTTCAAAATCGGCGGAACAACTTCGTACAGCATGTCCACGTATTGGAACAGCTCATCATCAGGCATGTGTTTCAAAGCAAACTCACGCTGAACCATGTAACGTGGATCGGTTTTACGAAGTACGGCATGTCCGTATCCCGGAATTACCTGTCCGCTGTTGAGGGTGTCCCAAACAAATTTCTTCATATCCTCTTTGGTGGGCTTTTTGTTACCCATTTTGGCGCGAACATCCTGTATCCAGCGCAATACTTCCTGATTGGCCAATCCGTGCAGCGGGCCTGCCAACCCGTTTACCATTCCCGAAATAGCATAATATACATCTGAAAGGGAGCTGGCGATAAGGTGTCCGGTATGTGCACTTACGTTACCACTTTCGTGATCGGCATGAATAATGAAATACATTCTTGCAACATCATCGTAAGGTGCATCTTTTCCAATCATATAAGCAAAGTTGCCACCGAAATCGAGTGTAGGATCCGGATAAACATTGCGTTTGTTCAAATAGAGTTTATCGTAAATATAAGCGCCAATCAGCGGAAGCTTGGCAAGCAGATTTACAGCATCCTCGTAAGTAGGATCCCAATAATCCATCTTACTCATTCCTGCCTGATAGCGGGTGTTGAATAATGATTCGCGCTGCATGGCCATAATGGCTGCCGACAAAATAGCCATGGGATGGCTGTGGTTCGGGAAAGCATCAATAATTTCAAATACATAGCGGGGAAGCAAACGCCGGTTACTGAAATCATATATTACATCAGCCACCTCGCTTTCGGTGGGAATTTCACCTGTAAGCAAAAGATAAAACAAGCCTTCCACATAGGGCATTTCTTTTCCTTCAGGTTTTGGAAGTTTCTCAAAAACCTCGGGAAGTGTGTAACCTCTGTATCGGATACCTTCGTAAGGATCAAGATAAGAGATGTCGGTTACAAGACTTTTAATTCCGCGCATTCCACCTAATACCTGTCCTACGGTAACCTGATCAATAACATCAGAACCATGCTCTTTCAGAAGCCGGGTCGTTCTTGGCCTGTGACCTTCTATTTTTTCGTAAAGTTTTTGTTTTAACATTGTCATAACATTAAATTTTATTGACTTTTCAGCCTTGATTTTATAATTTATTTATCTATAATATTTTCATATGAACCATTATTTTATATGGTTGAAAAACCGAGCGTAAAGGTAAGAATTTTTTGGGTGCAAACGGAAGTTAAAAAATCACAAATCGGTAATTTAAAAACGATAAAAATTACGCATGCGTAATTTTTGTATTTGAAAGGGATAAATTGTCGTAGTTGAAAACCATAACCTGTTTCCGGTTTTAGATGAATCCTGTCAATACCCAAAAAAGGTAACTATTTTTAATACTTTGCTCTACTGAGTTCGACTATGATACGTCTGAGGCTGATCGGAATTAGGGAGATGGGGTGGATTTTGATGTTATATGTTGGATTTTTGATCAGCCCGAGGCAGACACGCGTTTGAATGTTTTATGTGATATTTTTAATGTAATATGTTTGATGTCAGATATAAGATCAGCCTGCGGCGGACACGTGTTAGAATTAAGAACGGGAAGTAGCGGCAGGGATGGGAGCGGTAGCTTGCGAAGGCGGCGGGCTTGTGAGGCTTGCGGCGAGGAGGCTAAGCGATGACCGAAGACCCCGCAGCCGCACATTAGCCGAACAGCCATGCCGGCAAGCAACTACAAGCGGACAGCAGATTGCGATGCCTAAAGGCATGCAACTATAAGCCCGCAGATTGCGATGCCTGAAAGCATGCAACTGTAAGCCCGGCCGCCCAAAAAATAAAAATCATACATAAAGTTATTAATAAAAGAAAATTATTCCGGCAAAATGAATCAACCTCTTATTTTGGACGGGGGTCAATGGTTTTATTGATAATCCGACTATCTTTGCAAAAATTTTTTAAAAACGGAGAAAAGGATGCAACTTAGTGACCAGGAAATTGTACGGCGCAATGCGTTGGAAGAGTTAAAGAAACTCGGGATAAACCCTTATCCTCAGGCTGCTTATGAGGTAAATGCACATGCAAAAGAGATTCATGAACAGTTTCCCAAAGACAACAGCCTGTTTCAGGATGTAAGTTTTGCAGGGCGGATTATGAGCCGGCGGATTATGGGTGCAGCCTCCTTTGCAGAGTTAATGGATTCAACAGGTAGGATTCAGATTTATGTGAAACGCGACGAGGTTTGCCCGGGTGAAGACAAAACCATGTACAATACCGTTTTTAAACGGTTGCTCGATATTGGCGATTTCATTGGTGTACGGGGTTATGTTTTCGTAACCAAAATGGGTGAAATAACCATCCATGTGAAAGAGTTTACGGTTCTGTCAAAATCATTGCGTCCTTTGCCCATTGTAAAAGAGAAAGACGGAAAGGTTTACGATGCTTTTACCGACCCCGACCAGCGCTACCGTCAGCGGTATGTGGATTTGGTTGTTAACGATTATGTTCGCGACACCTTTGTAAAAAGGGCCCGCATTATCCGTTCCATGCGCGAATTTCTGAACGACAGAGGGTACCTCGAAGTGGAAACACCTGTTTTGCAGCCCATTCCAGGCGGTGCGGCTGCCCGTCCATTCGTTACCCATCACAATGCGCTGGACATTCCGCTGTATCTGAGGATTGCCAACGAGCTCTACTTGAAAAGGCTGATTGTGGGCGGTTACGAAGGTGTTTTTGAATTTGCCAAAGATTTCAGGAACGAGGGAATGGACCGTTTTCATAATCCGGAGTTTACGCAAATGGAGATGTATGTGGCCTATAAGGATTACCTCTGGATGATGGAAACCACCGAGCAGATGGTTGAAAAGATAGTGACCGACCTTCACGGAACCACCAGGATTAAGGTAGGTGAAAACGAAATTGATTTTAAAGCACCTTTTAAACGCATTTCAATTCTCGGGGCCATTAAAGAGCATACGGGCATTGACGTAAATGGCATGAACGAAGATGAACTGCGTGAGGTTTGCAAACAACTTGACATTGAGACCGACCCATCCATGGGTAAAGGCAAGTTGATCGACGAGATTTTCGGGGAGAAATGCGAACCCAATTACATACAACCCACCTTTATTACCGATTATCCGGTTGAGATGTCGCCGCTGTGCAAGCGCCACCGCGACAATCCGGAACTTACCGAGCGTTTTGAGCTGATGGTAAACGGTAAAGAGCTGGCCAATGCCTACACCGAATTGAACGACCCCATCGACCAGCGCATTCGTTTTGAAGAGCAGGTGCGCCTTGCCGAAAAGGGTGATGATGAGGCCATGTATATTGATTACGACTTTTTGCGGGCGCTGGAATACGGCATGCCCCCCACTGCGGGAATGGGTATCGGTATCGACAGGCTGGTGATGTTGCTTACCAATCAGCCCTCTATTCAGGAGGTGATTTTCTTTCCGCAGATGCGTCCGGAAAAACCGGCAAAAGTTTATACCGCCGATGATTTTAAAGCCATCGGGGTGCCCGAAGAGTGGGCCGCGCACATGATTCAGGCAGGTTATCAAAAACCCGAAGACCTGAAAAAGGAAAAACCCACGGCCATACAGCAAAAGCTGAACGGATTCCGCAAAAAGAACAAACTCAACATTCCCGCCGTGCAGGTGGACCAGATTGTTGAGTGGCAGAACAAAGCATAAATCGTTTTTTGTTATTTCCTCTTGCATAAATTACGCAGAACCCCCTTTTATTGCAGGGGGTTAATGATTATCTTTGCAAAAGAAAAAAATGACTGTTGGATAAGGTATTAAATAGTGTACGCCCGGGGAAAATTATCATCCCCATCATATTGGGACTAAGTGTCAGCACCTGGATGCTGATGCGAAATTACGATCCCCATGCCTTTTCTTTTGTGCGGTTTTCCTGGTACACCTTCTTTTATTTGCTTGTGGCAATTTTTATGATGTTCATGCGCGATGTGGGTTACATTTACCGTATTTATATTATGACGGAAAAGAAGCTCACTTTCCGCCAGGCGTTTAACATTATTATGCTTTGGGAATTCAGTTCGGCTGTATCGCCTTCGGTGGTGGGCGGCACCGCTCCGGCCATCTATTTTTTATCGAAAGAGGGATTGAATGTGGGTGAAAGTACCGCCGTTGTTTTGGCGGCTATTTTTCTCGACGAGATGTTTTTCCTTATTTCCGTTCCTTTGGTGTATGTAATTTACGGTATCAATATTTTTCCACCCGATTCGGCTGGAATTGATGAAATCAGATACGCCTTTTACGGCGGATACGCAATCATTTTTGTATATACCCTTGCCCTCTTTTATGCGCTGTTTATCAATCCGCAACTGTTTAAATCTGTAATCTCATGGATATTTCTTTTTCCTTGGATAAAACGATGGAGAATCCGCGTAAGAAAGTCGTCAAACCAGCTTATAAGAACCTCCATTCAGTTGAAAAAGAAACCCGCTTCGTTTTGGATTAAAAGCAGCATTGCCACCATCTTTTCATGGACAGGACGTTACTGGGTGGTCAACTTTCTGCTCATGGCATTTTTTCATGATAAATACGGTTTTTACGACCAGTTTCTGATTTACGGGCGGCAACTTTCCATGTGGATAATCCTGCTTATCAGTCCCACACCCGGCGGAAGCGGAATTGCCGAATATATCTTTAATAATTTTCTCGGCGATTTTATCCCCGACATGACCTGGTCAACAACCCTGGCAATTTTCTGGCGGCTTATTTCTTATTACCCGTACCTCTTTATCGGGGTCATTATTTTACCCGTCTGGATTAAAAATGTTGTGAAGAAATCCAAAAAATATAAAAAAGTTGAATAACCCTTTTCGGGGTGCGGGCCTTAAACATATTTTGCCTTTTTATTATTATCCTTTCAAACGATTGAAAAAAGAGATTGGAAAGGAATGACATTGAATTGTAAAATTTTAATTCTTATTCAGACAAAAAGATAATAGGCATGCTGAATTTCATTAAATTTGTGGCTTCTTATACAAACAATAAAAAAGAATAGATTATGACAACAAAAATTTCAGAAAAAATTAAACCCGGTGTAGTTTGGGGCGATGATTTACAATATATTTTCGAAGTAGCAAAAAAAGAGAACTTTGCCATTCCGGCGGTTAATGTTGTGGGTACCGATTCGGTAAATGCTGCCATGGAAGCGGCAAGAAAAGTCAACTCCCCCGTTATCATCCAGTTTTCCAACGGCGGAGGGGCTTTTTATGCAGGCAAAGGACTCTCTAACGACGGCCAGAAAGCTGCCGTTGCAGGAAGTGTTTCGGGCGCCATGCATGTGCATCATCTTGCCGAAATGTATGGTATTCCGGTTATTTTGCACACCGATCACTGTGCCAAAAAGCTGATTCCCTGGGTTGAAGGAATGCTGGATGAGGGAGAGAAATTTTTCGAGAAGAACGGAAAACCTCTGTTCAGTTCACACATGCTCGACCTGTCGGAAGAACCTCTGGAAGAGAACCTGGCCATATCCAAAAAGTTTCTGGAAAGAATGTCGAAAATGGGAATGACCCTTGAAATAGAGCTGGGCATAACAGGAGGCGAAGAAGACGGTGTTGACAATACCGGCATCGACAATTCGCGTATGTACACCCAACCCGAAGAGGTAAACCGCGCTTATGAAGAGCTTTTATCGGTAAGTCCGCGCTTTACCATTGCCGCCGCTTTTGGCAACGTGCACGGTGTTTACAAACCCGGAAACGTAAAGTTGGAGCCGGTCATTCTTCATAATTCGCAGGAGTACATCCGCAAAAAACACAACACAGGCCACAATCCGGTTAACTTTGTGTTCCACGGAGGCTCGGGCTCGGAACCTGAAAAAATCAAAGAGGCGATCTCATACGGAGTGGTAAAAATGAATATTGATACCGATACACAGTGGGCATTTTGGAACGGTGTTCGACAGTATGAAGCAAAATACCATGATTATCTGCAGGGGCAAATAGGAAACCCCGAGGGCGATGATAAACCCAATAAAAAATATTACGATCCGAGAAAATGGCTGCGCGCCGGTGAAGAATCGATGGTGGCACGGCTCGAACAGGCCTTTGCCGATTTGAATTGCCTCGACAGGTATTAATTCGGAATTAACTGGAATTAAAAGCCTTCTGTATTGAAAACGGAAGGCTTTTGTTTTTAAAAACAACATCAATATACCCGGTGACTTTCGATAGAAAAGATTCCCGTTCCGCTATTTATAATTTTACCTATTTTTGCAGCACGTACCAGTAATTGTACTTAATGGAAGAAATTGATTTAGATCCTTTACCCGACCTGTTAAGCATCCCTGTAGCAGCATTTTATAAAGGGTTCCCTCCCGAAGCGGCATTCACACTGCTTGCATTGGTTGTGCTTATAATTTTCTCGGCATTTGTTTCCGGTTCCGAAACGGCTTTCTTTTCATTAAAGCCGGCAGACCTGAATGACCTGAAAACCAAACACGGCAAAAAAGGGGAAGCCGTATTAAGACTTCTGGAAAAACCCAAAGAACTGCTTGCCACAGTACTGATTTCCAATAATTTTATTAATGTGGGGATTGTTATTTTATCCACCTATTTTTCAACCCTGTTGTTTAATCTGAACGAATATCCTGTGTGGAGTTTTATCATGCAGGTGGTGGTCATTACCTCCGTTATTCTGATTTTCGGTGAGATACTGCCCAAGATTCTTGCCAACAAAAACCCGGTTCCTTTTTCCGTTTTTATGGCAAGAGCCATAAAGGTTCTAATATTTATTTTCAAACCTTTAAGCATTGTATTGGTATCTACCACCTCGGTTATCGACAGGAAAATCGGACGAAAGGGATACAATATTTCTTATAGCGAGCTTTCCGATGCCATCGACATTACCGTCGATTCCTCCGTCCCCGAAGAGGAGAAGATGATTCTGAAAGGAATTGCAACATTTGGCGAAAAGGAAGCCAGCGAGATTATGCGTTCCAGAGTAAATGTTACGGCACTGGAAATCAACACCCCCTACGAGGAGGTACTGAAAACTGTTGTTGAATCGGGTTATTCCCGAATTCCTGTGTACGAAGAAACCCTTGACCGTGTAAAAGGAATCCTCTACATCAAAGATCTGCTTCCCGATTTTGATAACAGCAACAATAAAGATTGGACACAACTGCTGCGGAAACCTTTCTTTGTACCCGAAAACAAAAAAATTAACGATTTGCTTCAGGAGTTCAGAGAAAAGAAAATACATATGGCCATTGTGGTGGACGAATACGGCGGCACTTCGGGAATCATAACCCTTGAAGATATTATTGAGGAGATTGTGGGCGAAATAAACGATGAGTTTGATGTGGAAGACAAACAATATCATTACCGGAAAATTTCCGACGATTCATATATTTTTGAGGCCAAAGTTCCGTTAAATGATGTATGCAGGATATTAAAGCTGGAGGATGATTATTTCGACGATGTACGGGGAGAGGCCGACTCATTGGGCGGTTTGATTCTGGAAGTTCAGGGAACCATCCCCACCGTGGGTACTACCCTGCAAATTAAAGATTTTAAAATTTATATACTCTCGTCCGACGAACGCAAAATCGAAGAGGTTAAATTAGAGTTGATTGGAAAAGAAAATGAAGGTGTTGAAAATTAATATGTTATGGTTTTGGCTGCTGCTTAGTGCAGGAATATTTGCTTACGGTTGCACACGGCATTATTCCCCGAAACCTCGTGGCTACTTCCGTATCGATTTACCCAAACACCGTTATAAATCTTTCGACACCACTTTCCCTTACCTCTTTGAGTATCCTGTCTATTCAACCATCACCAACGACCCCTATTTTCCCAATGAAAAGTACTGGATTAACATTAATTTTCCAAAATTCAAGGCCACTTTACACCTGAGCTATAAAGAAATTCATAATAATCTGGGTACGTACCTCGAAGATGCCCATACCCTGGTTTCAAAACATATTCCCAAAGCAAGTGCTATCAACGACAGCATTATCCTAAACCGCAGAGATAAAATTTTCGGACTGGCATACGATATCGAAGGCAACGGAGCGGATTCCCCCTACCAATCTTTCCTTACAGACA
>JALVZH010000053.1 GCA_027022105.1 Bacteroidales bacterium | reverse complement strand
A
The DNA here is from genome assembly GCA_027022105.1 of Bacteroidales bacterium. Lineage (GTDB taxonomy): Bacteria > Bacteroidota > Bacteroidia > Bacteroidales > F082 > Sulfidibacterium. The sequence continues at coordinate 14,291 of JALVZH010000053.1, read as the reverse complement.
ACAATATCAATGTATCGCTGTTCAATTTCCCCGCAGGTCATCGAGTTGTTAAACGGAAATATGGAAATATTCAGTTCAAGGGCGTCGGCTCCCGCTTCCTCTATTTTTTTTGCAAAAACCGGCCACTCCTCTGCCGTATGACAGTTGATGCTGGAAATTACAGGCACATCATCCGACACTTTCTTCACATTTTCAACAAAACGGATGTAGTTATCCAGATGGGCTTCTTTCGAGAGGTTTACAATCATCTCCTTTGCTTCGGGAAACCAGAAATAGGCTTCGTTCTCTTTGTTGGCACGGATTTTTGCTTCGGCTTTCAACAACAGTTGCTCCTCGAAAATGGATTTCAAAACTATTGCTCCCGCACCATGACGGATACATTGTTCAATGGTTCTCAGTTCACCCGTTAAGCGCGAACTGCTTATTATTAACGGGTTTTTCAGCGTTAAACCCAGATATTTTGTCGTTAAATTCATTTCTGTATTATTTTTTTTGATTAATTTTTCATTCAATTTGTTTTAATAAACTCTTTTAATGTCAAATCATTATAAGTTAGGACAATATAAAATGAACAAACAAATTCTAATCTATTTGATTAATTATGAATTTAAACTCGCCTGTGGCAAGATTAAATTCGGATAATTTGCGCAATCCGATGAATTTCTTTTTTTCATCGAATTAAACGGATTTAACCTATTATTGTTCCTTTTCATACCGGTGGCATGAAAAGGAACGGTTTTGCAATTCATTTTCGGAACAATGATGATCATTAAATAATTTATTATAAATGTGTGTTTTTTTATTTATGTATTAGAGTGTGAATTGATGCTAAATACATCTTCTTTACTTAGCTTTTCCTTTAAAAAGAGAAAGGCCTGCTCCAGATTGTATTCCGCCTCTTGGGTGATACCTTCCCTGAAATTCCAGCGGTAGCCTTTAATATGCAAAAGGTAAGCTTCGGGAAATTTCCTGAAAAGATCGTTGCAGAGATACACGATATAAGAAGGTGAAACTGCATGCATGGTAAACTCCACCCGGGCATCCGAAGGATTTATCCTGTCGAATTCAAATCCGTCAATCTCCTCCTGAGAGGCGTCGGCAAAAATAACCGTATCATAATTTGAAACAATCTCGGCATCTTCTATATTCAACTGGTAATTGGTTTCAACAGTGATGTTTTCAAAGCCGTTTTCCATGGCCCACTGCTCCGTTTTTTGCGCCAGCAGCACTCCCAGGCCGTCATCCTCACGACCCGGGTTACCATATCCATATACCAGTATTTTTTTCATCAGCTTTTAAACTTTTTATCCACCACTTCGCCCTTGACGTTCATCAGTGTGACTTCCAGCGGCATTTGACCCAAAGCGTGGGTTGCACAGCTCAGGCAGGGGTCATAAGCGCGGATGGCCACCTCCACTGCATTCATCATGGGCTCGGTAATTTCCTGTTGTCCTTTCATTACATCGTTGGCGGTTTTGTTTACCGCACGGTTCATGGGCTCGTTGTTGTTTGTTGTAGAGACAATCAGGTTGGCCATCTCGATGAGGTCGTTGTCATCAATACGGTAATGGTGAAACAGCGTACCGCGCGGGGCTTCAATAACGCCCACACCCTCTTTTTGTTTGGTGCCTTTTACCACCAGGTCGTCGTTTTGCAAATCGGGGTCTTGCAGCAGATTGCGTATCTCTTCGGCACAGTGCAACACTTCGATAAGCCTTGCCCAGTGATAGTGCAGGCTCATGTTGTTGGGTTTGCCGTTGGTATATGCTTTAAACTCTTCAAAGGCCTTTTGTGCCAGCGGTGTGGGAATGAAATCGCAGGTATTGAGCCTTGCCAGCGGCCCTACACGATACCAGCCTTTTTCTTTTCCGAGGTGTTTCAAATAGGGGAACTTCATGTAGCTCCAACTGCGCACCTCTTCCTCAATGTATTTATAATATTCCTGATAATCAACATCATCAAGTATTTTATTGCCTTCCGGATCCACTGCCCGCAATACGCCGTGATAGATGTCAAAAGCTCCGTCTTTGCGCACAAGACTCAGGTGGTTTGAGGGGAATTCGGCAAAGGTATCCACCATGGCCTTGTTGTTCATGTGGTAATGTTTAAAGAAATCGATGGCAGCCTGAGCCCATTCCACCATTTTATCGGCGTTGAGCGGGTCGGGGCCGTTGAGCAGTTCGTCGCGTTCTTCAATGCTGAGGTTTTTGTTTATTCCTCCCGGAATGGCACCTGTGCCGTGAATTTTCTTTCCGGCTGTTACCCTGATAACCTCCTGTCCGTATTTACGCATCATCACTCCCTGAATGGCCAGTTCCCTGTTTTCCTGTGCCACGCCCACAATGTTTCGCAGGGCCGGGTCTCCGTCAATGCCAAACAGGAAATCGGGCGAGCTCAGGTGGAAAAAGTGAAGCACGTGGCTTTGGAAGAATTGTCCGTAATGCATCAACCGGCGCATCTTTTCACCGACTTTTGTAAGGCCGTCGCCTGTACCTGCACCCACAATCACATCCAGCGCTTTGGCTGCTGCCAAGTGGTGCGAAACCGGACAAATGCCGCACAACCGCTGTACCAATACAGGTGCTTCCCAGTAGGGTCTGCCCTGTACAAAACGCTCAAAACCACGAAACTCTACAATATGTAACCGCGAATCGCGAATGTTTCCGTTATCGTCCATATAAATGGTTACCTTTCCGTGTCCTTCCACCCTGGTAACCGGTTCTATTGTTATTTTCTTTGTCATTTTTTTCGGTTTTAAAAGGTTAATCAAATTTTACAACTTCATAAGGCAGTTCCAACAGATTGTCGGTAATCAGCGCATACAGTGCGTTCCAAATCAGGTCGGCACGGGGCGGACATCCCGGCAGGAAATAATCTATCTTCACAATTTCATGGCACGGATACACCTTGTCGAGCAAAATGGGCAGTTCTTCATTGTTGGGCAATATCTTTTCTTTGTTCTCCTGAACGGTAATGCCGTCGAGATAGGCTTCCTGCAGGCACTCTTCAATGGGAATACCGTTGCGCATGGCCGGCAATCCGCCCATTAAGGCACATTCGCCCAAAGAAACCAGAATATCGCAATTTTCCCTGAAATATCTCAGGACTTCAAAATTGTCGCTGTTGCACACACCGCCTTCGATAATTCCTATATCCACCCTTTTGGTAAACTTTTTTATATCATCAATGGGCGATTTGTTAAACTCAACCAGTTCAATCAAATCGAGGATTCGTTCATCTATATCGAGAATAGACATATGGCATCCGAAACATCCTGCCAACGAGGTGGTAGCTATTACTTTTTTCTTCATTGTTTTCTATTTTGATTGTGATTCAATATCAGCGCCAATGGGCTGCTTGTCAAATTTTCTTGTACCGATGGGTTGTGTAAACCCTATCTCCTTATAAATAATGGAGCCGACGGGGCAATTCTCCATGGCTTTTCTTGCCAGCTCATCGCTCATCTCTTTTCCAAGGATGGGGTCGAGGACAACCTCCAGTTTTTGTCCCCGGTTTTTAAAGGTAAAATATCTTCTGCCTTTGTCATCTTTAATGGTTTTGATACACCGTTTGCACAAAATACAACGGTTTTGCTCCTTAATTATCTTGGGTGCGGAAGCATCCACCTCTTTTCTCGGAAAATTGAAAGGAAAACGGGGTACCAGCATTTTAAAACGGTATGCCAGCGCCTGCAGTTCACAGTTTCCGCTTTTTTCGCAAGCCGGACAAAAGTGGTTTCCGCTCACAAACAGAAGCTCAATAATGCTTTTTCTGAGTTCGTTGATTTCCGGCGTATTGCTCTCGATTTCCATCCCGTCGGCAACCGGCGTGGTGCAGGAAGTCATAAAGCGATTATTTAATTTGATGGTGCATATCCTGCACGAGGTTTTCTTTTCGGCACCTTCGAAATGGCAAAGGGTGGGAATGTAAATGCCGTTGTCGCGTGCAGCCTCTACAATGGTCTTCCCTTTTTCCGTTTCTATTCGCTTATCGTCGATTTTTATGATTACTTTATTATTCATTGTTTTTACTTTTGATGTATTTGTTCTTCAGATTTATAAATAAAATATTGGTGAAAGGGAAATGAATATCTTTTTTTAAGAACCCACCCCTGCACCCCTCCAAGGAGGGGAACAGTGGAATTCATTTCCCTTTTTCCAATATATTAAATTCATCATCATATTATCAGTTCTTAATAAGTTTAATTCATTTACATTCAATTATATATGAACAACGGGTTTACGGCCCACAAAACGGCTGGATGCCTGAATGGCTTTTTCAAGGTCAAAATCCGTATCGTAATCGGCAAGACTTTTCACCTTTTGTTCATACAGATGCCTGAAATTGATAATACTGGAAAGTATGGGGTTTCCTGCTGTTTGCCCGAGGCCGCAACGACTGGCTTTTAACACCTTGCCCCAGTTAATCAGGTCGTCTATATCACTGCGGACACCGTGGCCGTCAAGAATTTTTTGCAGCTTTTTCTTCAACACCGTTGGCATTATCCGGCAGGTAGAACACGAACCGCACGACTCTTCAATAAAGAAATCGGTAAAGTTCATCACCACATCCGACAGCAAATCGCGTTCACGGTTAAAGATGATAATGGAACCGCCTGTGGGCAGGTCGGAATAGCTCAGTTTCCGGTCCAAAAACTTTTCGGCACCCATCATTCCCGAAGGTTTGTACCACTTCATCTGTTCCTGTTTGTTGAGGTTGTCAGTATCTTTTGTGCCGATAAGCATTCCCGAAGGGCCACCCACCTGAACGGCCTGAACATTGTATGCACCGCTCATTTCGAGCACCTCTCTGATTGTTGTTCCCCATTCCACTTCATAAATTCCGGGATACTGGCAGTCGCCCGAAACACTCAGCAACTTGGTTCCCCGCGAATCTTTCGTACCGAAATTACAGTACCAATCGGCACCGTTCTTCACAATCTTGACCACCGTTGCAAATGTTTCCACATTGTTTACAATTGTAGGATAGTTGAGGTATCCTTTTTCAACCGGAAACGGCGGTTTGTCGCGCGGCTCGCCCCGTTTTCCTTCCAGCGACTCCAGCAATGCCGATTCTTCGCCGCAGACGTAAGCACCTGCCCCAAGCTGAATCCTGATATCGAAATTGAAATCGTTGATACCGGCAATATTTTTACCCAGCAACTGCTGCTCTCGCATCTCTTCTAATTTTCTGTTGAGGAATTTCAGCAGATACTTATATTCGTAACGCAGATACAGAACCCCTAAATCGGCTCCCGTGGCGTAAGCGGCAACAACCATTCCTTCGAACACCTGTTCGGGATATTCGGTAAGCAAAACCCTGTCTTTGAATGTTCCCGGCTCTCCTTCGTCGGCATTACATATAATAATACGATGTTCGGCATCAACCCTTTTGCCGAAACGCCACTTCATACCGGTGGGAAATCCGGCTCCTCCCCTGCCCCTCAGGTTTGAATCTTCAACTGTTTTGACAATTTCGTCGGGTGAAAAGTTTTTTAAAGAATCTTTAATTACTGAAAAAAACTCATAATCACGTTTCAGCAAAACGGATTTCTTCCTGATGTTGTTTACTACCATTGCCTTTACATCGGGATCGGAATTGTTTCCGTCGCCGTAATTTTCGTAAACCAAATCCGCTACGGGCAACCCTTCACGCATTCCTTTTACCAGCTCTTTTACCCTGAAAGGTGTGAGATTGGTAAAAACAATATCGTTTATGATGGCTGCCGGACCCTGGTCGTTCATTCCGATACAGGCAGTATTGAACAAACCGAACAGGCCATCCTCCGAAACGGAACCGAATTCAATTCCACATTCGTGCTCAAAAGCCTCTTTTACGGTTTTTCTGTTGCGCATGCAGGCTGTTATGCTGCTGTCGAGATATATATTGTACCGCGCTTTCGGTTTTGTGGAAAAGAAATGGTAAAAGGTAACGGTTTCCTGCACCTCGGCAAAGGATTTGCCAGTGGCACCCGCAATTACCTCCATTTCGGCAGGCGTGATATAACCCTGAAGATTGTGAATATCATGCAACATATCCATCAACCTGTCAGGTGCATTGTTATATCTTTTTAAAATATTTGATAATTTGTTGTCCATGAATTTGTATTTATAATTATAATTTTATTTGTTAAAAAATTCACAACAAAAGTAAAAGTTTTATTGTTATTCTTTTCACATTTACAAAATTTATACTGAGTATAAATTTAAATAAAAATTACAATATCAGAATAGTGAAAAAGGTTTTTTGTAATGTTGCAAAAATTTTAAAACCGAAGAAGGATGTGCTTAAGTATTCCGGCAAGAATAGATAAAATAGAAGGCGATACGGCAATATGCTCTGTGGGTCAGGTTTCATACAATGCAAGTTTGAGCCTTTTGGAAGAGGGTAGTTACCAGGTAGGCGATTATGTATTAATCCACACTGGACTTGCCATTCAGGTTTTGGATAAAAAAGAAGCCGAAGAGACCCTTAAAACATTTGATGAATTTAAAACGCTCAACGAGGAACTGGATAAAGAGGAAGTGCGTGAGAATAAGAGGATTGTGTAACGTAGCTATAAGTTCCTTTTTATACTATCTCCTCCGCGGACTTTCAAGCTCCACCCGCAAGACTTACCGCGACCCATAAGGTCATTCCGAAGCTGCCAACCCCTTTCCGCGTCCCAATTCCGATCCGCCTAAGGCGGAGTGGGAATCTCATACTTGTGCATCTCCAACCAACACCTCCACATCCTCATAATTCAGACCCACCTTAGGCGGTGTGGAATCTCCCCCCCGTGCTTTTTCTCCAATTAAAATAATGTAAAGGACATCATTTCGGAGATTCATCGGGCGCACCGGCAAACCTGACGGATTGAACGCCGGTTTGAGGGTAAGGCATCCGTCAGGTTGAAAAATTCGGTGATAAAAATTGATTAAACCGTAATCCAACCTTTTTTACACACTGTATTGCTACCATTCTTAATTCTAATGTCTGATATCTAACATAAAACATAATACATCCAAACACTTGTCTGCCTTAGGCTGATTTCTTATTTTCTATCCATACCACAATCCTTATTTCTTAATTCTTTAATAAATCGGCAATCATTATTCGGTATTCTTTCCAACATTTCACCTTTCGCCAAGCGCGACCTGAAAGGACTCTTTTCGTTCACCCGAAAACACCACGTCATACACTCGTGAGCCTGAGAGAAGAAATTACCGTTATCTTCTGTTTCGTTCCGGTTTATGGGGCAACTCCTTTTTTCCTCAGTATAAAAGCACAAAAAAAATACACGGTAAACTATCTTTAAATAACTTTGCCCGCTATTAAATTTACGGAAAGAAGCAATCGAATGCAAACCGGAAATAAAAGGAAAAAACGGATTTTGGTGGTTTCGGGAAATCAGTACCGGGCAATAAAAATGCATGGCATTACAAAGCGGTTTTCAGAATCCGTTGAATTTATTTACGGCCCCGGTTGTGTATTGTGCAGCGGTAACAAGGACTTTTTTCACAGGTTGGTGGCCATTTCCAAGCAAGAGAACGTAATTATTGCCACGGGCGACAACTACCTTAAAATTCCCGGAAACGGTTCCACACTGGAAAAAGAGCGCCGTAAAGGCAGAGAGATACGAACGGTTTATACAATAAACGATGTGCTTTTGCTGGCAAAGCACAAAAGAAGAGACAAAATTGTTTTCCCCGCACTCGGTTTCGAAACCATGGCCGCCGCTACGGCAGCAGCCATACTTCAGGCCAAAGTGGCAGGACTGTTCAATTTTACCGTCCTCAACGGCCACCGCCCTCTGTTGGATTTGGTTGCGTCTGTTCTGCCTTTTGTAAAAACCGATGCGCTGTTGTTTTCACCTTACGATGTTACCGTTTTGGGTACCGGTGTTGTAGAAACCTTTGTATCAAAAAACAAAATGCCTGCCGCCATTCCGGGTGATGAACCGGAACAACTGCACAGGGCGATAAAATATTTAGAGAAACAGGATTCACCCGGAATGTATGTTGATCCTCAATTCATTTTAAAAGCGGAAGGTGAGATTAAATCGCAACAATTGATTAATGAAGTATTCGAAACGGTAAACGGTGATGAAAAGGATATTTTTAAAACTCCTTATTACAGCATTGCCTCTATGTACACCCTTCACGATGCGGAAAAGCGGCTTCCCGCAACGCATTATCAGACCCGAGAAAACGCGTGCCCTTGTCACGATATAATTAAAGGAAAAAACACCCCCTTTCAATGCCGATACTTTAAAAAGGAGTGCAATCCGCTTAATCCGCTCGGTCCCTGCATGGCCTCACGCGAGGGATTATGTCAGATTGAGTTTTTGTATACAAAAGAATAAGACGGTTTTTTACAAGCCGTATTCGTTATAAAACCGGGTGAGCTCGGTGGTGGGGTCCTGAAAAGCAAGATAATGGTTTGAACAGCCCTTGCGCGAGCAGATGGAAACCCGCCCTCCGGTCGTCAATATCAAATCGACCATGGGAGCGCCACACAGTTTACACTCCTCTTTTACCAATAACTCTTTGTTGCAATGCGGGCAGGCAAATTCAACAATTTCGTTCTCTTTTATTGCCACATCCGATTCATGATCAAAACATTCGTAAATGGAACATAGATGAATGGTGCCCCGGTCCGATTCGGTTTTGATATTTAATTTAATACTCGGATAACCGTGTAATTTTATCTCTTTATCCATTAAACTTTTCCTGCAATGGGGGCATTTTACCGATAAGGATAACTGTTTTTCCATAATACTTTCCTTTCTTTTTGTTTTCCGCTACTAAATTAATACAAAATAATTGTAAAATAAACAATTACGGAAATTTTAATTCATTTCAAATAATCGAATTTAAAGACAGCTAAATCGATAATAATCAATATCTATATTTTACATTACTATATATCAATATAATAAATATTAAAACATTAACAATAAAACCGGGGCTAAAAACAGCCGGAATTTATCGCGACATAAAGAAAAGGTGTTCCGTATTGAAAAGAATTCTAAAGCCGGCATATACCACAACCGTAATAATAATCAGCACCCATGAATAGTGGGGGAAGCGGTCATCTTCATCAAAATATATGGGATCGTGATTTCTCAAGCGCATGTAAATAATCCATAAAATAACTCCGAGGCTAATCCAGGAGTATCGCTCCTGAAAAAGGATTCTGGGAATAAAATAACCTACACTGATGATGGTACCCAAAACAAACGGAACGATAATCTGGGCGGTAAAAAAGAAAGGGAATTTATCATCATCCATTTTGCTGAAATAGGAATTGGCCGAGGTAATCACCGGTCCGGTCATTACAAAAGCCGTCCCCAGCAGGCCGAAAAAGCCGATCATGGCCACTATCAGTTTCTGCGTATCGGTAAGGAACATCCAGTTAAAAACATGCCCTATTCCCTGTTTAAAGATATTTCCGATAAGCAGGTTACCGAAAAAGAAATTAAACGAATGAAAGGTGAGCCAGATAAAAAATATTTTTATAATTGCCTGTTCTTCAAGTAGAGAGAAAAAAGCAATAAGTGAGATTAATCCTACAATAAAGATAAGCACCGGCCCCACACTGAAAATGGTTTTTACGGCATCAAAAGTCCACTCATAAGGTTCAATGTGGTAATAAACATAATCCCAATCGAAACTGACCGTGATGTTAAACATGGAAGAGGTAAACATATTGGCAAAGTGATTGAGGTAAAACACAAAAAGGAAAGCCAGCACGTATGCGCTGGTGGAGTTTACCGCAATCATCCAAAAATGCTTTCTCGTTAACCGGGCTTCTTTAGGCATAATTCAATTGTTGATAAAAAAGGCAGCATCCACACCGGGTGAATGCTGCCTGAAGTTATTTCTATGCTGTCTGTTCTTTCAGTTCCTCGGGGTAACCGTTATGTTCCAGTTTGTGTTTAATTTCGGCAAATGCTTTTACGGTTTCCTCCACATCTTCGAGGGTATGAACCGCCGTGGGAATTAATCGCAACAGGATCATTCCTTTGGGAATTACCGGATACACAACAATGGAACAGAAAATATTATAATTTTCGCGCAAATCGTAGGTTATTTGTGTTGCCTGGGCTACCGTACCGTGAAGAATTACGGGTGTTACCGGCGATTCGGTTTTTCCCAGGTCAAAACCGTTCTCCTTCAATCCGCTTTGCAGGGCACGGACAACAGTCCACAATTTTTCGCGGTGCGACGGGTCGGTACGCAGCAGTTCCAAACGTTTCATGGCTCCTATTACCATGGGCATAGGCAACGATTTGGCAAAAATCTGCGAGCGCATGTTGTATTGCAGATACTTAATCACCTTGGCATCACCGGCAACAAAAGCACCGATACCCGCCATGGATTTGGCAAAAGTTCCGAAATATAGATCAACTTTATCGCGGACTCCAAAATGCTCATCGGTACCGGCGCCGGTCGGCCCCATGGTTCCGAAACCGTGGGCATCGTCGATAAGCAAACGGAAATTGTATTTTTCTTTAAGAGCGGTGATTGCGGGCAGGTTACCCAAATCGCCGGCCATACCGTAAACACCTTCGGTAATTACCAGAATACCGCCACCGGTTTTCTCAACTATCCTTGTGGCATGTTTCAACTGTTTTTCAAGGTTTTCCATATCGTTGTGGGGATAAACAAACCTTTTACCGAAGTGCAGGCGCATCCCGTCGATAATGCAGGCATGGGCTTCCGAATCGTAAACAATAACGTCTTTACGGTTTACAAGAGCTTCGATAATGGATACCATACCCTGATAGCCGTAATTCAACAGGTAAGCGGCAGGACGACCCACAAAGTCGGCAAGCTGCCGTTCCAGCTCTTCATGATATTTGGTATGTCCCGACATGGCTCTGGCACCCATGGGATAAGCCAGCCCCCACTCTTTGGCAGCTTCGGCATCGGCTTTTCTCACCTCCGGATGATTTCCCAACCCGAGGTAATTGTTCAAACTCCACACCAAACGCTCTTTTCCCATAAACATCATACGGTTGGAGAGTTCGCCTTCCAGTTTGGGAAACATGTAATAACCTTCGGCCTGTTTGTAATACTGACCCAACGGCCCCAGATTTACTTCACATTTATCAAATAAGTCCATTGATTTACTTTTAAAAAAATTTGCCGCAAAGGTAAATGAATTTTTTATCTTCTGAAAACCCGTGCCGGGAAGAATAGAGACAGAAATATTATTCTTTTCTATATCGCATAAATATCACCTTTTGGCACAATTTATGATAAGTTGACAGCTAATTTTTAACAATAAAAAAGTTTCGTTATGGTATTACCGACAAATTTAAAACACGTTGTCAGCGAAGCAGAGCTGAACAAAATCCTTGAAGAAAACGAAAATGTAATGGTATGCTGCGGCCGCATGGGCCCTATGTGCGTCCCTGTTTACGACATTATGGAAGAATTGCAGGACGAATATCCGCATGTGGAATTTCGCGATATGCTGTTCGACAATCCCGAGGCCCGTGTTATTCGCGAATTGCCCGAGTGCCGCGGATTTATGGGACTTCCTTTTACCATTTATTACAAAAATGGAAAAGTGGTAGCTGCCACAAGCAGCATCCAATCAAGAGAGCAGATTACAGAGATTCTTGACAGGGAATTTTCAAAATAAAATATTCAAGAATCTTTTTCTTCCAAAAATAATTACAAACTGGTTCTTCTTAATGCCGGTGGTATTAAGAAGAACCATAATCAGTTAAATTCGTGTAATCAGATGAAAAAAATCATCGAATTACTCGGATTTTTCGAATTTAATCCATAGACGGGTGAGATTAAAAATATGTTATACAAGTTTTACTTTAAAACAGGAAAATGATGCAGGAAAACCATTACGATGTTATCGTGCTGGGCGGCGGGCCTGCCGGATTGACAGCCGGAATTTATCTTGGCAGGTCAAAAGCAAAGACACTGATTCTTGATACGGGAACCATTGGCGGACAGATGGTACTTACCTATGAAATAGCCAATTATCCGGGTGTGGAGAGTACAACGGGTTATGGTTTGTCGTCCGTAATGAAAAAGCAGGCGAAGAATTTCGGTTGTGTAATTAAATCGAACATAAAAATTACCGGTTTCAAACCTGAGGGAAAAGTTAAAGAGGTAAAGGTAAACGGAAAGGATACCTATACAGCCGATGCGGTCATTATCAGCACCGGCGGCAGGTCGAGGATGCTGCACGTTCCGGGTGAAGAGGAGTTCAAAGGAAAAGGAATATCCTACTGCGCCACCTGCGACGGAGATTTTTTCCAAGACAAAGAGATAATTGCCGTGGGAGGCGGAAATTCGGCGCTGGAAGAGGCGGTAGCCCTTACCAAATATGCCAGCAAAGTCACCATTCTTCACGAGTTTGATCATTTTCAGGCTTTTGAACATGCGGTTCAGGAGGCTAAATCGAATCCAAAGATTGATTTCATTATGGAATCTCACATTACCGGCTTTTACGGTGATGAGAGTCTGAAAAAGGTTACATATAAAAACCTGCGTACCGGCGAGGAGTTTGAAAAAAATGTTGACGGCGTTTTTATCTTTATCGGTTACGAGGCAAATACCGATTTGGTCAAAAACACAAGCATCAAATTAAACCGGTGGAATGAGGTGATTACCGACGAAAAGATGCAAACCAACATAGAGGGGGTATATGCTGCCGGCGATTGCAGGGCAAAGCAGTTCAGGCAGATAACCACTGCCGTAAGCGACGGTACCGTGGCCGCCCTCAACGCACTTAATTATATTCACAATAAATAAGCCGGAAATTTTTAAATTCCGGTTGCAATTTTGAAAGTTGCAATACATTTGCGGCGACAATTCTTCGGGGCAGGGTGAAATTCCCGACCGGCGGTGATAAAGGTTTAAGCCTTTTAAGCCCGCGACTCCCGGTAAAACAACCGGGACTGATTCCGTGAAAACCGGAAGCCGACGGTACAGTCCGGATGGTAGAAGAAAAGTCGTTATGCAGGATGTACATATTTGTCTGTATTGTCAGGCACGGATTATGTCCGTTACATACGATTTTCCTTACCATTGATGCCCTGATGAATGTCAGGGTTTTTTTTTATAATCTTATTCTAATATCAAAATGTTGAAAACAGGGAAAATGAATATCTTTTATAATAAACCCACCCCTGCCCCTCCGAGGAGGGGAATAGTGGTATTCATTTTCCCTGTTTTCAACATTTTCACATCTGTCATCCCGAAAATTAAAGGAATAAATTTCATACAGATAAATTAAAGTTTCATTTCAATGGAGAAAAGGAAAATCGTTTTGACAATTTTGACCCTGCTGGTTACAGTAAATCTTTTCAGCCAGAAGGTTGTCCGCGGGGTAGTGCTCAATGCCGGGAACCGCAAACCTGTTGCAGGTGCACAAATCATCAACCGGAAAAATAATACGGGAACCGTTACCGGAAGCGACGGGCATTTTAAGTTAGCGATAACCGGTAATCAGGCGAGCCTGCAAGTTCAGGCACTGGGTTACCGAAAAAAAGAAATTGTTGTTAATCCTGAGGAAAACAGTGTGGTAACAATCCTGCTCAGCCCTCTCTCCTACTCCTTGAATCAAATAACCGTTTCAGCCGGATTGGTTCAAAATGAACGACAACCAGTTTCAACAACCGACATCCCGTCGCGCACCATCCGTAATGAGCTTTCTGACAATCCGTTGCCTATGGTATTCAACAACGACCCGTCTGTTTTTACTGTGCGCAACGGCGGTGGCAGCGGTGACGCAAAGTTGAGCCTGCGCGGATTTGAACAGGAAAACGTGGCCGTATTATTGAATGGCATTCCGATCAACGGCGCAGAAAACGGTCTGATGTACTGGTCGAACTGGCTGGGACTGACCGGAGTGATTGCTGCAGTGCAAATTCAGAAAGGGCCTGGATATGCCAATATTGCATCCAATGCCGTGGGCGGAAGCATTAACATAATAACGGATAATGTGGCAGCTCAAAAAGGCGGTTGTGCTGCCCTGCAAACCACAAGTTACGGAAATACCAAAGTAAACGTATCGTATAACAGCGGAATGCGGGGAAAAAAATGGCAATGGGCAGGTGCTTTCTCAGGCTTTGCAGGTCCGGGATATATTCCCACCACACCCATGAGGGGATTTTCCTATTTCTTGACCGCCAAAAAAGTTATCAATGCCAAAAACAGCCTTAGTTTTACACTGCTCGGGGCTCCGCAGTACCACGAACAGCGTACTTTAAAACTTACTGAAAACGAAATTGACCGGTACGGTTTCGATTACAACAAAAACTGGGGTTGGTACAA
>JALVZH010000052.1 GCA_027022105.1 Bacteroidales bacterium | reverse complement strand
CTTTGGGATCGCCGGTTTGTTGTTTTTCGTTAACAACAAAACGGCCTCTTTCAATCTTAATCTTCTCTTCAAACTCTTTACCGAGGAAGCTGTAATCGCCCATCTGGCCTATGGCAGCCATAACGGCGGTAGCTTCCAGAATGGTGTTGCTGCCTTCGATGGCCACGGGGCGCGGACGGCCTCCTTTTTCATCGGCAACCATTTCGGCTTTCAGATATTCGATGGCTTTCACACGACCGTTTTCATCTTTATGAATTTTAACCGGAATTCCCTGCGGAATAATGTGAACGCCTTCGTCCTCGGCACCCTCTATCTCTTCCCAATCGGCCGGCATGTCTTCCACACGACGACGGTACAGAATGGTAACATCGGCACCAAAACGACGGCTTACGCGGGCAGCATCAATGGCTACGTTACCACCTCCCACAACAACCACTTTATCGCCAATGTCAACCTTTTCACCGGAATTGATCATATAGAGGTAACGGAAGGCCTGCATGGAACCTTTGGCATCCTCGCCTTCGATACCCAGCGACCATGCGTCGGGGAATCCCACACCCATAAATACGGCATCGTATTTATCGTAAATCTCTTTGAAAGAGACATCTTTACCCACTTTGGTGTTGAAATGAATCTTTACACCAATGCTTTGGATGTAATCAATCTGTTTGTCGAGGCTCTCGATGGGGAAACGGTATTTCGGGATTCCGTACATGGTAGCACCACCCGCTTTGGCATTGGCTTCGTAGATGGTTACATCATAACCGCGCAGTGCCAGATAATAGGCAGCGGTAAGTCCCGAAGGCCCTGCACCGATAATTCCGACGGTTTTGCCGTTGGGTTCGCGGATTTCGGGATTAACAATCTCACGTGTAATATCGGCGGTTGCTGCCGTTTCGGTGGCATATCGCTTCAGCCAGCGAATGGCAACGGCCTCACCGCGGGTAGCAATGGCACAAACCTCTTCGCACCGGCGGGTACACACCTTACCGCACATCTCCGGCAACGGGTTGTTGTCGTAAATAATGCGCAGTGCATCTTCGTCATTGCCCGAAGCAATGGCGTTGATATATTCGGGAATGTGCATATGGTCGGGACACACCTCGGTACAAATACCACAACTGATACAGCGGCTTGCCTCTGCCCTTGCCTGTTCTTCGTTGTAACCGAGTACAACCTCGGCAAAACTTTTAACACGCTCTTTTCCTTCCAGTTCGGGCATGGGTACACGCTGAAATACATTCAATGAAGTTTCTTCCGTACTGTAGAACGAAATATTCTTTTTTCCTTCGGGATTGTCTTTTCCGGGTGTCCACAGGAATGAATCGGGGTCTTCGCTTACATAAATGTAATCTTTGGTAAGGCTCAGGCTTCCGGTGGGGCACACTTCCACACACAAAGCACACCAGCAGCAGCGTCCGTGGTCAACTCGCGGACGGAGGCCCGAATCGCCTTTTTTTCCTTCGATGCCGTCTAACTGAATCATGTCGATTGCAGCATTCTGGCAGATGGTGGAACAGTTACCGCATCCGATACATTCTTCAAGGTCGTTATAGTGAAAACCGCGATAACGGTCGGCAGCTTCCTTCGATTCTTTAGGATAAGAAATTGTATGCGGCTTTTTCCCGAACTGTTTCAGGGCGGTTAACGGTTTCAGTGTTCCGTTGAGATCAAAAAAGCTCATATCTTTTTATTTTATTTGTTTCTTAATTTACCCGTTTAAAGTTCATCTTAAAATATTGTAATCAGGAAAATGAATATATTTTTTGATGAACCCACCCCTGCACCCCTCCAAGGAGGGGAACAATGGAATTCATTTTCCTGATTACAATATTTTACATTTAATATTAACATATATCTTTTTATTACTATCGTTCAATCTCCGGCGGGCAGGTACCCAGACTGTTCATAATGGCTGAGATATCGGCTACATTTTCGCCTACCAAAAGATTTTCGAGTAGTGTTATTCCGTGTACATAAGCAGCACCTCGGAAATGGGTTCTGCGCGGATAAATACTGCCGTCGCTTACAATGTACATTCCCACTTCACCGCGGGTGGCTTCGGTGCGTGCATAAGCATCGCCTTTGGGAAGCGCCCATTTGTGCGGATTGGGAATACGGTTGTAATATTCGCCGCCGGGCATCTTTTCAATTACCTGACGGATAATCCTGATGGATTGGCGGATTTCCTGACGGCGAACCAAAGCTCTTGCCCATATGTCGCCACCTTCTGCCGTAGGCACCTCAAAATCAAGCTTATCATATACTTCATAGGGATCATCAATGCGGATATCGCTTTTGATACCGCACCCCCTCAAAACGGGGCCTACAACACCCCATTCAACGGCTTTTTCTTTGGGGATTACGCCAACGCCCTGTGTTCTCTTTTGGAAAATAGCATTTTCAAACATCAGGTCGTCGTAATCTTTCAGCCGTTTTTCAAAATAATCCATGGTACGAAGCACCTTATCGGCAAAACCTTCGGGAAGGTCGCGACGGACGCCTCCCGGCCAGATGTACATATGATACACACGGCCACCGGTAAGCTCCTCAAAAAGGTCGAGGATGTAGTTCCGGTCGCCCACACTCCATTGTCCCATGGTATAAAGCCCCAGCGAACCGTTTTGACCTCCGTACCACAACAGGTAAGAGGCCATACGGGCCAGTTCGAGCACCAGCACCCTGATGTATTTTGCCCTTTCGGGAACTTCACGGCCTTCGAGCAATTCCACGGCTCTTGCATAGGACTCCTCTACCGGGTCGGGTTCGGGAACACAAAAACGGCACAGCAGCGTGAAACTTTGCAGCCAGTTGCGGCGTTCCTGAAGTTTTTCAAATGCACGGTGCAGATAACCTACTTCGGTACGTGCTTCCACAATCGTATCGCCCTTCACTTTCACCTTCACCATCATATTACCGGTAATACCGGGGTGCTGGGGGCCTATATATAATGTTGTTGCTTTCTCTCTCATTTTATCTTGAGTATTTTTTTGCAAAATCGGGAATTTCTTCTCCATCGCGTCCGGCAATGGTTTCACGTACATCTTTGGCATCTTCGCGTCCGGGACGGTGCCAGAATGTTTTTTCGGCATAAGCTGCCGTATCAAAGTCGCGACGGTATGGCGGCGGGCCCTGCCAGTCTTCAAGAATAAACTCGTCGGGCGCTACCAGGCCGTTGAACTGAATACCGAACATTTCCCTGAATTCTCTTTCATAGGTATTCAGCTGACGCCAAATCATATCCAGATTATCCATTACGGGATTTTCACGATCGAGCCGTGTACGCACAAATACTTTTATTTTGTCTTTGGGCGACCACACAATAAAAACCAGCTCAAATTCCCCTTCTTCGAGCCAATCAACACAATTGACATCCGAAAGGTGAATAAATCCCATTTCATCTTTCAGATAAAAAAGAATGGAAGGGATGGTTTCTTTTTTTACGGTAAAATCCACGCGGTTGTAATTAAAGTCGTTTTTTTCGACGGCATCGCTGAAATTGGCTTTAATCCGGCGGACTATATTCTCTTTTAATTCTTTCATAGCTTCCATTTTTACCAGTTGTATTCAGGCATTACCCAGTTGGGAATAATTTTCTTTTGGTTGGCGCGGTACCATTCCAGGTTCTTTTTATACTCTTCGGCTCCGTTGGCCCTGCCTTCGGCAATTCTTTTCTGCAGTTGTGCAAATCCCGAAAGAACAGCCTCGGGGCGCGGCATACAACCGTTGATGTAAACATCTACCGGAAGGTATTTATCGAGAACTTTAATGGTGTTGTACGAATCGTAATACATACCGCCGTTGATGGTACACGAACCGAAGCCGATGACATACTTGGGATCCTGCATCTGCTCGTAAACACGGATAACCCTTTTGAGGGTTTTTACGGTAAGATAACCGGTAATCAGCAACACATCGGCCTGGCGCGGTGTAGCTGCACCACGAACTCCCAAACGTTCCGCATCATATCTCGAAGTCATGGTAGGGGGAATCTCAATGGCTCCGCAACCCGTACCATAAGCCAGTACCCAGATGGAATGCTTCCGCGCCCAATTCTGGATAATATCTACTATCTTTTGTGAGTTTTTATCGTTAATCATTGTCTTTCATTTAAAAAATTACAGCCTGTAAAATAGCCAGTAAACCGAAAAAGCTCGGCCAGCCCCAAAACCAACGTACTGCCTGTTCGGTACGGTAACGGGGGCTGACAACTCCGTACAACACGGGAATCATATATAAAACAAAGGTTTTTACCAGTAAAATAATCAGGTTGTCGGCACCTCCCATAAACAGGTCAACATAA
This sequence comes from Bacteroidales bacterium, assembly GCA_027022105.1. Classification (GTDB taxonomy): domain Bacteria; phylum Bacteroidota; class Bacteroidia; order Bacteroidales; family F082; genus Sulfidibacterium. The sequence continues at coordinate 10,008 of JALVZH010000052.1, read as the reverse complement.
AGGGTGAGCTTGGCAAAAGTAAATACCGAGCCCGACGACATCATTACAAAAAGGTATTTCCCTCCGTTTTCCGATATAGGTCCCGATGCCAGCTCGGTAGGCGCACCCACAATGTCGAACGGTGAGTAACGGAACATTCCGAACATAGCCATTACGGCGGCAATAAAAGCAAAAGGCGAACTAAACATCATCCATGTTCCGCTTTGTGCCTGTGCTTCCATCAAACCGGTAATAGAGGTGGTATGGTATTGAATCATCAGCGCAACAATGGCCATTACCCACGGAATTTCAAAACCAACCATCTGGCTCAAACCACGGGTTACACCTATTGCCGAATTGGGGTTACCGGTTTGGCCGGCTCCCAAAGCCATACCCAGCGGACCAAAGGTCATAATGTACAGCAGGAAAATCAAATCACCGTCAAAGTTGAGGTTGGTAAACCAGTTGTTGTGCGTTAAAACAGGCACCATTAACAGGGTCATCACCGAAGAGACCATTAAAAAGGCGGGCCCCATAAAGTGCATGGCACCGTGGTGGATGGCTGTTGTTTTCGAACCCAGTTTAAATGCATCTATAAAATTCTGATACCAGGGCGGTCCTTTACGGTTTTGGACTCTTGCCGTAATCTTACGGGTAAGACCGCCATAGGTCATCCCCACAATGAATGCCACAATAAAGGTGACAACCGCTCCCAAAATATTCATCAATATCTCTTCCATTATTCTGTAATTTTAGAACAAAAAGTCTTTAAACAATATCAAAATCACAACAAACACAATCACATAAATGGCATAGGTTTGTCCGTTGCCGGTATAAATCCTGCGCAAAAACTGGAAAATTGCTTCCAGACCGTTACCAAATTCCGTATAATATTTATCAATCTGGCGACGCATGGCCGGCTCAACAGCACGATAAAACGGCTGGAAAAATCCTTCCGAAAAAGTGAGGTTTTCATCTTCGGCAGGAACTTCACCCGAAGTACTGATATCTTTGGTGGAAACGTATCTTGTGTTTTTGTATCCTTTCCAAACAACAAAAACGAGGAAGAAAAGGAAGATTCCCATTATGGAATATAAAAGCGGCTGAAGTACCACCTGATCTCCCCAACTGTTGAAAATAACTGATGTATCCCAAAGATGTTTGTATGTATCGGTAAAACCGAGGCTTATTAACCCGTTGTTAACAGGTTCCAGAATAATACCTGGGAAAGTACCGAGAACAACCATAAAAAGTGCCAGGATAAGTCCGGGAACAACCATCAGAGCCGGGGCTTCTTTTACATGTTCCCACTCTTTCTCTTCCTGTCCGAGGAAAAATCCGAAGAGGAATTTATAACAGTAGAGGAATGCAGCCGTACTGGAAAAGAATATTACAATTACCAGTAAATAGTGGTCACTTGTAATCAACGATTCGTACAGCATCCATTTCCCGATAAAACCACCCAACGGCGGAATACCTGCCAGGGCAATAATGGATAACAATGCCGAGATAAATGTCCAGGGCATTTTCCGTATAAGGCCGGTAACTTCGGTAAAATTGGTCGTACCCGTTTGCCTTTCAACAGCACCAACTACCATAAAAAGAACCCCTTTGAACAGGGCGTGCATTACCGCAAGGAACAGTCCGGCAAGCATGGCCAGTTCGGTACCGATGGAAATACCTACAATAATGTATCCCAACTGTGCAACCGATGAATAAGCCAGCAGTTTTTTTGCATCATCCTGCTGAATGGCCCACAAAGTGCCCATTACAGCAGTAATACCTCCGAGCCAGGCCAGTATCTCCCTGAACCATATACCCTGAGGCAGTTTGCTGATCATGGTTACCAAAACGATGGTCATTCCGTAAATACCCATTTTTGAGAGGGCACCGGAAAAGAGGCTGGTATAAGCCATGGGGGCATTGCTGTAAGCGCCGGGGGCCCAAACATGCAACGGCATCATTGCAGCTTTTACACTAAATCCGGTTAACAGCAAAACGGGAATCCAAACCTGCATGTTGGCACTCATTGCCGGGTAGGCTTTAATCATATCGTCAATCATAAAGCTGCCGGTAACCGAATGTACCATTACAATGGCCATAAGCATTGCATAAGCACCTATTGCACTGAAAACAAAATATTTAATCCCTATGCGCTGTATGTCGTTTCCGTTGTAAATTGACATCAGGTAAGACGACCAGGTCATTATTTCCCAAAAGATAAAGAAGGAAACCATATCGCGGCTTAACAAAATGCCTGTCATGGCCATTACGCTGAGGATGTAGTTGAAGTAAAAATATCCCCTGCGCTCTTTTCCTTTCATAAATCCCACCGAATAAAAAGCACCGAAAGAGCCGAGTCCGAGCACAATTAAGGAAAAGAGCCAACCGAATCCGTTAATATCGACCTGCCAGCTTAAATTTATGTTGCCGAGAATGAGATGGGCCTCGTGGCCGGCAGCATTTCCAGCATAAAAAAGATAAGCAGGTACCAGTATGGAAATCAGAAACAGAATATCCTGAAGTACCGAATTAATTTTTCCGGCAAAGTAGGTAATTACCGCCCCGCTCAGGAAAATCAAAAATATTAGATGTATTGTATTCATAACTTTAACTGCTATCGTTTATTTAATTGACAAAACATTATGAATGTATTGCGTTTTATCCATCAACCCGGCAGATGCTTTATGCAAAATATCGGTTACGGTATCGGGGGCAAAACCAACAATCAGGATAATGGCTCCCAAAACCAGCATGGCAGCAACACCGTTGTAAGTAGGACGCGTGGCTTCCACATTTTCTTCTTTTTTAAAGAAATAAATCCGGTTTACAACACGCATGTAATAAACCAGTTCCACCACACTTACCATCAGTACCAGAACCATAATCAAAATCATGTTGCTGTCGGCGGCAGCGGTAAGGAATGCCAGCTTGCTCCAAAAACCCGCAAACGGCGGCAATCCCACAATTGCAAAAGCACCCAGAGCAAACATGAGTGAGGTTATGGGCAGATGTTTTGCCATTCCGTTGGCTTCGCTGATGTATTTTTCTTTGGAATTATATACAAGGTAACTTCCCGAAAGGAAAAGCAGCGATTTGATAATTGCATGGTTGAACATGAGGAACAGAGCGGCAAAAACCCCCTCTTCGGTACCGAAACCAAAGGCCACAAACACCAGTCCCATTTGTCCGATACTTGAGTAAGCAAGCATCCTTTTCAGTTTTTCCTGACGGATGGCAAGGGTTTCGGCAATTATCAGGGTTACCATTCCGATGATTATTAACAAATCGTACGAGCCCGACAAATCGAAAATCGTGTAAACATACCGTATTATGGCATAAATAGATGCCTTTACAACAATTCCTGCAAATGCCGCACCCACAGGGCCGGGAGCTTCGCTGTATGCATCGGGAGCCCAGCCGTTGAGCGGAAAAATCTCGGCTTCAATACCAAGTGCGGTAATAAAGAAGATGAGCGATGCCACCTTATAGGCAGGTTTCATCAAATGTATTTTGGAAGCAATATCAGCCATATTTAATGTTCCCAACTGGGAATAGATAATCATGATGGCCAGCAGCAAAAATACCGAAGCAAGCGAACCGAGGAAAATATATTTAAACGAAGCCTCGGCACTGTTACGACCGGTATAAAATGCGGTTAATGCGTAACCCGAAATTCCCGTTATTTCAATAAAAACAAACATGTTAAAGATATCGCCGGTGAGTACAATCCCTACAGAACCGGTGATTAACATCATTAACAACAGGAAATATTTTTTTGCAGGTTCATAATCCACATTACGTTTAAAACGGTAACTGTAAAGCCACACAATCAATCCCAGAAAAACCATCAGTGTAACGAGGAATCCGGAAAAAGTACTAAATACCAGATTGATACCGATGGGTGGTGCCCAGCCGGCAATTACCTCAACAATGGGCCCGTTTACCGTTACATAGTTCATCAGATTAACGGCCAGAATCAAAAGATAGATAAGTACCAGTCCCGGTACAATCCTGACCAGTTCTTTCCATATCATCCCAAGCAGCGGAATGAGAAATGCCGCCAAAAGGGGAATTGCTACAAATAATACCGGAGTTCCTACCATTTTAAATCTTTTATTTCGTCAATATTTAATGTACCATGATGTCTGTATAAGCGGATTACCAGCGAAAGTGCAACGGCAGTTACACCGAAACCGATAACGATGGCCGTAAGAACCAAAGCCTGCGGAACGGGATCAACCATTAATTTATTTGTCCCTTCGAGATATCCCTGTGAAAAAATCGGTGCGGTTCCGCCTTTATAATAATCAAGGGCTACAATCAGAAAGTTCAGTCCCGAATCGATAATGGATAATCCGATTACGATTTTCAGCAGCGATTTTTTTGTTAAAGCACCGTACAATCCGATACCCATAACGATTACCGCCGTACCATACACGGCATAATCCATAAATTTTATTAATATATCATTCATTGGTCTTTCCTTTTTCGTTTAACACGGTATAAATCACACCGGTAAGTTCGGCTGTCACTTTAAAACCCACTGCAATGTAAATGATGGGGATAACCCCGCCGCTGAACAAATCGTTCAAAACACCTGTGGGGAGAAAATTTTGAAGAAAAGTACCGCCATTCATAAAACCGAGCAGGCCGACACCGGCAAAGGTAATCCCTGCAAGCGACTCGATAACGGATAATCCCGTATGTCCTACCGAGAAGTTTTCGTAAGCCAGCAGCATCAGCAAAAAGCCGGTGGCAATAATAACACCTCCCTGAAAACCACCGCCGGGCGACAGATGTCCGTGAATAAATACGTATGCACCCAGCAGCACAATGGCCGGAAACAGAAGTTTTGACCCGGCAGTTACAACACTACTTGCCGAAAACAGTACCGAACGCTCACCCACTTCGTGACGCCTTTTGTACAGAATACTACCCAGTGCGGTAACCGACAAGAACAGCACGGTAACCTCACCCAATGTATCAAAACCCCTGAAGTTTACCACAATACTTGTAACCGTATTGGAAACTTTCAAGGTACTGACTGTTTCGTCGAGATATACATCCTTTACGGGTTTCACTCCATCTACGAAGTGCTCTTCGCCAAATCCTATATTGAAAAAAGTAATGGCGACATAAACACCGACAACAGCCATTAACAACAATACCAGTATCTTTTTCATTTCACTTCCGATTTAAATGATTTATTGTCTTCCTCTTCGTGGCGCACCGTATTCCTGATGGTAATAATGAAAATAATGGTTGTGAGTGCCACACCGATAGCTGCTTCGGTAAGCGCCACATCCGGTGCCTGAAGTAGATAAAACAAAATGGACAAAATCAAGCTGATAATCCCTGTAGCAATTACGGCATACAACAGGTCTTTTTCGTGAACAGCATACACTGCCGCACCAATCATAAACAGCAACAGTACCAATATTAAGATAAAATAAATCATAGCTCTATATCCTCCTCTGTTTTAGGTTGTTCCACTTCGCTGTAGGCATCCATCTCTTTGGTATAACCCTTTTTCATAACGGGCATACGTCCGCGGCGATACATGGCACGTGCCAGTGCGTGCGAACTGATGGGGTTAGAGTAAGCAATAAAAATGATAATAATCAAAGCCTTAATCATCCATGAGGGCTCTAAAAATCCCACACCAAGGATAAGGCTCATCCCTCCAAGGGTAGTTGCTTTGGTTCCTGCCTGTAAACGGTTATACACGTCGGGCATACGGAAAATTCCCAAGGCTCCCAAAAAGAGGAAAGCACTTCCGATAAGCAGTAAAATACCGCCGATAATTTCCATAATACTCATAAGGCACCCTCCAAATATCTTGCAATTACAATTACTCCGATAAATCCCAATACTGCATAAACCAGCGCCACATCAACATAAACAAACCGATGAAACAGATAGGCAAGCAGCGTTAATCCGGCAACACCAATGGTGGTAATGGTATCGAGCGCCACGGCACGGTCGCCGGCAGTGGGACCCTTAACGAACCGTATGGCCGCAAAGATCATCCCCATGGCCATAAAAATCAGCGATATATAAATAATGTATGTCATGGTTAGAAGATTTTTAACAGAATTTTTTCAAAACTTTCGGCAATTTCGGTAAACGCCTTTTCCGGATCGGTGGTTTGAACGTCAATCCAGTGAATATAAAAAGTGTCGTCAATTACATCTACCGTAAGAGTTCCCGGTGTAAGGGTAATGCTGTTGGCCAAAACCATTTTAGAATAATTGGTTTTTAATTTGGTTTTGAACTTAACAATACCGGGATTAATAGGTAATGATGGTGTTAACACCCTGCGGGCCACATCAAAATTGGATTTTATTAATGCTATCAGAAACACAATAAGATATTGAATCATGTAAAAAATCTTTACCGGATTGAAAATGCTGATGGTACAGCAGGTAAACATCCGGATGGATAGCGCAGAGATAAGCCCCGATGTCAACAGGCCGACAATCACTTCATGAGTTGCCAGCGTACTGGTAAAAGCCAGCCACACCAACATAAGGAAAACCCAGTTGACAAAGAAACGCCCTAATTTTTGACTTAATGTTAAAGGAGGCATAATTATTCTTTTTTGTTATTAACCAAGGTTATATTTTTTGCTTTCGAAATAGCGCATAAACTGTACTCTTTCGTATTCGGCCGGATTAGGACTGTTAATCTGGCTCATTTTTCCTTTGAAATCATCAATCTTTTCAAAGCCGTGTTTCTCCATCCATGCTTTCAGGTCTTCCAGCATATCCGTCAACGATTCAATGCCTTGTTTGTACAGTGTGGAAACTACCTGAACGGCGTCGGCACCGGCCAGCAATTCTTTTACAACGGAGGCTCCGTCGTGAACACCGGTTGAAGCAATAAGACTGCCTTTTATGCGTCCTGCCAAAATCGACATCCAGCGCAACGAAATGGCCAGGTCGGACGAACGGCTCAATACATTGCTCGGGATAATTTCAAATTTATCAATGTCGAAATCGGGGTGAAAAAAACGGTTGAACAAAACAACACCGTCAACTCCGCTTTCGGAAACCCGTTTTACAAAAGCTGCCAAATCGGATGAATAGTAGCTGAGTTTTGCAGCCACAGGAATGTTTACCGCAGCCTTTATTTTATTGATGATTTCCAAATAGGTCTCTTCCACTTTTGTGCAGGTAAGCGAAAAATCGGATGGCAGGATAAACATGTTCAACTCAATAGCATCGGCACCTGCTTCTTCGAGCTTTTTGGCAAAAAAGCTCCATTCCCACGAACTTTTGCAGTTGATGCTTGCAATCACTGGAATCTTTAAAGAAGCTTTTGCCTCTTTTATCAGATTAACATATTTTTTTATGTTGTCTTCTTTGATTTTGTAATCGTAATAGTCCAAAAAACGGACATCGGGAAGTTCCAATTCCTTTTCCTTTTCAAGGATACTTTGGTATTCGTAATAAATTTCTTCTTCAAAAATAGATTTCAAAACAACGGCTCCGGCACCACTGTTCTCTATTTTTTTCAGGTTTTCCACAGAAGCGGTAAGACTTGAACTGCCCACCACAACCGGGTTCTTTATTTTTAAACCTAAATAATTGACTGATAAGTCCATAACGTACGCTTTTTGTTATTTTATTCAAAAATATTGCGCAAAAATATGTAAATTGGCATGATATAAACAGCTGTTAGATATGTACAATAGTTATTTGTTTTTGGTTTAAATAATTATTTGGTTGTTAATTGTTTAACATCAAAAATAACAGTAATGAAGTGATATTTATAAATATCTGTATATCATTACGTAATGTTAATAACTAACATCTATTATTCCATGTATATAAATTTGTTACGTATGTATTTTTAATTGATATAAATTGCGTGTCAATACAAAAATTAAGTGTTTTACTTAAAGGCACTTTTATAAAGGTTATTTTCTTAAGAATTTGGAGCATAAAAACCGGAACGGGATTTTGAAAAATCCTGGTGGCAAAAAAACATAACGGCAAGAGAGGCAAGAGAGGAATGATTATTAAAATTGCCTGTCATTTTATCCGTTTCCAGTCTTATTTTCATTTGATAATTATGCAATTATTGTCAGATTATTGTTAAAAAGCGTTAAATTAATATGTTTTTATATAGTTGTTTAACAAATCTTTATGAAATTATTACAGAACTCTCTATTTAACATAACATTGGTATAAAAATTGAAAAACAGCAACGAAATTTTTTGTTAAACTAAAAAAAGATTAAAATGAAAAAATTAATTGCATTATGGTCGGTAGTTGCACTGTTGATATTTAGCGGATGCAACAGCCATAAAGAAAAAGAGACGGTTCAGTCGCCGGCAATTGAACAGGTCAAAACACTTGAAATGAATGCCGATACTTTGAACGCACGCATTATAAACAATATTACAAAAGAGATTGCCACGCGACAAAGTAAAGTTTCCGATGAAGCATTTACCGTATTGGGCGACACCCGAAAACTGCTTGACCTTATCCAATCGGGAAAAAAAGAAGACGCTATTGATTTCGGCCACAAATTGATTGGAAAATTAGAGGTTTTATTAACAAAAAATCCCTCTTTAAGTTTTATACCTGTTAATGCCGATTATAAAGTAAACGAACTGGTTACCGATATTAACACGGTAAGGAAAATTGTTGAGAAAGCCAAAGAAGCAATGAACGAGGGCTATTATCAGGAAGCTCAAAAAATTCTTGAAAGTCTCCATAGCGAAATTGTTATCAACAGCTATTACCTGCCCACGGCAACCTATCCCGATGCCATTAAAGTAGCTGTAGCCCTGCTTGAGGAGAACAAACAAGACGACGCGGCAGCCGTTTTGCAAAGTGTTATGGGAACTATCATTATCGAAAACACGGTACTGCCGTTACCCGTTCTCAAAGCCGAACAAATGATAAAAGAGGCCTCAAATACAGATGCCAAAGACCATACAAATGCCGACAAGGTTCTTAACCTTTTGGACAATGCCAAATACCAGCTTTCCTTGGCTGAAGAAATGGGATATGGCAAACAGGACAAAGAGTATAAAGGACTTTTGGACGACATAAAAGCCCTGAAAAAATCGGTAAAATCCAAATCGGACAGCAAGAATGCTTTCGATTCGCTTAAAGTAAGGGTTAAAAAGTTTAAAGACCGTTTGTTTCCGCAGGGAGAACAGGAAAACAGAACCGGAAAAACAGGCAAAAAACAATAGCAAACCCGAATTCCGGCGTTCAACCGGAAAGGTTTACAAAATAAAAAAAGACGCAGAAATCTGCGTCTTTTTTTATGCTTCCAATTCCAGACTTACAAAATCCATTTTTCCACCCAGCGGCGGATTGAGTTTTCTGATTTTTAACCGGGCACGTTCCACTTCCGGAAAGTGTTCTTTTATTTTTGTAAGAATTCTCCTGCCCACATGTTCCAACAGGTTCGATTTGGTTTCCATCTCCTTTTTTACCACCTGATAAACCGATTGGTAATTCACCGTATCATTCAAATCGTCGGTATGTTCGGCTTTGGTGGTATCAACGGTTAAAAAAAGGTCGAGCCGGAATTTTGTTCCGATTATCTTTTCCTCTTTAAAGCAGCCGTGGTAGGCAAAAAACTCCATTCCTTCGATTGATATCACCGACATGAGTTACTCCTTTCTTCCCAGTTCGTGTAATCCCTGTTCAATTCTTTCGACGGTTTCTTCCTGTCCGAGCATTTCGATAATATCAAAAAGATGAGGCCCTTTCAAAGCGCCCACAATCAACAGACGGAAAGCATTCATTACGGCTCCCATACCATACTCTTTACTGGCAATCCACTCTTTTACCAAAGCTTCGGTGTTTTCGGAAGTAAACTCTTTGCACCCAAGCAAAAGCTCCTTCAGCTCCAGCATTTGGTCGTAACTTTGGGCTTTCCAGCGTTTTTTTACCGCTTTGGGGTCATAGCTTCCGGGACGACGGAAAAAGAAGTAAGATTGCTCCCAGAGCTCATGCACAAAGTTTACCCTTTCCTTTACCAAACCCACCGTTTTTACAA
>JALVZH010000051.1:13181-14433 GCA_027022105.1 Bacteroidales bacterium | reverse complement strand
CATCCTGAAAAAGAGCGGAACCCCTACCCTGCTCATGGGAAATATCGGTGTCCCGGCCTTTGACAAGCTGGAAGAGATAACTCCCGATACTACAATTGTTTATGAGTTGTCGGCTCACCAGTTACGCGATGTTAAGACTTCGCCCCGCATTGCGGTACTGACCAATATTTTTCCCGAACACCTCGACTTTTTCGATACCTTCCAATCTTACGAAAAAGCAAAAAGAAACATTTTCAGATTTCAAAAAGGGGGTGATTTCACATTCGACGGCACTAAATACCAAAACAGTGATTACAACAACGAAATCCTTTTTAAAGCAATAAAAGAGTTTGTAAAAGAACCCGTTTCAATTGATTTGATACAACAGCACACGCCGCTGAAAGGCAGGCACAACCTGTTTAATACCGTTTTGTCGCTGGCTGCGATAAAAACAACCGGATTGGATATCAAAGAAGCTATTAAACACCTTGACTCATTTACACCCTTGCCGCACAGGTTGGAATTTATGGGTAACTTTAGAGGGATTTCGTTTTATAACGACAGCATCTCCACCGTTCCGCAATCGGCCATGGCTGCCGTAAACAGCCTGAACAATGTGGATGTTCTTATTCTGGGCGGTTACGACCGGGGCATTGATTACAGCGGACTTTCTGCATTTTTAGAGAAAAAAAATATCCCCCTGCTTTTCTTTTTGGGAAAGGCTGGACAGGTTATTTACAATCAACTTTCAAAAACGAATACCACATCAAAACTGATTGTAACTGACAACATGGAAGAGGCTGTAAAAAAATTGAGAACCTTTAAAAATATCAAAACCGTATTGCTCTCACCCGCTGCGGCCAGCTACGATGAGTACCACAATTTCGAGCACAGGGGCGATACATTTAAGTATCTTGTAAAAAAGTATTTCGAACAGAAAGAGATAACCGGTCGTGACTCTAACGACCAACAATAAGGTAAGTATTAAAGCATTTTATCTTTACAGTATCTGCAACATGCAGTTGTCATTCATTTTCGCGCAGTTCATTTTTATACTGACATTCAGTACAATAGATAGAGACAGAAACACTTTTTTATTAATAAATCTGAAAAATGAGAAGATGGTGTACAATTCCGGTAAAAATTATGTATTTTTGCCACATATAAATAAACTGTTTCAATGGCAAATGAAGCATTATTGATTTCCGGTATTTCTTTTAAAGTAAGGAAATTAATTGAGGCGAAACAGCAATTGGAACAGGAAAACAAGGAG
>JALVZH010000051.1:0-13171 GCA_027022105.1 Bacteroidales bacterium | reverse complement strand
GATATAAAAGTGGTAATTGCAGGCCGGCCCTATCCGATGAGCATTGTGCCCGAACAGGAAGAGGTTGTGAGGAAAGCCGCCGGTCTGGTAAACGAAAGCATTAAGGATTATGCCCATCGCTTCCAGTTTACCGACCAGCAGGACTTACTGGCCATGGTTGCCCTGCAGTTTGCCAACGATTCAATTGAACTGGAATCACAAAAGAATTTCAGAGAGGAAGAGATGGAACAAAAACTTAATGAAATAGATCAGTTGCTTGAAGCAAGCCTGTAATTACGTTCTTAGAAAAAGATATAGCCCACATAATCCCATGTTTGTAAACTCAACACTACAACATTTAGGGTGAAGCTCATAGAGTTCTAGGGCAGGCCTGTTTACCCGTCGCAAGGCGGGGATTTGCTTCGGCAGACGCTGGACGTCCGAAAATTCTGGCAACCCTAACCATGTTATTCCGGGGTTTACTATAACTCCACGATTATGTGGGCTTTTTTTATGCATTTGCAAGCACAAAATAATTATGTGCTATGGAAATTTTATACAATATTCTCGAAGTCTTGGGAGCTTTCGGTTTGGGGGTTCTTGTAACCATGACTTTGATGAGAAAATCGGTTCTGAAAAAAAGTAACCGGCTGCTTGAAGAAGCTAAAGAGAAGGCCGAAGTATTAAAAAAAGAGAAAATACTGCAGGCAAAAGAGAAATTTCTCCAGCTCAAATCGGAGCACGAGAAGATGATTAATGAGCGCAACAACAACATCCAGAAAGCCGAAAGCCGCATCAGAAAGAAAGAACAGAGCCTTTCGCAGAAACTTCAGGATACACAGCGCAAACAAAACGAACTGGACAAACTGAGAGAAAACTTAAGTACCCAGCTTAGTGTTCTTGAAAAGAAACAGGAAGAAGTAAACAAACTGCATGATGAACAGGTAAAACAGTTGGAATCAATCAGTAATCTATCGGCAGATGAAGCAAAAGCACAGTTGATTGATTCGCTGAAGCACGAAGCACAGGCCGAAGCCATGGTTTTGATCCGTGATATAACCGAAGAAGCCAAACTAACTGCCGAAAGAACAGCCAAAAAGATTGTTATTGAAACCATCCAGCGAACTGCCGCCGAACATGCCATTGACAATACCGTTACCGTTTTCAATATTGACAGCGACGAAGTCAAGGGCCGTATTATCGGGCGTGAAGGACGTAATATACGCGCACTTGAATCGCTTACCGGAATAGAAATCATCATCGACGACAGTCCGGATGCCATACTACTTTCGGGATTCGACCCCATCAGGCGTGAAGTTGCGCGACTGTCGCTGCAAAAGCTGGTTTCCGACGGACGTATTCATCCGGCACGTATTGAAGAGGTGGTTGCCAAAACCAAAAAAGAGGTGGAACAGGAGATTCTGGAAACCGGTAAACGTACGGTTATCGACCTTGGTATCCACAACATGCATCCCGAGCTGATCAAACTCATCGGGCGCATGAAGTACCGCTCATCATACGGACAAAACCTGTTGGCGCACTCAATAGAGGTTGCCAACCTTAGTGCCACCATGGCTTCGGAATTGGGGCTGAATCCAAAAAAAGCCAAACGTGCCGGACTGCTGCACGATATTGGAAAAATAGCAGAAAACGAAGCCGAGTTGCCCCACGCTTTGCTGGGAATGAAACTTGCCGAAAAGTACAAAGAAAAACCGGATGTATGTAATGCCATCGGGGCACACCACGACGAAATAGAAATGGAAACACTGATTGCTCCCATTGTTCAGGTGTGTGACGCCATTTCCGGTGCACGCCCCGGCGCACGCCGGGAGGTTGTGGAAGCCTATATCCAACGACTAAAGAAACTGGAGAACATGGCACTGGAGTACCCGGGTGTGGTAAAAACCTATGCCATTCAGGCGGGTCGTGAGTTGCGGGTAATTGTGGGAGCCGACAGGGTTTCCGATAAAGAAGCCGATACCCTCTCTTATGAATTATCACGAAAAATTCAGGAAGAGATGACCTATCCCGGACAAATAAAAATTACGGTAATTCGTGAAACAAGAGCAATTAATTATGCAAAATAATTATAAATCAGTTTAATAACCTTAAAATTTAAAAAAAAATGAAAAAAACTTTATTAATTGTTTTAACAGCATTTTTTGCTTTCTCATTACATGCACAAAATGTAATGGAAAAGGGTGATATGATGTTAAATGCCGGTATCGGAGGACTCTCAAGCTACGGTTTTATTCCCTCCATTAATGCAAGCCTTGAAGTAGGTGTAATTCCCACCGGCGATGTGGGTATTGTTACTTTTGGCGGTATTGCCGCCTGGCAATTGGGAACATACTCCTATTTGGAAGCTACTGATGTATTCAGTGTTTTTGTAGTAGGCCCGAGGGCTTCATGGCATTTACAAACATTTCAAAGCGATAAATGGGATGTTTATGCGGGTGCCGGATTCGGAATAGAAATCAAATCGGGCTACGTTGACTATTGGGGAGAGCATATTAATGGCGAAGTAGGCCCTTACGGAGAAGCATATATAGGAGGACGTATGATGTTAAAAGATGGTTTCGGTTTGTTTGCTGAAACCGGATATGGAACTCTGTCGGCTTTTAAATTCGGTATTACTCTGGATTTGTAAAAGTTACCTTAAAAAAATAAAAAGGGCGGTTTTGGGATCAAAACCGCCCTTTTTGCTTAAAACATTTCCCGTCAACAGCTTCAATAAAAGGCAAATACATTAAAACTTCTCACAAACACTCTGTAGTGCTTTGTACAGTTCGTTTCTCATTATGGGTTTTGTTACCACGGCGTCGCATCCCGCCTCTTTTATCTGTTTTATTTCATTATCGTAAGCATAAGCAGTGGTTGCAATAACCGGTAAAGCAGGTCTTATGTTTTTTATCTCTTTTGTAGCCTCAATCCCATTTAACTTTGGCATCTTGATATCTATTAATACAATATCAATTTCAGGATGTTGGTTTATCATTTCAATTGCCTCAATTCCGTTTTTTACCGTATAAATAACAAACTGGTTTTTATGAAGCATCGCTTTAATAAGATACATTGCCGAATCGTCATCCTCAGCCAATAACACATTAATTTTCTGATTATTACTGCGGTCATTTGCTTTCGCCCTCCGAATTTCGGGAGCTGTATATTTATCGGCAGGTATTTTAAAGCGAAAGGTTGTTCCTTTGCCAATTTCGGAAGAAACGGAAATATCTCCACCCATTAAATTTATAAGTCCTTTGACTATGGAGAGCCCGAGTCCGGCGCCCTCATAATCTCTTATAAAGGAGTTATCGGCCTGGTAAAAGCGCTGAAATATTTTTTCCCGGTTTTCATCGGAAATACCCCTGCCCGTATCCGAAACAAAGAATTCGAGCATACTGTTTTTAGTCTCATACCCAAAACTGATACTTCCTTTAGTAGTGAATTTAATGGCATTACCGATTAGATTGTTCAACACCTGAACCAACTTGGTCGTATCAAGGTTAAATGAACTCTCATGATCACTAAGGCCTTTGGTAAGTTTAAATTCCAAACCTTTGGCTTCCACTTCCACTGAATAAGTCCGGTACACTTCGTCCATTAAAGCATTCAGATTTACATGACTCTTTTTCAATTCTGTAATTCCCGATTCTATTTTTGAAACTTCCAATATATTATTGATTAATTCCAAAAGACGTTTTCCGTTGCTTTTTATAATTTGTCCGTAACCGCTTATCTGCCCGGCATCTTCAGTGATATTGTTTGCAATCAGATCACCAAAACCGATGATAGCATTAAGCGGGGTTCTTATTTCATGCGACATATTTTGCAAAAATGCTGTTTTTAACCTGTCCGATTCTTCCGCTTTTTCTTTGGCTCTTGTCAGATCTTTTAACACCTCTTTTTCTTTTGTTATGTCTCTGATTACTGTTATAACGGCATCCTTTCCCTTATATGTAATGGGCATGGCAGATATCTCTGCTATAATATCTTTTCCATCAAGCCTTATTAATTTTTCTTCGGCGGGAGGAACAGGTTTCCCGGTTTTCATCATATAAAAAATCCTTTCTCTGGCAAATTCCAAAGAATCGGGATGCATCACCGACAACACAGGTATTCCAATCGTGTCTTCCCTGCTGTTTGCTCCGATAATTTTTACAGCCGCGCGGTTAGCATAAATAATTTTACCCTCACTATGCACCACAACTGCATCAGGCAGCATTTCCGTAAGATTTTGATAGGTTTTTTCCCTTTCCTCAAGCAGTTTCTTTGTTTTAACCAGGTCGGTGATATAATAAGAAACATTTAAAATTCCCCATTTACCGTTGGGCAGTTTTATTCTTCTTTCACTTAATAAGATATGTTCTAACCCTCCATCTTTCCTTTTGCTTTTCAAAGAAGATTTTAATATTTCTCCCCTTAACAAACGGGAAATATTCTGATCAACTTCATTTATATTTTCATCGGTAACAAGTATTTTAATACTTTTTCCTATGAGTTCCTCCCGGGTATATCCCATTTTGCTACACAACGTTTCATTCACATCCAAAATAAAACCTTTGGAATCTAACAGCGACAGACCTACAGGAGAAAAATCAAATAGCTGTCTGTATCGTTCTTCCGAATCCCTTATTTTTGCTTCTGCTTCTTTAAATTCGGTAATATCCTGCCCCACAGCAATTACGACCTTTTCACCCTGAAAGTTTCCGGGATAAAGAGAAACCCTTTTGGGAAAAATTTCACCATTTTTGCGCAAACCCCAAAATTCAAACTGTACATTCTCACCATGATAGGCCTTTTTTAAATAACCCATCACCTTTTTAATGTCATTTCTACCCGGCGCACTGACAAATGCAGGAGTTTTGCCATAAAACTCTTCCTGCCTATAACCATACATCAATTCGGCTCCGTGGTTTACGTGGATAAATTCGCCTGCCTGATTTAAAATATAAATGGCATCATAAATGGTATTAAAGATGTCCTCATAATCTTTTGACATGATATTATGAATTGAGGGGATTATTTTATGTATTTTTTCTATTCAACAAAGATATAAACTTTTCCAATATTTTCCATACAAACCATTTACACCTCAGGTTTTTTCACTTCCAAAACAAAATCTAAAACGGAAAATATACGCTTTGACTTATCTTTGCAAAAATTCATTTCAATGGATAACAAACCTTTATTACGGAATATATTTCTAAAAATCCGGGTGATTGTACTCATTCATCTCTTTTTTATTTTTTATATTTACGAAGTACGGGGACAACAAAGCAATAGTTGTTCCTGTTCTTGGGCAGGAGGTCTTAACACAGCACAGTTTGGAGCAGTGGACATTGATAACGACGGTATAAAAGATCTTGTAGCTTTTGACAGACAGGGAAACCGGTTGCTCTGTTTTAAGAACGAGGGAATAGCGGGGCAAATTAATTACACCTATGTTCCTCAATATTCATCCCTTTTTCCCCAACTGTATCACTGGGCAAAATTTGTTGACTACAATAACGACGGGAAAACCGATATTTTTACCTATTCTCCCGGTTGGGCCGGAATCATTGTGTATAAAAACATTACAACGGATTACTTAAAATTCAAGAGGGTAGTATATCCCTATCTTACATCGTATCAGGGAGGCGGTTATACCAATATTTTTGTTACTTATGCCGACTATCCGGCAATTTGCGACATAGACAACGACGGTGATTTGGACATTTTGAGTTTCTGGGGTCTGGGCTCGTTTGTGGAGATGCACAAAAACCTATCCATGGAAAAATACGGTACTGCCGATTCGCTGGACTTTGAGAAAACAGAATACTGTTGGGGGCATTTTGCTGAAAGCGATGAATCGAACCAACTGTTTCTCGATACCTGTATTAACGGCAATCTGCAATCCGAACCCCGGCAGGAAAGGCACACCGGCTCAACCTTTTTGATGATCGACCTGAATGGTGACGGAGTAAAAGACCTTTTGCTCGGCGATGTGGATTATCCGGGGCTGTACGCTTTGATGAACGACGGAACTCCCGAAAACGCACACATTGCATCTTACGACACACTTTTCCCTGATTATGATACCACCGTCAGAATTTTTTCCATGCCTGCCGCAGCCTATATTGATGTAAACAACGACGGCATAAAAGACCTTTTGGTATCGCCTTTCGACCCAAACCCTTACGTGTCACAAAACAGAAGGTCTGTGTGGCTTTATCTGAATGAAGGAGAAAACGATTTTCCCCGCTTCCGCCTTGTTACAAAAAGCTTTTTACAGGAAGATATGCTGGATGCAGGCTCGGGCGCCTACCCGCTTTTTGTTGACTGGGACAATGACGGGTTGACGGACATACTGCTTGGCAATTACGGCTTTTATGTTACCTCTTGGTACGATGAGCATTATACGCTGCAAACTATGTACAATGCGCATTTGCAGTTTTATAAAAACACAGGAACCGTCAACAAACCTGTTTATCAACTTTGGGACAACAATGTGGGAAATCTGGATTTTGAATTTCTGTTGGGTATCTATCCGGCAGTAGCCGACCTGGACGGCGACGGCGACAAAGACCTGCTTGTGGGAAATGCCGATGGGAAACTCATCCTTTTGCAAAATAACGGCTCGTCATTTTCAGTAACCGACAGAAATTTTGCAGGGATCGATGTGGGTGATTACAGTACGCCGCAACTGTTCGACCTGGACAAAGACGGCCTGCCCGACCTTGTTATCGGCGAAAAAGCCGGGAACCTCAACTATTACCACAACGACGGAACTGCTTCTTCCCCCCTTTTCACTTTTGTTACCGACAGCCTAGGTAAAATAAACGTTACCGACCAAAATGTTTCGTACAACGGTTACAGTACCCCTTGTTTTTACCGTGAGCCTTCGGGCGAAACCATACTGGTATGCGGATCGGAACAGGGAAAACTGTTTTGTTTTACAGGTATCGACAACAACCTTGAAGGAGCTTTTTATGAAGATGAAGAGAAACTGGAAACCCTGCTGGATACGACAGGCATTTCTCCTGTACGGGGTATGCGCACTGCCGCCGCCATAGCCGATGTGGATAACGACGGACTGCCGGAAATGGTTGCAGGTAACTTTTCCGGCGGACTTGAATTTTTTAACAATACTCCTGAATTATTGCCCTATGTAAAAAACAGTAAAAATAAAGCAACGTTGAAATTCAAAATCTCGCCCAATCCGGCAAATCAATACCTCAGAATATCTTTTACCAAAGAACTACCACGCAACAGTATGTTGATTATCTCAAACCTTTACGGAGAAACCGAAATACGGAAACAAATTGAATACGGTTCACAAAGTATCAGAATCAACACACAAGGCCTGATACCAGGAATATATCTTATAACGATTAAATCTGACCGTTCCGTTGGAACCACAAAAGTTATTGTGCAGCATTAGCTGTAATGTTAATGATGAAATCACAAAGATTTATTTCACAGAAATTTGTGCATTCAACTGTAACACAACAAACAGAGTGATTACAGAGGTAATAAAATGTGTTTTCATACTCATACTTTTTTAGTCAATAAAAAAACAATACCCCTGTAAATTTTCCGGTTATTCAAGATAACGGCAAATCAAAATACAAAGAACGTCAAACATGAAGTAAAAAGAAAATTATTTAAACAAACGCCTTTATTATTTCAACAAACAGACAGATTAAACAAAGATTAACTGTAGTACTTCTCAGACAAAAGTACACTTATTCCATTATTGGGAATAGTTTTAAAAATTGTTTTGAGTTTGTTAATATTAAAACAAATCTCATTTTAGGAATAAAAAAATTCAAATTTTTTGTATATTTACCCGCTAAAAAAGTTTATCCGGTTCGTTTGGTTAATTAATAAAAATCAGAAAAATCTTTGTTTCGGAAAAAGAAATTAATTTAAAATATGCCCCTTAAATACAATGACATACCTTTTCCGGTAATTGTTTTGCAAGAAACCCGCATCTCAGCTTTCAACGAAGCGGCAAAAATATTACTGGGGCTCAATGAAAATAAAGATAAAGATAATGATTTCGTAAACTACCTACTCACAGACATCAAGAGTAGTTTTACAACTTTTATTGGCCACATAAAAAAAAGTGATAAAAACCAAACATTCGGTCCGGTTGAAATAAAAAACCCAAAAAAGAAGAACCGTTCATATATATTAAACGGCTCACCCCTTTCCAACGAACAAATTTTAATACTACTAACTCCTATACCCGAAACTTTACAAAAATCACGACACACCCTTTCGAATTACACAAGCGATCCCGAAATAATTCTTCAGAATGAAAAGATTGTTGCGGCAAACAATGCAGCCATAAAACTTATTGGTGCTGAAAATGAGAAAGAACTTACAAATGAAAATATCACTGAATTTACGAATAAAGGGAAAGGGGATAAACTTTCGGAAACTTTACTTAGAAAAAAACTTGAGGTAGCAGTTCAAAAAACCAACAACAATGTTTTTTACGAGATAATAACTGATAAATCGGGGAATGAAATTCCGGTTAATATTTTTGTACGAAAGGTTAACTTCAACAACAAAGATGCATATTACCTGCACCTGCAAGACCTTAGGGGACAGTTTTCCAACGAAGAGAAGCTTCTTGCGGAAAAGATGCAATACAGAAAACTACTTAACTCACTGCCCAACGGGATTATCATTCATCATAAAGGTAAAATACTTTTTATCAACAAAAAAGGTGTTGAATTCACAGGTTATTCAACACACCTCGAATTGGTTGGTAAAGAGGTAATAAAACTGTTCCGGGAAGAAAAGAAAGATATCAAAGGGTTTTCAACACAAAACTTTATTTGCGGTACACTTAATAATATTGCAAAATGTAAACTGAAAATTCAGCGGATAGATGGAAATCTGCTGCCCATTGAAGCGGAAATATCAAAAATATTTTATGAAGGAAAAGAATCGATACTACTTGTTTTAAAAGACATCAGAGAAAAAGAGCTGGCATTGGAGCGGTTAAAAGAAACCGAGCAAAGGTTACAGTTACTTATTAATACTTTGCCCGACATTATCTGTTTTAAAGACGGAAAAGGAAGATGGCTGCTGGCCAATAAAGCTGATTTAAAACTATTTGATCTTGAGAACGTTGATTACTTTGGAAAAACAGATGCCGAACTTGCCCAATATACACCTTTTCACCGCGATGCCTTTTTAACATGCGCCAAGACGGATGAAATTGCCTGGCAAAAAGGAACAACAACACACACCGATGAAGTTATACCTACCAAAAATGAGGGAACCAAAATATTTGATGTATATAAAATACCTCTTTACAATACTGACGGATCGAAAAAAGGTCTGGTTGTTATAGGCAGGGATGTTACCGAGCGAAGAAAACATGAAAAAGAGCTGCAGGAGCAGCGGATAAGAGCCCAGAACTATCTAAACATTGCTCAGGTTATCATGATAAGCCTTGACAAGCAGGCAAACATCACCATGATCAACAACAAGGGAGTTGAAATACTGGGATACAAAAACTACAATGAGCTGTTAAATAAGAATTGGTTTGAAATCTCGTGCAATAATCCGGATGAGATAAAAAGAAGAAAAACCGAATACCGGCAAATTATGGATGGAAAGACACCATCCGAATATTATACCGAAGGTTTTATCAGGGATTACAAGGCGCAAAAAAGAATAATTGGTTGGCACAGTACGGTAATAAAAGACAATAACGGAAACATAACCGGTATTTTAAGTTCGGGTGTTGACATTACCGAAACTGTAGAAACAACCGGGAAACTTCGTGAAAAAAGTGAACAACTTGAGCTGATTATAAACAAAACACCTGCCCTTCTGGCTTATGCAGATAAAGATGTGCGTTACCTTTATGTAAATAATGCTTACGCCGAGTTTTATCACGCTACACCTGAAGAAATGGAAGGGAAAAAGGCTTCAGACTTTATCCCCGACGAATATTACCAAAATATAAGACCTTACATCGAAAGGGTTTTAAACGGGGAAGAGGTAGTATATGAAAACAAAAGACACAATCGGTACGGTAAAACCATTTATATAAAAGCCAGTTACGTACCTCATTTCGATGAAAACGGAAATGTGGATTCTTTTCTGGCAATGATAGAAGATATTACGGAAACCAAGTTAAGGGAAATAGAGCTTGAAAAAGCATTACAGGTGGCCGAGATGAATGATAAATTAAAACGTGCTTTTTTAAACAACCTGTCCCACGAGTTCCGAACACCCATGAATGCCATAATAGGTTTCGGAGAACTCTTAAAAGATGATCCTTCCCTGTCGGAAGAAGGAAAAGAACAGGTAGAAATTATCACCTCAAGCACAATACATCTTTTGGAATTGATTACCAACATCATTGATCTGTCGAGGATTGAAGCCGGTGAACTGTATTTACAAACCGAGGTAGTACACGTAAACAAGATGCTCTATGATATCTACAACGAATACAAAAAAGAAGCTGAAATGCGCGGACTCTATTTCCATATCGAGGCGGGAGTTCCCGATGAAAATGCTATTCTTATTTCGGATGAGGGAAGAATAAAACAAATTATCAACAATCTGATATCAAATGCATTTAAGTTTACTAACAGAGGTGGGGTTTCTCTCGGCTACTCCATGGAAAACAATGAATTTATCTTTTTTGTTAAAGATACCGGAATAGGAATCCCGGGTGATCAGCAGGAAGCCGTTTTCGAACATTTCAGGCAGGTAGAATTGGAACACACCCGTCATTTCGGCGGAACCGGTGTGGGGTTAACCATATCAAAACTTATCGTTGAAAAACTGGGAGGCAAAATATGGGTCCATTCATATCCAGGAAAAGGGAGCAGTTTTTATTTCTCCATTCCCAAAGAAAAGACCACATCATTTGTCAAACCGGAAAGTATTAAACCGAAACAAAAAAGAAAATCTCTTTCAAACAAAAATCTTTTTAGAGACTTCAAAGGGAAGACCTTTTTGGTAACTGAAGACGACAAAGATGTCCAAACCTATTTCAGAGCGTTGTTTAAAAATACGGGGGTAAATCTGTTAATGGCAGGTACGGGAAAACATTGCCTGAACCTTTATAATGACAATAAAGACAAAATAGCATTGATACTGATGGACATACGGCTTGGAGATATTCATGGAATAGAACTTACAAAAATCATTAAAAAAGATAACAAGTACATCCCGATTTTAATTCAGACCGCATTTGAGAAAAATGAAGAAAAAGAATCGGCATTAAAAGCAGGTGCCGACGATTACATCACAAAACCCATCAATAAAAATGAACTTTATGAAAAAATAAAAAATTTATTGGGCTAACCTGCAACAAAAACCAATATCAAACGTAAAAAAGGATTATGAAGAAAATCCTTATTATCGATGATCTGAAGAGTGACCTTATTCTTATTAAAAACATCATCGAAACAAACATTAAGAATGTAAACGTACTTACATCTACTAACGGGGTGGAAGGCCTCCAGATAGCCAAAACCCATCATCCTGACGCTATTATTCTTGATATATATATGCCGGGATTATCGGGATACGATGTGGCTACAAAACTTAAAAAAGATAATGGAACCAAATATATTCCGATTATTATGCTTACGGCCAATTATGAAGCCGAAAGCTCCATGAGCATGGCATTAAATTCGGGTGCAGATGTATTTTTATATAAACCCATTAACCGCGTGGAACTGGTTGCCCAGTTAAATGCCATATTGAGATTAAAATCAGCCGAAGATAAAATAATTCACGACAACATTAAACTAAAACAGAGCGAAGAAGCTTTTAAAAACCTTATCTCCGACTTGCCTCTGCCTTATGCAATTCATATCGACGGAAAAGTTATGTACGCCAACCAAAAGGCATTGGAACTGATTGGTGCAAAATCAGAAAAAGAAATTACGGGGGTAAATCTATTCAAATTTTTACATCCCGACGTACACCCTACAGCCTTAGAAAACCTAAAGCGGTTGTATTCGTCGGAAATTGATTCACTTACCGTTGAAACTATTTTTGTTAAACTTGACGGAACCCCCATTATCGTCAAAATATATGCTAAAAAAGTTTTTTATCAGGGGAAACAAGCCATTCAGGTTATTATTGAAGACATTGACGAAAAACGGAAAAAAGAGAAAGAGAGTGAACAACTTATAGCACAGTTAGAAATAAGTGAAGAACTTTCTAACAGCGGAAGTTGGCGTTTTAATTTAAATCGTAACAAGGTATATTTTTCAAAAAATATGCTGGAGATTCACGAATTGACCAGAGAGGATTTTGACGGCTCACCCGATTTAGCATTTAGTTTTATCCATCCGGAGGATAAAAAACGTGTTAAGGAAGCAACAAACAACATCGTACAGAAAGAAAACAGACAGCAAAAGCAGGTTATTGAATACCGTATTGTAACAAAAAAAGGTAAGACAAAATATGTTGTAGGATCGGCTGTTTCACTCAAAAGTGAAGACGGAAAATTACTGGAATTATTCGGTACCATCAGAGACATAACAAAAGAAAAACTTACAGAGGTAAAACTACAGGAAAGTGAAAAACGCTTTGGAATTGCCTTTGAATTAAACCCTGACCCTGTTTCCATTGTAGAAATTGATTCCGAAAAATACGTTGCCGTTAACAATGTATTTGAAAAAGAATCGGGTTATAGTAAAGAGGAAATTATAGGAAAAACATCTCTTGAGATGAACTTTTGGGTAAATCCCGAAGACAGAAAAAAAGTGTATGAACTACTGGATAAAAACAACGGTAAAATAGATGGTTTTGAAACAAGATTCAGAAACAAAAACGGAGAAATTTTTGAAAGCATCCTTTCTATCCAGAAATTTCAATACAACGGCAGGGATTACCTTCTTTCCATTGCCAAAGACATTACCAAATTCAAGGAAACACAAAGAAGAATTGAAAAAGAAAAGAAGAAGTTAAACAGTTACATTACTGTTGCTCAGGTAATGATGCTGGTACTTGACAAACAAGGCAATATAACTTTAATCAACAAAAAAGGATGCGAAATACTGGGCTATTCAGAAAAAGAGTTGATAGGAAAAAACTGGTTCGATAATTTCCTTCCAAAGAAAGAAATTGATGAGACAAAAAAGGTTTTTAACAGCTTGATGAAAGGAGAAACAGCACCGTTTCAACAGCATGAAAATTATATAGTTAACGCCAAAGG
>JALVZH010000050.1:2012-4590 GCA_027022105.1 Bacteroidales bacterium | reverse complement strand
ATTTTTTTTGAAGTGAGTCGTTTATTTGGCCGGTATAAACAATAGAGAAACCGGTAACAAAAGGCAACAGAAAAAGGATTATAACAACTACAGTACACTTTCGGTGCACTACAAATGCAATATTAAAAATTGAGTCGGATTCTTCAAACTGTTTCATTTCCTGTTATCTCCTGTTTTTCCACAATCAAATTGCTTTGAATATTGGAAAGTGTAAAGATACATTCATTTTAAATCCGCAAAATATTTCGTATATTTGCTAAGGAATAAATTCAAAAACCCTTTTTGTTTTTAATTTTTCCGGTACTTACTGACAATAAATCAACACAATACAACTATTATGAAAAAAGCAATCGTTATCTTCATCCTTTTTGTATCCTTTATCGCTATCGCAAAAAGCCAGGAATACGGAATTGCGAAATATAAAAATACCATTTCGCTTGATGTTGGTGATTTATATGCATTCCTTAATTATCACCGGCGCATTTTTCATAAAAATTGGTATGCTTTAACAGGACAGGTTGGTACGGGTATTTTATTGGATCCTGAATTGGGGTGCGTAGATTATTTGTTTACTATTTGTCCAATAGTATTTTTAAACAACATTTTTATCGTTAAAAGAAACGAGTTCATTGCCGGTTTGGGAGTAGAAGATGAAGTATTTTTTAATGTAACAGCATTAAAGTTAAAAGCGGGTTACCAGTACAATATTTTTCGTCATTTATCTTTAAATTTTACTTTGTCTCATTGGATTTGGAGTCGGGTTTCTTGTTCTAATGAAGATAGTTCTACTCCGCCCTATTTTATTTATAAACGTTGGATTTCAGGGAAGGATTATTTTAGACCATTGCTTTCTTTTGGTATTAACTTAAATTTTTAAAAATTATGAAATTCAAAACACTCCTCACCTGTTTATTATTGCTTTCCGCCCTTACGCTGGTTGGACAAAACAGTGAAACCGAAAAGGCATCCAACAAAGATTCTTTTTCCCTTTCGCTGGAAACACCTTTCTTTTATAAAGACATTTACGGCGAAAAAGGAAACGTGGGATATATCAATTTCGAGTATTTAAACCGCAGGAGGGAAAACTTTGCCCATAGTTACAACATCGGCATGATGTTTATCGCTTCGATTTACGACACGGTTTTTGTTCCCGACCCCGTTTTAAAGGTGGAATACACTGCTTTGTTCGGCAAAAACAGACATTTCTTTGAAGCGGGCGGCGGATTTAATTTTCCCGGTGCACAAATGACCCTTCGCGTCGGATACCGTTTGCAGTTAAAAAAACATTTTCTTTTGAGAATAGCCTATACCCCTTCCATTCATTGGTTCGGTTATTCTCCGTTATCTTCAATAAACAATGCGGTATCGGTTTCTTTGGGTTACAGGTTCGGTATGCGTCAAAAAACATCATCCCCGTTGAATAATAAAACGTTAAGGAAAAATTCTTTTTCCGTTTCATTGGAAACACATCTCTTTTTTAATGACATTGACGGAGAAAGTGCTAATATAGGGTTTGTAAATCTGGAATATTTAAACCGGATGAATGAACATTTCAGCAACAGCTATTCCATTGGTTTTATGTTTTTCTATTATTTTAATAATTACTTCGAATTTAACGAAAGGTTTTTACCTGTTTTTAATTTACAATACAATGCGGTTTTCGGACGTAAAACACATTTTTTTGAAACGGGTGTCGGCCTAATGGTTCCCGGCTTTATCTTTAATTTCCGTTTCGGGTACCGGATGAATATTAAAAAACATTTTCTTTTGAGAATAGCATACACTCCCTCCATATGGCTTGAACCTTACGAAGATGCGAATTACTATTATGGCATTTTTACAGGCGTTGGATTAACGGGCTTTCACGGGTTGTCCGTTGGTTTCGGGTACCGGTTCGGTTTTCAAAAGAGGAAAAAGAGGGATTGACTGCCTGTTTACGGATAGTGACCTGACGGGTTGAACGAAGGATTGTGCGTAAGGCCCCCGTCAGGTCGAAAATAATTCGTTATCCTTTTCCAAATTTCTAATTTCTTCCTTTCTCTTTTCCACCCGCCTCAGGCGGGCTCCTGCCCGCATTTCCACGTTCGACACCTGCAGGTTTACAGTGCTTTTGCCCCAACCCTGCGTCCTAATTCCGATCCGTCTCAGGCGGAATAGGAATCTCCTGCTTGTGTCGGACAACTAATACTTCTTCTAACTCCTCATTATTCAGATTCGCCTTAGGCGAAGATGAATCTCCCCTTGTGTGTTTTTTCCAATTAAAATAACATAAAAAATATCATTTTGGGGATTCATCGGGCACTCCAACCCATATACCTGCCTGTCGGAGCCCTCTGAATTATGTGGTGTGGTGTGTGTTTTGTTTTCCCACCCCACTTGCTCAATTACCCTTTCTCACTCGCTAAACATTAAAGTTCAGGTTTTTAAGCCTTGTTTCCGACCGTTCAGGTCTCCACCCGCAAGTCCCACGGCGACCTGAAAGGTCACTCTGCTCAGAACCTCTGAATCTTTGAACACGTGTCTGCCTCCGGCTGATCGGATATCTGACATAAAACATCAAAAATACCACATCAAAAAT
>JALVZH010000050.1:0-2002 GCA_027022105.1 Bacteroidales bacterium | reverse complement strand
TGTGAATGGTAAGAATGGCTACGCCCAGTACGGCGCAGTTGGTGGTAATAAGCGGAAGAAAAACACCCAAAGCCTGATACAAACCCGGACTGACTTTTTTCAGGATAATCTCAACCATTTGCACCAGAGCGGCAATCACCAAAATAAATACAATGGTTTGCATAAAGCCCAGTCCAAACGGATCGAGCACATAATATTGGAAAATCCAGGTGGTCATTGTGGCCAGTGTCATTACAAACAACACGGCAGCACCCATTCCCACAGAGGTGGATATTTTTGTGGAAACCCCGAGAAAGGGACAAATACCCAGAAACTGTGTTAAGACTATATTGCTGACAAAAATTGAACCTACGATAATTACAAAATATTCCATCTTATTCCTTTTTAAGCGGTTTTATTTATTTTGTTGATAATGGCAATAATGTATCCGAGAGCGATAAATGCGCCGGGTGCCAGAATGAATACCAGCATCAAATCGCCTTTCATCAGATGTATTCCGAAAATGGCGCCGCTTCCCAGCAGTTCACGCACACTTCCCAAAATTGTAAGTGCAAAAGCAAAGCCGAGCCCCATACCAAGCCCGTCTATTACCGAAGACCACACCGTATTTTTTGAAGCAAAAGCCTCGGCACGTCCCAGCACAATGCAGTTTACTACGATAAGCGGGATAAAAAGTCCCAACTGCTCAAACAAAGCCGGAAGATAGGCCTGCATGGTCAGCTCCACAATGGTAACAAAGGTGGCAATAATAACGATGAACGAAGGAATACGCACCTTGTCGGGTATCTGGCTTTTGATTAACGACACCACAAGGTTCGACATGGTAAGTACAAATGCGGTTGCCAGCCCCATTCCCAGTCCGTTTATTGCCGAGGTGGTGGTTCCAAGTGTGGGACACATTCCCAGCAGCAGCACAAATACGGGATTCTCTTTCAGAAATCCTTTTGTGAAATTTTGTACCTGGTTCATATTTCTTGATGTTTATATTCGATTGTTAATTGGATACACTGTTTAACACGGCTTTCTCTTTTTCAAAAGTATCGTATGCACGCTGCAGCGCATCGCAAAACGCTCTGGAACTGATGGTTGCCGCCGTAATAGCATCCACATCACCTCCGTCTTTCTTTACTTTCAGTTTAAATGTAGCCGGATTTTTCCCCATAAACTGGTCGGGAAAATCGGATTTCTTTTTATCTAATTTGGTTCCCAGTCCGGGTGTCTCTTTCAAACTCAAAATGGAAGTATTGTATATGGTTCCGTCGGGTTTGAAACCTACCATCACATCAATACGTCCGGCAAATCCCTCTTCGGTAAAAGTATTCACCGCCACTCCTACCGGTTTTCCGTTTTTCAGCGCTATATTGAATTGCAACGAATCTTTTCCGTCGGCAGAAAGCACTTTCATTACTTTTATTTTATCAAAATCGGGCAATACCGCTTTAATGGCCGCTTCCTGTTTTTTCTTTTTCGCAATGGAAATGGGCTCTTTGGTAACCACATATACCGAACCCAGAGCCAGCGCCGCCACGGCAGAAACCACAAACAGGGTTATTACCATGTTAATAAAAGTCGATTCTTTTTTAGAAGCCATCTTCTTTATATTTTATATTTTAAAAGCTGTCAGCTATAAATCATTAATTATTTTTTACCAACTCCACACCCGGTTTGTCGCCGAATCTTCTCGGTTTAAATCCCCTGTTAATCAACGGCACAACCGAGTTCATCAGCAAAATGGCAAAAGATACACCTTCGGGGTAAGCACCCCAAATCCTGATGAGGATGGTAAGCAATCCCACGCCAAAACCGAAAAGCAACTGTCCTCCCCGTGTCATGGGCGAAGTAACCATATCCGTTGCCATAAAAATCGCGCCCAGCATCAAACCGCCTGTTAACAAGTGGAATACGGGATCGGCATAGTGCTGCGGGTCAACCAGCCACAGAATGCCCGAGAAAACGAATACCGTCACCAGAATGGATACCGGAATTTCCCAGGTAATTATCT
>JALVZH010000049.1 GCA_027022105.1 Bacteroidales bacterium | reverse complement strand
CTACCGGCACCAAATCCCAGAATAAGTGCTTTTCTGATATTTCTTACATCCAGTTCCGTTTTGTCAAAAGCCTGTTGAAAGACCTTGTGCAACCCGCCGAAAGAATAATTCGTGTTCCTGGAATTCAGAACCAAACGGTTTCTTTGCCGTATCACTTCAAGGTAGTTGTATTCCGATTTTATTTCCTCTAACGTTTTACCGGAAGCAAAGATGTCTTCAATCCGTTGAAGAAAGCGTTTCATGGTCTTTTTATCTAACGAAGCAGCGTTACGGTACCTCTCATCTTGATGTCAATGGCTGCCTGAACCCCACTCTCAAAACTTTTTAGAATGGCAACATATACATAGGTTCCCGTTTCGGCAGGAGTTCCGTTTACCGTACCGTCCCAGCCTTCGGCGGGGTCTTCGGTATGGTAAACCAATTGTCCCCAGCGATTATAAATTAAGATATTGTATCCGGCCAAAGCCGAAATGTTACCTATTACTTTGAACTCACTGTTTTGCAGAATAGTGCTGCCGGGGCGGAAAGCCGTGGGGAACTGCAACTTTGCGGTTTTTACATAAACTTCATCGTAGTTGGAACAACAGTTGGAATCGGTAACCGTAACCCTGTAAAGTCCTTCTTCGGTTACGTCTAAGTAGCGGCTTACGGCACCCGAAGGTTCCCAATAATACTCTTCATATTCGCCGGCATCCAAACGCACTGACGAGCCCGGCAAAATGTAAATGGTGTCGCTACCCTGCCCCAAGTCAACATACGGGAGCGGGTGAATGGTTACCTGAGTAGTAAAAGGATACGATTCATCTCCGTATTTTTCGGTAAGCCGTACATTGTAGTTGCCGGGGTCGGAAAAAACAAATCCGGGTTGTAACGGATTGTTGTCCGTCAATGTGCCTTCGGGGTTGTCAAAATCCCATTCCGTATCATCAATATTTGCCCGGTTGCGGATAATAAATTGCGTTGTGTCGTGGTGACAAACATTGACCGCCCAAAAGTGAGGAATATTGAGAAAATTGCTTGCAAAGGTGGGGAGTCCGATAAGGATTCCGGCTCCGTTCAGATTCATTCCGTTGTTTGGGGAGTGGTCCAGTTGGTTGTAATTGCAGGCAACACCCGGACGGTCGGGATTATAAATAACACCGAGGTTTGGTTTGGGCAAAATTCCTTTTATGAATTTCGAAAGATATATTTTACCGTCGGGGGCAAGTTGCAATGCACCCATAAGACTGTCGGCTCCCGATAAATCGTTTACTTCAAACGCTTTGATAATTGTGGGCGAAGCAAAAGGATCGGAAACACTTAAATCAAACTGATAAAGGTAATTCATGTCCACACCCAGCGGAGAGGTGGAAATATAGAGCTTTGAATTATCGGGCGAAAATTCCACTCCGAATGGAAAATTAAATTGACCCGTTGCACTTGTTACAGGGTTGGACACCTCTCCCGTTTCGTTATCAAAATCAAATATTTCCGCTATTCCGTCGGCAGGGATTACCAATGCGATTTTCGAACCGTCGGACGAAGCTTTCATGTATCCGCCCGAATTATTGGGGTCGCCAACGTGGGGAGCCCCGACAGTACTGACAACAGGCGTCTCCGACAATGAATCGGAAAGCAGATACGAATAAAAATCCCTTCCTTTGTTATTGCCGAAACCATGGAAAACAATCCAGTAATCGCGTCCGTTGGCATGTTTTACGGCACATACTTTCTGGTCGTTTTCATTAAAAAGCAATTTGTTTTTCATCGTCACTTCCCCTGCATTTCCGCCCGAAAAAGTAACGACGGAATAATTAACGCCATCGGTAAATACTGGTGGAATGTACATGTCGAGGGTAAACACATAATATTCGTCGCTTTTCCCGGGAGCGGGTACAATAATGGCCGGTTGTGTGGCAAAGTTGTTCCCTTTTAACCCGTCGCCATTGGTCATAACATGGTAATTTTTGTTCCAGACGGTAATCCCGTTGGTAAAAAACAGCAGATTTCCGTCGGCATCCGAAATGGTGGCCATACCGTTGGGAGAATCGAAAAAGTTTTGTGAGGCTGTTACTTCGGGTGGCTCTGTCAAAAAATTAACAACCGCTTTTTCCCCAAAGACCCACCGGTCGGCTTCGTGGGGGCGCTTGTAATCGCATTCCGTTTGTTGTGCAATTGCCGTTTGAAAAAAAATGATTGATAATGCTATTAAAAATGTAACTGCTATCGGTCTCTTCATGCAAATATTCCGGTTAAAAGGTTTATGAAATAAAATTCCGGGTTGTGTCGGCCTTTCACCGGTAACGGTTTGGTATTACTGTTTAATGATTTTCGCATGATAAATTTTGTTGTTATTTATTATCTGCAACGAATAAATTCCTTTTGCATAATTGCTTAAATCCAGAATGTAATCCGTTCCCGATTTGTTCACATTATTTATTGAAGTAACAAACAACGATACCCCGTGGATATCTTTCAGTTCGAGGCGTACCGTGCCTTCAAGACCTGTGAGTGAAACACGCACTTTGTTATTTGCCGGATTGGGAATCAGATGTACAAACCGTTCCACATCATTT
Source organism: Bacteroidales bacterium (assembly GCA_027022105.1). Taxonomy (GTDB): domain Bacteria; phylum Bacteroidota; class Bacteroidia; order Bacteroidales; family F082; genus Sulfidibacterium. The sequence goes on along the minus strand of JALVZH010000049.1, from coordinate 11,927 downwards.
GTCTCGTCAATCCCTATCTGGCATTGGTTAAAGTCGAACCATACAGTTAAAGTATCGTTGCCCTCGCACATGGTTACGGGATTGGTTACCCTTACGGTATGTGTTTGAAAATCAACCCAGTTTCCGTTGGTTGAAACGGTAATCTTACGGGAAGTGGAAAAATTGGACCAGTAATAATTCATTACGGGCGGATTAAGCGGATCGCCCGCATCCAGTTCTACCGTATCGCGCACACAAACTTTAATGGTGTCGGTACCGAACCAGGGTATTCCTTCCGGTTTTATATCCACAACCGGGGTATGGTTTACAACAACGGTAACCTCGGAAGTAACCGTTTTAAAACCGTCGTTCAAAGTTAATTCGTAAGTTGTTGTTTGCATGGGAGCAACCTCGGGGTCTGTCTCCTGCGATGTCCAACCGTTGTTGTCGCTCCACGAATAAGCGTATGAGCCGCTGCCTCCCAGTGCATTGGGATGAAGGGTAGTGGTTTCGCCCTGGCAAATAACATCAGGGTCGGCAGTAGGGAAAGCACCGAGGGCATCGCCACCGGTAAAAACCCAAACCATATCCGGGTCGCTTACACATCCGTTGGCATCGTTTACAATAAATGTAAATTCATTGGAAGTGTTTAAAATCTTCGTTTCGGTAACGGCAGCGTTAGGATTAACTACCGAGTCGGCAGGCTGCCATTGGTAGGTGAAAGAGCCGCTACCTCCGTCGGCACTGCCGTTGAGGGTTGCGGTGGTGCCCACATTAATGGTAATATCTTCTCCGGCATGTGCAACAGGTTTGGGTTTCACCTCCACATAAACCGAAGCCGTAACCGTATTTTGCCCGTCAAAAACCTGAACCGTGTATGTTGTCGATTGGTCGGGATAGTCCGACGGGTTTTGAATGCTTGCGGTAAAACCTGCCGGGTCGGAAGTCCATGAATAGGTATTGTTTCCCGAACCGCCCTGGGGTATCGCTTCTAAGTTTACAATATCGCCCCGACAGATAACCGAAGGGCTTGCGGCGGCTGTTACTGCCAGCGGCCCTCCAGATACCATCACCATCATGCTGTCTTTGCTTTCGCAACCCGATGATGCATCGGTAACGTTAATGGTAAATTGTGTGGTAGCCGAAAGATTTACTGTCATGGGGTCTTCCTGAGTAGGATCCACCAGCTTGTCTTCGGGAACCCATAAAATATCGTAACTGCCCGAACCACCCGAAATATCGGCATCCAATTGGGTGTTCCAACCGTTGGGAATAGTCTGGTCGTCACCGGCGTACACATCTGCGGCGCTATAAACATGTGCCGTTTTGGTAACCGATTGTGCACACTGCATAAAACCGGTATAAGTGGTGAGGGTTACCTGATAATCTCCGGCAGTACCATACAAATGATCCTGATTTTGCCCCGAAGCCGTTTGTCCGTCATCAAAATCCCAGTGCCACATGGTAATGACCGCCGAATCGGGGTCAACGGTGGATTGATCAAGAAAATGGGTTGTATCGCCGTAACAAACATCGTTAACCGAAAAATCGGGATCGGGCAGCGCATTGATAATCACGTTAGTAACAACCGGATCGCTGGCATTTCCGTTTACGGTAATAATAAGCTGGTAATCGCCCGCATTTTCAAGGCCCACGTTGGGGATAACCGGGTTTTGCTGCGTTGATGTAAATCCTGCCGGCCCCGACCAGAAATAGGTTGCATTGTTAATGGTATCGGCAAAAAGCTGGAGGTTATCGTGGACACACAAAGGCCCGTTGTTACTTACCGGTGGCGGTACAATGGTACAGTCGGTCTCGCCCGTACCTGCCGTTTTTTCAAAAGTGATGTCACAGGGTTGGTTGGAGTAATTTGTAATCAATAATATGTAATACTCACCCACCTGTCCGTTGGGAATATAACAATCCTCGGTGGGTGCAGGTGAGTAGCTGCAGTCAACAATCATATTTCCCGTTAATTGCGACACGCAGGGGGAAGTGGGGTCGGAAAAAGGACCCCAGCAAATAAAGTCAATATCATGCAACGGTGTGCTGTACATGTGAATATTGATGTTTCCGGCAACAGCTATTTTCATATGATACCAGGCCGGGTTGGGTTGGGTGGCCAAACATCCGTAATTGGGGCCGGGTTGTGCCGTGCCGGAATTTACTCCCGCAGGAAAAGTGTATATGTTACCGGTACAAAAGGGCTCCGACAATGAGCAGGAATCTCCCTGTGCCTGTACAAACTGGTAACCGGTTAAAAACAGAATAAACGTGAATAGAATATAAAACTTTTTCATAAGGCAGTCGTTTAGTGTTTTTTACCGTATTTGTCATGTTTATCCAGCCACGATTTTAATGCTTCGGGCGTCATGGATTGCTCTTCTTTCTCAGCTTTTTCCTTGTATTGTTCAAAAAGGGAAACGATATCCGTATTGCTTTTATTTAAGGACTTATTTACAAGAAAAAAGAGATAATCACTTTTGATATCACCTGAAATACTTGTCAATACATTGTTTTTATAAACCATCTCCAACAGTCTTATTTTTACATAATCCGATGCAATTTTCTTAGCAGAGACAGCATAATAACTGTTTTTGACGTCTTCGTAAATTTTGGCAGCTATTTGGTTGCCGAAACCGGCTGATTTTGCTTTCGCATTTAGAAAGCTGGTGTTTACGGCTTTTTCGGTTCCCAGATACTGGCCGTTTTGAGCGGAAAGAAATAGAGGCAAACCTGTTAACAGGAAAGTCAAAACGATCTTTGACAACAGATTATTTATTGCAATAGTCATGGTACAAAATATTAAATAAGGTGCGAAAATAAAAAAATTGTTATCTCAAAATGATTTTTTTAATTGCGCTGTTTCCCCCGGAACTTATTTTCAGAAAATAAATTCCTTTGGAAAAGCCGGTAAGACTGATGTTGTGTTTGTAACCTTCGGGGATTTTTTTGTTGGTATTTTCAGAATAAAGAACCGAACCGGTAACATCAAAAAGGTTCAAATCGTATCCATCAAGCGGATGCAAAAAGGTGAGAACAAAATCTCCGTTGTTGGGATTGGGAAAAATATTGAAACTTTCATCCATAGGCCATTTGTCTTCTTTTATTCCTATTTCGCAACTGTTAAAATCAAATATTACCGTTATCCTGCCTGTATTCTGACATCCCGTTAAACCATTGGTTACTCTGACGGTGTGTGTCTGAATGTCGAGCCAGTTTCCATTGGTGGAGATGGAATAAAATCTGCTTACAAAATTGTTTTCAAGCCAGTAATATTCGGTTCCGGGCGGGTCGGTATCGTAACCGGCATCAAGCGTTAAGGTATCCCTGACGCATACGGTAATTGTGTCGGTGCCTGTGGGGGTAATGTTGTCGGGTATCAGGTCTATTTCAGGCAAAGGATGTACCACTACGTTTACATGTGCCGAGTATTCGTTTCCGTACTGGTCGGTTACGAGCAAATCGTATCGTGTATCTGCGTCAGGCGACGCTGTAAACGAAGGTTGATCGGAGGTAAATCCTGCGGGGTCAGAAGTCCAGTTGTAAGTATATTGGCCGCCGCCACCGGTAACATTGGCATTTATTGTGGTTGAATCGCCCAGGCATATCTCCGGCGGATCGGCCAGGGGAAATGCAGAAAGTCCTGCTCCCGACGGGTTGACAAGGACAAAATCGGGTTCTGCCTCACAATTATTGGCGTCGGTTACAAACAGGTTGAAAATGGTGGGGTCGTAAAGCGGGTAAGTTGCGGGATTGGGAATGTTATTTTGCACAAGCAATGATGCCGGCTCCCATTGATAGGTGTAAGGCAGGGTTCCACCCGATGCAGAACCGTTTAAGGTTGTGGCCGTTCCCTCATTAATCACCTGATCTTCACCTGCATCGGCTTCGGGTTTCGGGAAAACCGTCACCTGAACGCTGTCGGTAAGTGTGGTATAGCCATCGGTAACCGTTATACTATAAGTTGTGCTGACTTCGGGAAAAGCACTTGGGTTCGGTTCCGTAGAGCTAAATCCCGGAGGATTGGAACTCCAGTTATAAGAATAGCTTCCGGCACCGCCGTCGGCAAATGCATTCAGGTCAACACGACCTCCCGAACAACTTTGGTTGGTGCTGGCCGAAACAGTGAGAAAAAGCGGCCCTCCCACAACATTTACCCAAACGGTATCTTCGCCGATACAGCTGCTTACGGTATCGGTTACCTGTAAAGTAAAGCGGGTGCTTACCGTCAGGGGTATTGTTTCGGGATTTTGAATATCGGGATCAACCAGCGAGTCGGCCGGTTCCCAATGGTATGAAAAACTTCCCGTGCCGCCTGTTGCCGAGCCGCTGAGTTGAGCCGTTGTTGCATAGGGAATGTTAATGTCGTCGCCTGCTTCGGCTTCGGGAGAGTCAAGAACAATCGTAAAGGGATAATCTTCAACCTGTGCATAATTGCCGCAGGCATCCGAAATAAAGCTGAACTGGCGTATGCTTAATACATAGTCGCCCGACTGGTAGATGGGTGGCGTGAAATAGAGTGTGTATTCCCGTTCGTTGGCACCGCCGAGGCTGCAGTTGTAGCCGTACAGGCTGTCGATGGTATAAGGGCCGCCGGGACCGGTAAGCTCAAAGTCGGCCGGTTGAATCGAACTGCATTTTACATTTTCGTTGAATTTGATTTGCAATTCGTTGGTTCCGCACGAGGTTATCAAATCGCTGCCTATATATTCGATATAAGGATTCTGGTCGTCGAAAATCACTGCTGTGGAAGCGGAAAAATCGAGTGTGTATCCGCCGGGAGTCTGCGTCCAGTCGCTGACCACCAAAACATATGTTTCGCCCTCATATACAGGCAAATCAATATTCCATTTATTGGTAAAGCCACCGTTGTTGCACGAAGATGTCCCGCCGTTTAACGAGCTGATCCCGGTTGTTCCCTGATAACCGGTTCCGCCTGCCGCATTGCAACTGCTCATCATCCATCCTGGATGTGAGTAAATTTCACCGCATTCGTGGTCGGTAAGATTAAAAACAGCCCAGTCGTAATCGTCGGTTTGAACCTGCGGGGTTATCTGAAACCTGAGGTCTCCCGACTGTATTACGGTAAAGATATACCAGCGGCTGTTCTTTTCGCCGTCCATACAGTGTCCGTTGGGGCAGTTGTTTCCACCGTTGGGGATTTCAAAATAATTCCCGAAACCCGATGCCGTTGAATCTTCGTGATAGATGTAGTCGCAAACAGGTATGGCGCCAAGGCAATCCTGAGTGGTGGGGGTTTGAGAGAACAGATTTGTGAAAACAAAAATCAAAAGCAAAAGCAGAGGAGTTCGCTTTTGAGCCAAGCCGTTTTGTTGTAATGCCATAGGATTTATTTTTTAATCACAACAAAATTAAGGAAAATAAGAATTAGCCCTTAAAATTGCTAACCGCTTAAAAAATATTTTTATTAATTTTGTATTTATAACCGACCAATTAACAAAAAATTAAATCATGCAATTATATGTTTTAACGCAATACAAATAATGTAATGACACTTTGTTAAAAGTTGTATTCGTAACATTATACAATTAGGGTTGCTTTACCAAGTTATAAAGTAAAAAACAATGCATTTGTTACAGGTTGCTAATGAGTACCGAGAAACTATAATTATGATACACTGTCATGATAAACTTTAAAATAAAATTAACCTTGGTGGGTATAATACTCACCATTGCTTTTGTCTCAAAGGTCTTTTGTCAAAACCCAGAAGGATATTTTAGTTTAAAAAAGTATCAAAGGTTAGGGTTTGTAACCGGTTTAACACATTACAATCGAGCCAAATTAGAACCGCAATATGGAGACTACACATTTGAAAACAAAACAATATGGAGTTTTAGTGCAGGTTTTGAATATGATTTTTATCCTGAGAACAAATGGTCATTTATTACAGGGTTTATTGTTTCTTTAGAACCTGCTTACAACATTGTATATCATTTTAAAAAGGAAGACATTTATCCTCAGTATAACGACGATTGGGAAGATAAAGCTTTAATGTATGCCATACCCTCTTTTTCCGTACCTTTCTTAATCCGTTTAAACATTCAGGCTGCAAAAAAATTATTTATTAATTTTCGTACAGGTGTACGAATGATGTATTTTCCGCCGGGTTATGCCAATTTTAGTTTGACATTTCACAATGCTGATAATACGGAATCCAAAGAAGTATTCGGTTTAAAATTAAACAGTCCTGACAATTTATTTCAAGGAAGTTTTATTATTGGTGCTGGTAGTAGTTATGCATTTAAAAGATTGTTGTTAAAAATGAACATAATTTATGTGATGAACTTCCAAAACATTATGGAGGGTGAATATTTATTTGATAATTTATCTGCATCTCCCCGTTCATACGGTTACTATAAATTATCCGGTAATTATATAGGCTTGCTTTTTACTGTAAATCCGGCAAAGAAAAAAGTGAATAAATGAACATAAAAATAATCGAAAAAAACTTTATTGTCTGAAACAAGGTGCGTATCAATAAATTATTACATTTGCCAAAGATATCGCACTTCAAATCGTTTCACGAGATTTTCCCGCGTTACATCTTGAAAAGTGATGTTTTTAGTTATTTATTTTTTTATTCAATTATTTATTATGTCCAAGAAATTATTTGTTGGGAACATTGCATGGAGTGCTTCGGAAGACGATTTGCACAACCTTTTTTCCCAACACGGAGAAGTCGAAGATTTGATTATTCTCAAAGACAGGTTTACAAACCGTTCCAAAGGTTTCGGTTTTGTTACTTTTGCTAACGAAGATGATGCAACCGGTGCCATGGATGCACTCAACGGTTACAACCTTAACGGTCGCGAGCTGGTTGTTAACGAAGCAAAACCGCAACAGCCGAGGAACCGGTATTAAACCGTTCGACTCATGAAAAAAAATGCCTTCCGGTTTGGGGAGGCATTTTTTTTATGTCCGTTTTCTTCATCCTAAATTCCCGAAATCCCTATCTTTGGCAGTTCTAAAAAAAACAGTATAATGAGAAAATTGGTTTTATTTATTTTGTTTACAGGCCTTATGGGAAGCGGTATTCTCATGGGACAAACCGAAAAGAAACAGATTACGTTAGAGGATATATGGACCTACTACAAGTTTTATCCCCGTATGGTGCGGGGTATGGAACCGGTGGCCGACGGAAACCGTTTTGCAGTGATAAAAAAAGGAAATGTGGTCGTATATGATTACAAAACGGGAGATTCGGTAACCACACTTATTTACGGTAAAGATTTGGTACCGGAAGGAAAAGAGAAACCGGTTACAATTTCGGGATATTCGGTAAACAAAGATGAAACCCGGTTTATCATTCCCACCCAAACAGAATCGATATACAGGCATTCAACCATATCGTACAACTACATTTGGGATAAAAACGAAAAGAAGCTGACACCCCTTTCCGAAAACGGAAAACAGCGCCTTGCCGATTTCTCGCCCGGTGGCAATATGGTGGCTTTTGTACGCGATAACAACATCTTCATTAAAGACCTTAACAAAGGTGAAGAGAAGCAAATTACATTCGACGGAAAGAAAAATGCCATTATCAACGGAACCTGCGACTGGGTGTACGAAGAGGAATTTTCTTTTACAAAAGCCTTTTTCTGGTCGCCCGACGGCAAAAAGATTGCCTTTTACCGTTTCGACGAAAGCAAGGTTAAAGAGTACAGCCTTACCTATTACGGAAAACTTTACCCCGAACACTATAAATACAAGTACCCCAAAGCGGGAGAGGATAATTCCGTTGTGGAAATTTATGTTTACGACCTGGAAACAGGCAAAACCGTAAAAATGGACACGGGTGAGGAGACCGACCAGTACATTCCGCGCATAAAATGGACGCAGGATGCAAACACACTGGCCATCGAGCGGCTTAACCGTTTGCAAAACCATCTGGATATTTTGCTGGCCGATGCCACCACGGGCAAAAGCCGGATATTATACACGGAAGATAATCCATGGTACATCGAAATAACCGACGATTTGACCTTTTTGCCTGACAACAAGCATTTTATCATAACTTCTGAAAAAGACGGATACAATCATATTTATCTGTACGATTTAAAAGGAAATATGGTGCGCCGGCTTACCAAAGGCAATTGGGATGTAACCAAAGTTTACGGCTACGATGCCAAAAGAAAGAGAATATTTTATCAATCGGCCGAATCGTCGCCGCTGAACAGGGATATTTATGTTGTAAATCTGAAAGGCAAGAGGAAAAAAATCTCGCAACGGACCGGAACCAACAATGCCGCATTTAACAGCACCTTTACCTATTACGTAAATACCTTTACCGATGCCAATACACCGCCGGTAATAACCGTAAACAATGCCGCCGGCAAAGAGTTGCGTGTGCTGGAAGACAATGCTGCTTTTGTAAAACTGATGAATGAATATGATTTGAGCAAAAAGGAGTTTTTCACCTTGAAATCATCCCGATTCGTTTTGCCCGACAGTACCGAAGTGTCCCTGAATGGCTGGATGATTAAGCCGCCCCATTTCGACCCTGACAAAAAGTATCCGCTGCTGATGTATGTTTACGGCGGGCCGGGTTCGCAAACCGTGCAAAACAGCTGGGGGTGGTCGAACTATTTCTGGTTTCAGATGCTGGCCGAGAAGGGAATTGTTGTGGTGTCGGTTGACAACCGGGGTACCGGTGCCCGGGGACAGGTTTTCAAAAAGATGACCTACCTGCAACTGGGAAAATATGAGATTGCCGACCAGATAGAAGCTGCAAGGATACTTGGTGAATACGATTATATAGACAGCAGCCGTATTGCCATGTTCGGCTGGAGTTACGGCGGATTTATGTCAACGCTGGCCATTACCAAAGGTGCCGACCGTTTTTCTGCCGCCGTGGCAGTAGCCCCCGTTACCAACTGGCGCTATTACGATAACATTTATACCGAGCGTTATATGCGCAAACCTCAGGACAATCCCAAGGGATACGACGACAATTCGCCCATCAATTTCACTGACAAAATTAAAGGAAATTATCTGCTGTGTTTCGGCAGTGCCGACGATAATGTACATCCGCAAAATTCCATGGATTTGATTACGGCATTGGTAAAATCGAACAAACAGTTCGACATGATGGTTTATCCCAATAAAAACCACGGGATTTACGGCGGAAACACACGGTACCACCTGTATAAAAAGATGACGGATTTTTTGTTAAAACATTTAACGGAAACTGAGTAAAAGGTTTTGGATATGTAATTGATTTTTACGGCCTGACAATAGCTTTAATCCGGCGGTTGACCGTTTTATTTCTTTACAATTTTTCGCGATAATAATAATTTGTTGTGCGAAATAATTTTTAAAATAAAAATACCGGGATTTAACTGTGCAGTATTTATTGTCATAGAGGGTTGCCGGAAGTTGATAAGCCTTTTGCTATATTCAACCTGACCCAAAATGTTTATGATTTTTATTTCAATTTCATCAATATCGGGAATGTTGCTAACAGTTAACCGGTTTGTAAAAGGATTGGGAGAAATCTTGATACCGGCATCCATGCTGCTGTTTTCTATACCCACAGGATAAATACATTGGCCGTTTTGATAAGTTATTTGTTCTTTTATAAACCACCATGCCCCTGGATTATTGAAATAAATGGTATCATTGTATTGCATACAATAAAACGTTATTGCACCAAGTCCTCCTGAAAAACTATTTACTATTCCTCCTGCAAAACATCCTGTCTTTTCAATCCAAACCAGTGGTTCATATCCCTGCTCAGGTATCGTATCCTCAACAACGGTATTTAAATACATAATTTTCAAAGTATATGGACCACTTTCCACAAAATCCGTGGAGTCAACAATAAAATCAAGTATCCATTGATCATCCAGTTGATATTCATAATCAACATCATAAATTGTATCTCCGGTATTTTTCGAAAAGTCTCTTAACAGGTGCTCATCACTGGTAAACCTTTTAATAAAATATGATTTCCCGTTTCCGGCATTACGGAAAGCACCGTAATATACAGTGTCATTATCCATTAACTGGTAATAAATTTTTGTGTAACTTATTGAATTTATTACCGTGTCGTCATGTTCCGGCGACAATAAAAATCTTCCAAAATAGGTGCCTCCGAAACCATCATCATATTCAATAATCCACGAAGCATTTGAATCGGGTAAAGGTTGATACTGTTGCGCCGTTGAGTAATATGGCACAAACATCATAACAATCGTTGTAATTAAAATTATCGAGTAACGTTTCATGGTGTTATGTTTTTCAGTTAAACAAAATTAGTTCTTTTTCAGATACATATCACTCAGGTTGTATTTTTCGGGATAGCGGGCGTTGACACCTTTGTAAAATTCTTCTATTTGTTTAAAGTCTTTTTCGTAATCGCCTGTGGGGAAGATAACGGGGCCGAATTTCCCCGTTTTATGTTTGTAATCAATGGATGTTAACAAAATGGGAACGCCGGCTTTAAGGGCAATGTAGTAATATCCTTTTCGCCAGGTATCGTTGTACGAGCGTGTTCCTTCGGGTGTTATGGCCAGGTTTAGCTTGTCGTATTTGTTAAACAGTCCGGCAATGGTTTCCACCTTGTTTTTGGTTCCTTCCCTGTCTATGGGGATGCCGCCGGCTTTTTTGAGCAGTTTACCCAAAGGCCAAAAAAAAGCCTCCTTTTTTATGATTACATTTACCTTGACACCTGCCGCATAAATAAACATCATCCCGATAAAGTAATCGAGGTTTGATGTGTGGGGTGCTTCAAGAATTACCAGCTTTTTGTATTGTGTGGGAAATTGCCCTTCCTGTTTCCATCCGAAAAGTTTCAGGATAAATTTTGCAAACCGTTTCATACCGCAAAGGTACACGAATTTTTCAGTGTATGTTTTAATGAGAACGCAAGCAGCTGTATTTCCTTGTAAATGAAGATAATTCGCTTTTTACCAGATGACGGCACGCTCTTCCGGTTTTATATACAGCTTATCGCCGGGCTTAATATCAAATGCTTTAAGAAACACCTCCATGTTGAAAGGCGGTATGTTTACCCTTGCTTCTCCCGGACTGTGTACGTCTGTTTTCAAACGTTTTATCAGCTCTTCATTACGGATGTTTTGCCGCCAAACCTGTGCATAGCCCATAAAAAAGCGTTGTGTGGCGGTAAACCCGTCAATGGGTTCGGGTGTTTTGCCGTTGAGTGCCATTTGAAAAGCCAGGTAAGAGATGTTTAAACCGCCAAGGTCGGCAATGTTTTCCCCCATGGTCAGTTTTCCGTTGATGTGCAGCGAATCGAGCAGTGTATATCGGTCGTACAATTTCCCCAGTTTTCCGGTTTTTTCATTAAACCGTTGTGCGTCTTCTTCGGTCCACCAATCGTTAAGGTTACCGTCTTTATCGTATTTCCTGCCCTGGTCGTCGAAACCGTGGGTCATTTCGTGGCCGATAACCACACCTATGGCACCGTAGTTTACGGCATCGTCGGCGTCTTTGTCAAAGAACGGGGGTTGTAAAATTCCGGCGGGAAATACAATCTCGTTGTTGGAAGGGTTGTAATAGGCATTTACGGTTTGCGGTGTCATGCCCCACTCGGTTTTATCAACCGGTTTTCCTATTTTGTTCAGGTTGTAATTAAATGCAAATTCACGTGCATTGCGTACATTTTGATAATAATTGTCAGGGACAATTTCCAGCGAAGAGTAGTCTTTCCATTTGTCGGGGTATCCCACTTTTACGGTAATGGCTTCCAGTTTTTCCAGTGCTTTTTCTTTGGTTTCTTCACTCATCCAGTCCAGGTTCTTAATTCTTTCGGCAAATGCTTTTCTGAGGTTTGATATCAAATGCAGCATACGCTCTTTCGATTCTGGCGGGAAATATTTTTCCACATACAGCTGCCCCAATGCTTCACCCAAACCCGAGGATGTAGTACCAAGGACTCTTTTCCAGCGGGGTTGCATTTGCTG
>JALVZH010000048.1:2388-14523 GCA_027022105.1 Bacteroidales bacterium | reverse complement strand
AAAGTGTTTTTCGTTGGAACCGATGGTCATTAAAGTTTTTAAGCCTATTTTTCCCGAAAGTTTGTTTAAGGAAGAGCGGCTCACCATTTTGGAACGCATATCGGTAAGAAAACCTTCATTTTTAAATGGGAATCTTTTGAAAAGATAATCGGCAACAACCAGACCCAACACTGCATCGCCGAGATATTCCAGGCGTTCGTTGTTTATTTTGGAGCCGTGTATGCTTTTTATGGTGGCCGATTTATGGCGCAATGCCAGTTTATACAAAAAAACATTTCCGGGATAAAACCCGAAAATGTTTTTTATATATTGCCTTAATTCTTTATCTGATGAAAAATAAAACCGCCAAATGTTTAGTACAGACAAAACAAACGGTTTTTATTTTTCAAATTTCTTAAATATGATAGAGGCATTGTGACCGCCAAAACCAAATGTATTGCTCAAAGCGGCATTTACCTTCCTCTCCTTTGCCTTCCAAAAAGTAAAGTCGAGCTTATTGTCAATTTGCGGATCATCGGTAAAGTGATTAATTGTCGGAGGAACTATATCATTTTTTACAGCCAGTAAAGCTGCAATTGCTTCCACCGCACCTGCACCACCCAACAAGTGACCGGTCATTGATTTTGTGGAGTTGATACTGATTTTGTAGGAATGCTCTTTAAAAAGATTTACAATAGCCTTTGGTTCAACAACATCGCCAACAGGAGTTGAAGTTCCGTGTGTATTGATATGATCAATTTCGTCGGGTTTGAGACCGGCATCCTGCAGAGCGGCCTCCATACACAGATAGGCACCTAATCCTTCGGGATGAGGTGCTGTCATATGATATGCATCTCCCGAAAGCCCTGCACCGGCAACTTCGGCATAAATTTTTGCTCCGCGGGCGAGGGCATGTTCCAGTTCTTCAAAAACAAGACCTGCGCCGCCTTCGGCAATTACAAATCCGTCACGATCCTTATCGAAAGGACGTGATGCGGTTTCGGGGTCATCATTTCTTGTGGAAATGGCATGCATAGCATTAAACCCCCCCACTCCAGTTATGGATACGGCAGCTTCAGATCCTCCGGCAACAAAAGCATTTGCTTTGCCCAGCCGGATGTAATTATAAGCATCGGACAGAGCATTTGCCGACGATGCACATGCCGAAACGGTTGCGAAATTCGGCCCTCTGAACCCGAATTTCATCGAAATATGACCTGCGCAAATATCCGCAATCATTTTTGGTATAAAGAAAGGGTTATAACGGGGCACTCCGTTACCAAGGGCAAAATTGCTTACCTCGTCGGTAAATGTATCAAGACCTCCGATTCCGGAAGCCCAGATAACGCCAACCCTGTTTCCGTCAATGGTATCGCTGTTCAAGCCGGCATCTTCCACTGCCTGTGTCGCAGCAACAACACCGAGCTGTGCATATCGATCAAATTTGCGCGCCTCCTTCCGGCCAAAATACTGTTGCGCATCAAAGCCCTTAACCTCAGCAGCTATCCGGGTTTTGAGCTTTGATGCGTCAAACCGGGTAATCCCGGCTACTCCGCTCTTTCCTTGAAGCAGCGAAGACCAGAACTCCTCAACAGTATTGCCAATGGGAGTAATTGCGCCAAGACCGGTAACAACTACTCGCTTTAATTCCATAAAACTAACTTTCTACTGGTGATCTTCGATGTACTTAATGGCGTCGCCAACAGTTTCGATCTTTTCAGCTTCTTCGTCAGGAATCGACAAATTAAACTCTTTTTCGAACTCCATAATAAGTTCTACCGTATCCAGCGAATCAGCACCTAAATCATTAGTGAAGCTAGCTTCATTGGTAACTTCACTTTCTTCTACTCCCAGTTTGTCAACAATAATGTTTACAACTCTTGAACGAATGTCTGACATATGAATAAATTTTTTAGTTAAACAGGCTGCAAAGTAATGCATTAATGCTCAAATATACAAAAAAAAGAGAAAATTTTTCCTCAATATTTCATTTTAGTATTTGATTATGTGAAACATAGTATCTCAACTTCATTTATCCTCAAAGTAAAACAGAGTAAAAGTTTCTCTATTTTCGCAAAAAAATGTACATCTATATCTGTTTAAAATGAAAAAGATTGTGCTGTTTGCATCGGGTAACGGAACCAATGCGGAAAACATTATTAAATATTTTAAGGAAAAAAAAGACGTAATCATTCAGGAAATATTTACAAACAACCCGAATGCAGGCGTAATTCAAAGAGCAAAAAACCTGAATGTTCCTGTTTCCACTTTTAATAAGGAGTCGTTTTATAATAAAGATGAGGTTCTGACCCGTTTAAAACAGATTGACCCCGATTTGATTGTTTTAGCCGGTTTTTTGTGGAAAGTTCCCGTAAAAATTATTGAAAGTTTTAACAACCGCATTGTAAACATACACCCTGCACTTTTACCTAATTACGGCGGTAAAGGAATGTATGGAATGCACGTTCATAAGGCTGTAATTAACTCGGGAGATAGAAAGAGCGGTATTTCCATCCATTGGGTTAACGAGGAGTACGATAAAGGAGATATTATTGCACAATTTACATGTCCGGTATCCGAAAACGATACTCCCGAATCGCTTGCACAAAAAGTCCATCAACTTGAATATACTCATTTCCCGTTAGTTATTGAAAGGGTTCTACATGGTAAATATAAGGTATGATTTTTGTATCTGCCTGCGTCATTTTAATTTTTTAAATTAGGGATTCTGCAAAATTTATTTACTTTTGTAGCCTCCATTTATGATGTATTCAAAACAATATTACATGAAAAGATATTTTAGTTTATCCTTAAAGTCGATTTTTTGGATTGGTTTGTTATCCGTTCTTTTCAGTTCCTGTGTCCCGCAAAAAAAGATGCTGTACATGCAGATAAAAAATGAAAGCGACACACTGAAAAACTTTGTTAACGAGAAAAAAATCGATTACAGAATCCAGCCCGGGGACAACCTGTACATTCGGGTTGTAAGTCTGGATGAAAAGACCAACATTCTGCTTAACCCGCTGGGTGGTCGATATACCAACAATATTGCTTCCGATGCATCAGTTTACCTTAACAGTTATACAGTTTCTGAAGATGGAAATGTAGAATTTCCGTTGGTAGGAAAACTTCCCGTTAAAGGAAAGACCGTTGATGAAATCAGAATTCTTCTAACAGAGAAACTGGGTGAATACTTAAAAGAATCGGTTATCATTGTAAAACTTGTAAACTTTAATATTACACTTTTGGGAGAGGTAAAACGACCGGGGCAATATAAAATTTACCAAAACAACATCAACCTTTTTGAGGCTGTTTCAATGGCCGGAGATTTAACTGATTTTGCCAATCGCGATAAAGTTGCTATCATTCGGCAAACCAAAGAAGGTTCGGAAGTTAAATATCTTGACATGACCAAGCGTTCTATTTTAAGTTCGGAATATTTTTACTTAAAACCCAATGATATCGTTTATGTTGAGCCTGTAAAAGGGAAACAGTTTACTTTTGCACAATTCCCGTACGGCGTTGTGTTCGGTGCAATTTCAACAACCATACTGATTCTTGGTTATTTCAAATAATAAATCCTCATTTCATTTAATGTTAAAATAACAACCGTGGAAAATTACGAAAACATTCAACAGCAACAGGAAGAATCAATAGACATTAAAGCGTTGTTTTTTAAATTTGTCAGATACTGGTATCTGTTTGGGATATCCATTTTTGTTGCCGTTATGGTGGCCTTCCTTTTTAATAAATATACAAACCCTGTTTACGAGGTACACTCTACCGTATTGATTAAAGATGACAAATCGAAACTCGACCCCTCTGCATTGATCGGGATAGGATTATCCAACACACAACAAAATGTTGAAAATGAGATAGGAATACTCAGCTCATTTTCGCTTTCGTACAGGGCAATTAAAAAACTGGATTTCGAAGTATCCTATTATGAAGATGAGGGACTAATTAGTACGGAGTTATACAAAGAGTCACCTTTTACCATAGTTTACGATTCTACTGTACCCCAGGCTGTAGGATTGAAATACACATTGACTTTTCTAAATAAAGATGAATATCAAATTGAAGCGGAAGGCGAATTAATCAGCAAATACGACTTCTCCAAAGCCAAAATACTAAAAGACAAATTTGTAAAAGTAAATTATAAGTCGAAACACCGTTTTGGAGAAGAGGTAAGCTCTAAATACAACCGCTTTAAAATCATCTTAAATGATAAATTCGACCCCGAAGACGATCTCGATAAAAAATATGAATTCGTTTTTACGGATTATTTAAGTTTAACAAAACTTTTCAGGGGGTTTGACATTGAACCTATTAACAGAGAAGCCTCAATACTCGAAATAAAACTAAAATACAAAAATATCGACAAAGCTGTTGCTTTCCTTAATACGCTGACCCATGAATATTTGGAAAGAAATCTGGAAAAGAAAAACCTGATTGCCGAAAATACCATTAGATTTATTAATGAGCAATTGGCTGTTATTTCGGATACCCTGACCAAGGCAGAACTCAATTTGCAGAATTTCCAGTCTGAAAAAGAGGTAATGGACATTTCATTCCAATCGCAACAGGTTTTTGAATACATGAGCGATTTGCAAAAACAAAAGGCGGAACTTCTTGTCAAGTCACAATACTATCGTAACCTGCAAAATTACATTAAAAAAAATGAAGCCAATCTGAACAACCTGATTGCTCCTTCGGCAATGGGTATTGAAGACCCCGCGCTTAACGCCCTTGTAGCACAGTTGATTGAGCTTTACAATAAGAAAGCTGAAGCATTACTAACTTCTACTGAAAAAAACCCTACGGTTATCAGTATCAATACTCAAATTCAAAATACAAAGAATGCCATACTTGAAAATGTAAGTAACATTATTAAAAACTCCAATGAAAGCATTGCCAGCATTGACAAACAGCTTGATGAGATTTCAAAAAAGGCAAGCGAATTGCCGGTAACTCAACGCGAACTGTTTAATTACAAAAGAAAATTCGACCTTGCCGACAACATATACACCTACCTTTTGGAAAAACGGTCGGAGGCACAAATTACCAAAGCTTCTAATATGCCCGACAACGAAATTGTTGACATTGCCCGTTCGGATGTTGACAACGAACCTGTTTTCCCGAAAAAATCGCTGAACTATTTAATTGCACTGATCCTGGGTATCGGATTCCCCATCGTTTATGTACTTGCAAAAGACTACTTCAATGACAAAATTGTTGAGCGTAAGGATATTGAAAGTGTTACCAAGTTCCCCATTATCGGTCAGTTGCTGCACAACAATAAAGATTCTCAAATCGTAGTAGCAACATCGCCAAAATCAAGCATTTCGGAATCTTTCCGTTCATTACGTACCAATATTCAGTACTTGGTTCAGGGCAAAGAGCAGGTTACCATTATGGTAACTGCTGACATGGTGAGTGCAGGTAAAACTTTTGTCTCGATGAACCTCGCCAGTATTTATGCCCAGTACGGAAAGAAAACGGTTCTTTTGGGATTTGACCTTCGTAAACCGAAGATTTACCAGGATTTTAAAGTTTCCAACCGTTTGGGAATTACATCATACCTTATAAACAAAGCAACCATTG
Source organism: Bacteroidales bacterium (assembly GCA_027022105.1). Lineage (GTDB taxonomy): Bacteria > Bacteroidota > Bacteroidia > Bacteroidales > F082 > Sulfidibacterium. Next base: position 8,940 of record JALVZH010000048.1, on the reverse strand, counting down.
ATGATATAATCCAGCCTTCGGGAGTAATTGATAACCTGGACCTGATAATGGCAGGTCCTGTTCCGCCCAACCCGGCTGAGTTGATTGCTTCGGACAAAAACAAGGAAATGTTTGACGAACTCAAGAAGCGGTATGACTATATCATTATTGACACCCCGCCGGTAGGACTGGTTACCGATGCTTTCCTTTTAATGCCGTTTACCGATGTAAACATCTTCCTTGTCCGTCAGGGATTCACCAATAAGAAAGTATTCGCCTCCATTATCCGCGATATTGAAGAAAGAGGATTCAAGATGAGTATTGTAGTTAACGATATTAACCTTGCAGGAGGTTATGGTTATGGTTACGGATATGGCTATGGCTATGGTTACGGATACGGATATGGTTACGGATATGGTTACGGATATGGTTACGGATATTACACCGATGACAAACCCGACAAAAAGAAGTCGTTTACAAAACGATTATTCAATAAGGTATAAAATGAAAGCCCCGGAACTTTTCGGGGCTTTTTTATTGGAAAGGTATATCTTTGCACATAATTTTTACTAAACAGTTATGTCAAAGAAATTCGCACTGATAGGTGCTGCCGGATACATTGCTCCGAGACACATGAGAGCGATTAAAGATACGGGTAATGAACTTATTGCCGCTTTGGATCCTTTTGATAGTGTCGGGATTATTGACACTTATTTCCCAAATGCCGATTTTTTCACCGAGCCGGAGCGATTTGACAGGCACCTTGATAAATTAAGACGCAATAAAGTAAACAAGGTAGATTATGTGAGCATTTGTTCGCCCAATTACCTGCACGATGCGCATATACGGCTTGCATTACGCAATGACGCTCATGCCATATGCGAAAAGCCGCTTGTTTTAAATCCCTGGAATCTGGACGGGCTCGAAGAAATAGAGAGAGAAACCGGCAGAAAGATTAATACAATTCTCCAATTGCGGCTTCACCCTTCCATAATAAAACTTAAGAAAAAGATTGATACCATGCCGGACAACAAAAAGCACAGCATTGAACTGACCTACATCACTTCACGCGGCAAATGGTATTACTATTCATGGAAAGGGAATATGGCAAAGGCCGGAGGCGTATATACCAATATCGGGATACATTTTTTTGATATGCTTACCTGGATTTTCGGGGGATTAAAAGAAAGCAAAGTTCATTTAAAAGAAGAGCATAAGGCTGCCGGATTTCTCAGCCTTGAAAAAGCGGATGTCAAGTGGTTTTTGAGCCTCGACCGTTCCGACCTGCCTGAAACGGCTGTAAAAAACGGACAACCAACTTACCGGTCAATTAAGATTGATAATGAAGAGATCGAATTTAGCGGAGGATTTACCGACCTGCATACCGAAAGCTATAAAAACATTTTACGGAATAACGGCTTTGGAATAGCTGACGCCCGGAACAGTATTGAAATTGTTCATCAAATCAGAGTTGCCGAACCGGTTGGATTAAAAGGTGACTACCACTCCTTTCTTCGTTAATTTAGGTTTATTGATAAGTTTAATTAAAATTGCATTATGGCAATAAAGATAAAACAGTTTCAAATTATAAATATCAAACAAATGAAAAATTATTTAATCCTTTTTATTCTCTTTTCTTTTATTAGTTGCTCAGCTCAAAAAGAGCAGGTAACATCACCAAGAAAAAACAGCATTGTCCCGAAAATTTACAGTAATATTATTGAGAAAAACGGGAACCTGTATTATCAATCGAAAAGAGGTGACCTCGCCCCACTGAAAAAAGACAATACATTTTATACTTTAGAAAACATTACCATTACTCCTGCAGGTACCCAAGACGGTCTGTCTTTCGATTTTAACAACGATAAATTTTACGGTACTATTTACTACGGGTTGTATGCTACACCTGGAAACCGCTTCCCCTACCCTGTTCTTTTCAAGAAAACAGCTAAAATAGAGAAAGGAAAAGCGGAAATTAACCTGAAAAAGATGGGCGGCCGTTACGACATTGCAAATTACGAAGAAACAGGAAGACTAACTCTTGGCTACCGCATTGCAAACAGCAGTGGCAAACTTATATACGACGGCAAAATTAATGTGAAAGGCAAAGGCCCTTTTGAACCGGATTTGACCATCACAGAAGGGCCGTTCGTTAATAAACAAACCGCCACAAGCATGGTGGTATGGTTCAACACCAACCGACCCTGCACGCCGTATGTTGAAGTAAACGGTAACAAATATCATGCTGCCCGACAAAAAATGGGGAACATGCTCGGTGACATGCACCACGAGATAACCATTAAAGGATTAAAACCTGATACCGAATACCAATACACCGTACACTATGGCGATTATCAGGAATCCTTCAATTTCAGAACTGCGCCAAAGTCAGGAAGCCGTACCGGGTTTACTTTTGCTTATGCCAGTGATTCAAGAGCAGGAAGCGGCGGCGGAGAGCGAGATCTTTTTGGTGTAAATGCCTATATTATAAAAAAAATGGCTGCACTTGCGGTGAAAGAAAATGCACGTTTTATGCAGTTTACCGGCGACCTTATCAGTGGTTATTCCAACAGCATTGGAAAGCACAAACTTGAATACACCAACTGGAAAAAGACCATGGAACCCTATTGGCATTACATACCGTTTAATATAGCTCCCGGAAACCATGAAGCCCTGCTCACGGTGTTTGACAATGGTTCAAAATACGGTATCTCGGTTGATAAATTTCCGTTCGGCATCAATTCGGACGAAGCTGTTTTTGCATCGGAATTTGTTAATCCCGAAAACGGCCCCTTCAGTGAAGACGGCGCTTATTATGATCCTGACAAATCATCCAAAGATTTCCCTCCCTACAAAGAGACCTCATATTATTACATTTATGACAACATTGCATTTGTGGTTTTAAATTCCAACTACTGGTACACCCCTGATGAAAATCAAATACCCATGACAAGCGGTAATGTTCATGGGTATGTAATGGATAACGAACTGAAATGGATGCAGCAAACAATTGACAATCTGGATAAAAACCCGAATATCGATCACATTTTCGTAACACTGCACACACCCGCTTTTCCCAATGCCGGACATGCCGGCGATGACATGTGGTATGGTGGCAACAACGAAGTGAGACCTTACGTGGCAGGCAAACCCGTAAAAAAGGGTATTATTGAGCGGAGGGAAGAGTTTCTTGATATTCTGATTAACAGAAGCCCGAAAGTTCTTGCATTGCTTTGCGGCGACGAACACAACTACACAAGGCTGAAAATTACAGATGACATGCCACGATATCCGAAAAATTATCATGGAAAAAGAACAAAGATTTCAAGACCTTTCTGGCAGATTACCAACGGCTCGGCCGGCGCACCATATTACGGATTGCAACAACTGCCATGGACAAAAAATGTGGAAAAATACACCACACAATATGCTCTGATGCTTTTTGATGTTAACGGAAACTCTGTGATACTGAGGGTAATCAATCCTGATACTTTTGAAGAGATCGAAACAGTTAATTTAAAATAACACACAAAACCAGTAGTAACTATGTCAAACAGATTAATGGACCCCATCGGAAAGTTGATGGGACTGAGATACAAATCGCACCCGTGGCATGGTGTGGATATAGGCCCTAATGCCCCCGAAATATTAACCTCATACATTGAAATGGTTCCTACCGATACTGTTAAGTATGAAGTGGACAAAGAGTCGGGGTATTTACGGATTGACCGCCCGCAAAAATATTCCAACGTGGTTCCCGCACTCTACGGTTTTATCCCGCAAACCTATTGCGCAAAACACGTAGCCACATTGTGTAACGAAAAAACCAAGCGCAATGACATCGTTGGTGACGGCGACCCGCTTGATATTTGCGTACTTACCGAAAAAGCCATTGCCCACGGCGATATCCTTGTACGGGCAAGACCCATTGGTGGTTTCAGAATGATTGACGGCAACGAAGCCGACGACAAAATTGTGGCTGTTCTCAACAATGACGCCTTTTACAGTTCTATTCAGGATATTTCCGAACTTCCCGAATTGGTAATAGATCGCCTGAAACACTATTTTTTAACATACAAAGACCTTCCCGGCAAAAAAATAGACGTGGAAATCACGCACGTTTACGGAAAGGAAGAGGCATACCAGGTAATAGAAGCATCTATCAAAGATTATCACAATAAGTTTGAGAATCTTCAGACTTTTTTATCCAATGTATAGAAATCTGTTGCACCAGTTTCTAATAAATTTTGAACATTTGAACCTATTGAATATAAAAATCAAAGCAGGAAACAGCCATTATACCCTTCTGTTTACCTCTTTATTTTAAGCATTTTATTTTTTACTGTGAAATATATTACTTTTGCACCGCATTTTTCGTTCAAAACATTAAACTAACTCATAAGTATGTCAAAAAACCTGGTTATTGTCGAGTCTCCTGCAAAAGCAAAGACCATTGAAAATTTTTTAGGAAAAGATTTTACGGTACGGTCGAGCTACGGTCATGTTATGGATTTAAATAAAAACAAACTTAGTGTTGATGTAGAACATGACTTTGAACCGCAATATGAAATCAGCCCGGATAAAAAGAAAGTGGTTTCGGAGCTAAAAAAACTGTCGGAAAAAGCTGAAACCGTTTGGCTGGCTTCCGATGAAGACCGTGAAGGGGAGGCCATTTCGTGGCATTTGTTTAAAGCCTTGAAATTAGATGAGGCAAAAAGCCGCAGAATTGTTTTTCATGAGATTACGAAAAATGCAATACTAAAAGCCATTGAAACCCCGCGTAATATCGACAGGAACCTGGTTTATGCACAACAGGCCCGCCGTGTTCTCGACCGCCTGGTAGGGTATGAACTTTCGCCTTTGTTATGGAAAAAAGTAAAACCGTCGTTATCGGCCGGACGTGTTCAGTCGGTGGCCGTACGTTTGATTGTCGAACGCGAAGAGGAGATTAAAAACTTCAAACCGGAATCTTCTTACAGGATCGTAGCTGAATTTACCCTTGAGGACGGTTCCGAATCCAAACAATTCAAAGCGGAATATGCCGAGCGTTTTAAAACAGGAGAAGAGGCAAAAGCATTTCTCGAGAAACACATCGGTGCCGGTTACGAGGTAGCATCCATTTCCAAAAAACCGGCCAGGAGGTCGCCTGCACCACCTTTCACAACCTCTACCTTACAGCAGGAAGCATCCAGAAAACTCGGTTTTTCCGTAGCCAATACCATGCGCATTGCACAAAATCTGTATGAGTCGGGAAAAATAACTTACATGCGTACCGATTCGGTTAACCTCTCAAGTCTGGCCATAAACACCGCAAAAGAAGAGATAATAAAACAGTTTGGTGAGGAGTATTCCAAACCGCGAAACTACAAAACCAAAAGCAAAGGAGCCCAGGAAGCACACGAAGCCATCAGGCCTACTTACATCAGCAACAGAACAATTGACGGAACATCTGATGAACAACGTCTTTACGAACTTATCTGGAAACGCACCATTGCATCGCAAATGGCGGATGCCAAACTGGAAAAAACAAGTGTTGAAATCGCCTCAACAGCAGCCGCTAAAATGTTTGTTGCTACCGGAGAGGTGGTTAAATTTGACGGTTTCCTTAAAGTTTACAGCGAAAGTACAGACGAGGAGAACAATGAAGATCAATCGCTGCTTCCCCCGTTGAAAAAAGGGAACAAACTCTCATTGGTAAGCATGACTGCCGCCCAGAAGTTCACAAAAGCTCCCCCGCGATATACCGAGGCTAGTCTGGTTCGTAAAATGGAGGAGTTAGGAATCGGACGTCCTTCTACCTATGCTCCAACCATCTCCACCATTCAAAAACGGGAATATGTGGTTAAAGAGAACCGCCCCGGTGAAAAACGTAAAATAGAGACATTCAGCCTTGAAAACGGAAAAATAAGTCATAAGGTTGTAACCGAAACGGTAGGAAATGAAAAAGCCAAATTGTTCCCTACCGACATAGGTGTTCTGGTAAACCGGTTCCTTATTCAATTTTTCGATGATATAATCGATTACGGATTTACAGCCAATGTGGAAAAAGAGTTCGACATGATTGCCGCCGGCAAAAAAGAGTGGAACAAGATGATTAAGGCTTTTTACGGGCCGTTTCACCAAAAAATTGAAGAGACGCAAAGCGGTTCGGGAAAATTCAGCGGTGAACGCCTGCTGGGACAAGACCCCAAAACCGGAAAAAACGTATATGTTAAAATAGGAAGATACGGTGCCATTGCACAGATAGGCGATACCGAATCGGATGAAAAACCGAAATTTGCAGGATTGCGCCCGGGCCAGAGCCTCGAAACCATCACTCTTGAAGAAGCACTCAAACTCTTTGATTACCCACGGTCGCTGGGAGAATACGAGGGCAAAGAGGTTACCGTTGCCATTGGCCGTTTCGGGCCTTATGTAAAACACGACAACAAGTTTTTCTCAATTAAAAAACCCGATGATCCTGCTACCATTTCGCTGGAAAGAGCTGTTGAACTCATAGAGGAAAAACGCAAAGCCGAAAAAAATAAAATTATCAAAACTTTTCCCGAAGATGAAAAGGTTCAACTGCTAAAC
>JALVZH010000048.1:1421-2378 GCA_027022105.1 Bacteroidales bacterium | reverse complement strand
CTGCTAAACGGCAGATATGGCGCTTATTTGGTTATCGACAAGCAAAACTATAAGCTTCCCAAAGGAACGGAACCTGAGAAACTGACTTTGGAAGAGTGTTATAAAATTGCTGAAGATCCCAAAAACATGCCTAAGAAAAGGTATTTTAAAAAGAAAAAGTAGATTTATTTCCTTTTTTCCTCTCTTTGGGTGATACAAAAAGATATATCACCCGGCATGTATTGTTATAATCCCTCATTTTGTTGTATATTAGCAACAAAAAAAATCAATGCTTGAAAAGATAAGAATAGATAACGTACTTTTTCTGGATATAGAAACGGTACCTGCTTATTCCGATTATACCAAAGCTCCGGAGAACATTCGGAAACTCTGGAACAAAAAAGCAAAACACCTGAAACATTTAGACCCTGAGGCCACATCCGAAGAGTTGTATGATAATGCGGCTATCTATTCCGAATTTGGAAAAATCGTGTGTATCTCATGCGGTTTTGTCAGTGGAAATACCATCCGTATAAAATCGTTTTACGGAGACGACGAGAAGATATTCCTTGCCGAATTTGCAGAAATGCTGCAGAAACACTATAACGAACCCCGCCACCTGTTGTGCGGTCATAATGCTAAGGAATTTGATTTTCCCTACATTGCCCGGAGAATGCTTGTGAACGGAATAAAAATACCTGATATTCTTGATCTTGCAGGCAAAAAACCATGGGAGGTGCAGCACTTAGATACTATGGAGTTATGGAAATTCGGCGATTACAAGCACTATACCTCGCTGGAACTGCTGGCCACTATTTTCGGTATTCCTACTCCTAAGGATGATATTTCGGGTGCGGATGTGGGGAAAGTTTACTGGGAAACACACGATCTGGAAAGAATTGTAACTTATTGTCAGAAAGATGTTGTTACAACCATACAGCTTTTCCGCAGGTACAGGGGTGAGCCGTTACTTAAAGA
>JALVZH010000048.1:0-1411 GCA_027022105.1 Bacteroidales bacterium | reverse complement strand
ACTTAAAGAAGAATTTATTACTTATACTTAAACCATGAATTTGTGAGATTATTTTTAAAAAAGATTACTCATATCACAACTAATTTTTTTATATTCGTTTTACTTTTTGTAATTAACGATGTATCGGGATCGGAGTTTCTTCACTTTAACTATTTATCCTCCCGCGACGGGTTAAGCCAGAATACGATTAATGCTATTTTTAAAGACAGCAGAGGATTTATATGGATCGGAACAAACGACGGCCTTAATAAATATAATGGAAAGGAATTTATTATATACCGGAAAAGCGAAACAGGAAACAACTCCATTGGAAACAACTTAATCACCTCATTAGCCGAAGATAATAACGGAAGAATCTGGATAGGTACTTTAAAAAGCGGATTAAATATTTATTTCCCCGAAAAAGACAGTTTTGCATTATTAAACAATACGGAACATAATACATACCAGCACAAACAATCTGTTACGTCACTTTTTTTCAATAGTTCAGATAACAAAATGTATATCAGTTATAAAAACGGTACCATTGATATAATTAATACCAAAACACTTACTACTGTTGCAATAAAAAAAGTAAAGGATTCACTATCGGGGTTATTTTTTTCAAAAAACATTTCATTTGAAAAAGATTATTACGGCAGAATATGGATTGGCTCACTGCAAAAAGGTTTGTTCCTCTTAAAAAACATCACTTCAGTACCTGAACATGTTCCCATTAGTGCACATCATAATCCTTTTAAAACTGACGATTTAAAAGAGCCTGTAAGAATAACCGATTTAAAGATGATTGACAATAAATACATGGCAATTGCAACATACAATACCGGCCTTATATTGTTTAATACCCTTACTTATGAATACAAACAGGTAAATTTGATACCGGAACAAGAAAAAGAAAAAGGTATAGCCAATATTACCGTTTCGTTGTTGGTTGTAAATGACAGTATATTATGGATATCCAGCTTTTTACACGGGATTGTCAGTTACAACCTGAATAGTAATACATTAAGATATTTAAATTCCAAAAGCAAAAATTGTGATTTACATTCCGATGAAATAAGATATTTATATAAAGACAATCAGGGAATAATCTGGATAGGCACTAACGGATACGGCTTATACAAATATTCGGTTCATAACTCCTTTTTCAACACTTTTGGAAAAACAGGAAACAAAAAAATTAAATTAAACTTCGGTAGCGTTCGAAGCATATACAAAACGGGAGACAATTTATGGGCAGGAGGTTATTGGGGCATTAATATTATAGACCTTAACAAAAACTCAATCAAATACATAGCAAAGGATTTTGTTCCATATCATTTTACAGTTTTACCTTCCGACAGTTCGGCCCTATGGGCAACCGTTGAAACAAAACATGGGATTTTACGGATAGATAAATCCTCATTAAAAC
>JALVZH010000047.1 GCA_027022105.1 Bacteroidales bacterium | reverse complement strand
TTGATGAATCGTGGTCGTTTTACAACGGCCATATCTCTTATGAAGATTACATGAAACAATTGGATGGATTTACGGCTAAAAACTATCATCCGGAAAAATGGGCCGAACTGATAAAACAAAGCGGAGCAAAATATGCGGTAATCACTACCAAACACCACGACGGAGTAGCTTTGTGGTACACAAAACAGAGCGACCTGAATGTGGTAAAAAAAACACCTGCCGGCCGCGACCTGATTAAACCCTTTGTAGAAAACCTGCGAAAAAAGAAGATTAAAACGGGATTGTATTACAGTCTGCTCGACTGGTCTCATCCCGATTATCCCAATTTTACCCACACGGAAAAACGTTATAAAAACGACACTGTCCGTTGGAATCGCTTTGTACGGTTCAACTTCGGACAAATAGAAGAGCTGATGGATAATTTTCACCCCGACTTAATGTGGTTTGACGGCGGCTGGGAACAAAGCCCGGAAAAGTGGCACTCAAAAGAAATCAGGGAACTGCTGCTAAGCAAAAATCCCAACGTAATCATTAACAGCCGGTTGCGTGGATATGGCGATTATGCCACACCCGAACAGGGACTACCTGTACACAAACCTGAACAAAAGTACTGGGAATTGTGTATGACCACCAACGACTCGTGGGGTTATCAACCCAACGACACCAATTTTAAAACACCTTACGAAGTAATCCGCATCTTTACCGATGTCATTTCAATGGGCGGAAAGCTGCTGCTTGATATAGGCCCCAAAGAAGACGGTACAATTCCCGAGCAACAGGTATATATTTTAAAGGAACTGGGAAAATGGACAAAAAAGCATAAAAATGCAATCTACGGAACCAAAGCCGGAATACCACGAGACTATTATGCAGGCCCCACAACGCTCTCAAAAAAAGGAAACATCCTTTACCTGTTCGTAACGGGCAGACCCAACGGCCCCATAATGCTGAAAGGTATAAAAAACAAAATAAACAGCATTTGGGTTGTGGGAAACGGCACAAAACCGAAGCACAAAATAATAATGAAACCCTGGTGGAGTAGTGTGCCCGGTGTGGTGTTTATTGATGTACCCGAAAATGTGGCGGACAAATATATAACTGTTGTTGCTTTACAGTTATCGGGTAATGCAATTGACCTTTACTAAAAATTTACAAAGGAGACAGGAGTAATTTTCCATGATTATGAGAAACCATGCGGTAAAAAGCAAATTATTCAAAACTCTTTTACCACATGAGTTAACATTAAACACCTCTGCGGATACGATTGCCTTACTCGAAATTCTTTTTCAACTCTTTCAACTCCTCAAGAAGTACATCGCCTTGCTCTTTCAGCCGGGTAAAAACCTCCTCCAGTCCGCCCGGATCGTTTTCCTTTCCTTTCATTTCCAGCGTCCTGGCCAGATCCTGAGGTTCGGGAGCCACAAAATTGGCGATAACTCCTTTCAAACTGTGGGCATTAAACCGTAGCTGTTCAAAATCTTTTTCTTCGATATTCTTTTGAAGGGCAGCCATTCTTTCGGGATACTCGTCAATAAATATGTTAATAATATCATTAACAATCTCTTTATCGAAATATTGAAAGTTTTCCATGAATTTCTCTCTGTCAATAACTCCCATAACAAACAGTTTTTATGATTTTTCAAATTTATAATTTTTCAGCTAACGATTAACATGTAAAAAGAAAAAAATTGGGTCAGAACCCCAACAAGGTCCCCAACTGAAAGACTATCAATGATATAATGTAAGCAAGAGCAGTTGTATAAATTGCCAGAAACAGCGACCACTTCCATTGTCCCGACTCGTTTTTAATGGCGGCAACCACCGCAACGCAGGGAAAATATATCAAAATAAACAGCATAAAAGATATTGCGATTAATGGTGTAAATACCCGTTGTCCCGCCTTGGGCCCCGAGGTATATCTGCTGTTTCGCAACCGTTCCGCCAGCGTGAGGTTTTCACCCGATTTATTGGGGAACAAAACCCCCATGGTACTCACAACCACCTCTTTGGCAGCCGAACCAGCAATAAGCGATACCCCCATCCTCCATTCAAAACCCAACGGACGAATAACCGGTTCGATAAACCTGCCGATACGTCCGATGAGTGAATTTTTCTGCTTTAACATTGCCGTTTCATCCTCAAAGGCTTTTATCTTTTCATTCTTTTCCTCTTCAAGCTTTTTTAATAATTGCGGATTTACAGAATTCAGTTTTGCTTTTTGTTCGTATTCCTGTTGGGTTTGCCGTATTTTCTCCTGCAATGCCGTATCATATTTTTTACCCATGGGGAAGAATCCCAAAACCCAAATGATAATGCTTGCCAGCAATATTACCGTTCCCATCTTTTTCAGGTATTGTTCTCCTTTAAACCATGTTTGCTTCAAAACGGAGGAAAATTTAGGTTTTCTGTACGGAGGCAATTCCATTACAAAAGGTATGGTTTGCACTTTAAACAGTGTCTTTTTAAATATCCAAGCCACAATGCCTGCTAAAAATATCCCGAACAGATAAATTCCGAACAGGATAGTCCCTCTGTAAGAAGGGAAAAAGGCATTGATAATCAGCACATAAACCGGATAACGTGCACTGCACGACATAAACGGTATAATCAGCATGGTAACCAGCCTGTCGTTCCTACTTTCGATGGTACGGGTAGCCATAATGGCCGGCACATTACACCCGAAACCCATGAGCATGGGGATAAACGACTTACCGTGCAAACCTATCTTGTGCATTAGTTTATCCACAATAAAAGCCACACGCGCCATATATCCCGACGCCTCCATTAAAGTAATGAAAAAGAAGAGAATCAGGATATTGGGCAGAAAAACAATCACCCCTCCTACCCCGCCTATTACTCCGTCCACCAACAGATGTCTGAATGCATTGTCGGGCAGCCAGCGGTTCAACAGCTCTCCCGTTTCGTTAAAAAGCCACTCAATCCACTGCATGGGATAATCGCCAAGATAAAATGTAGCCTGAAATGTAAGCCACATGGCAAACAGAAAAATGGGATAGCTCAATATCTTATCCGTTACAATGGCATCAATAATCCTGCTTCTCGTAATTTTGTTCTCGCTGTTATCGGCTTTTTTATATGTTTCCCTGAGCGCCCCTTCTATAAAACCGTACTTGGCATCGGTTATCACGGTTTCCATGCTTTCATTGTGCAATGCCTCAATACGCTCTTTCTCTGCTTTTGCCAGATCAAGAATCTCATCTGCATTAATGCAATACTCTTTTACCCGTTTTATTTCCTGCGCATCACCTTCAAGCAGTTTTAACGCAAGGTATCGGGGAGAAACTTTTGCGGTAAGAGCTTCGTTGCCCGGCTTCCTGATTAGCTCCTGTAATGCTTTAATAGAGATCTCGATACGCTTGCCGTAATTAATATGAATATGCCGCACCGTCGGTTCCCTGTCTTCATACACGGCAATCATTTTATCGAACAACTCCGGGATACCTTCGCCCGTTGAACTTACCGTAGGCACCATTGGAATACCAATCATCCTGGCCAGCGATTCGTAATCGAACGCATCTCCCGTAGCCCTGAACTCATCCCACATATTCAGCGCCATAACCACCCGCATATCCATATCAATGAGCTGTGTGGTGAGGTAGAGGTTGCGTTCCAGGTTGGATGTATCTACCACATTCAGAATGATATCGGGCAACTGATTGATAATATGGTCGCGGACAAACAGCTCTTCCGGGGTATAACTGGTAATGGAATAGGTTCCCGGCAAATCCACAAGGTTAAAATTATATCCTTTGTAATGAAATTTTGCCTCTTTGGCGTCAATGGTAACCCCTCCGTAATTCCCTGTTTTCTCTTTGGAATGGGAAGCGTAATTAAAAAGTGTTGTTTTGCCGCTGTTGGGGTTTCCTACAAGCGCCACATTGATAACACGGCTGTGAACCGGCTTCACGAGGTTCAGTGCCGACTCAAGTTCCAGGGTTCCTTCAAAGTGATTATTGCTTTGGTCAATCTCTTTAAGGTCTTTTACCACCTCAATAAGAGCGGCTTCGCTGCGGCGAAGCGACACCTCATACCCCATAATGTTGTATTCAATGGGGTCTTTTAGCGGGGCATTGCGAACAACAATCACCTGTTTGCCAACCACAAAGCCCATTTCAATAATACGCTTTCTGAAAGCGCCTCTTCCGCGAACCTTAACAATAATCCCTTTCTCTCCCGTCTTTAAATCTGCCAACGTCATATTTTCCCTCTATTTTAGTTGCAAAAGAGCAATTTTTTTTGTCATCGCACAATCCCCCGTTGCAGGTATTCCCCGAATCACAGCATATCCAGTGTTTGCAAAAACTCCGGTGGTTCCTCTTCGTCCTCATGCATCAGGTGGTGAACCTTCGGCATCATATTGGTAATTCTGTATCCCCAGTGTGTGGCAAACAGTTTCCTTATTTCGCTTACCGCATTTTGCCGTGCTGCCAGCGTGTTTTTCTGATACAGCAAAACAAAATCCTTCATATCCTGATAGATATCGCTTATGTTTTCCGAAAGGCTGGCCTTTAACGGCTCGTTTTCATTAATATATGCCGGGTCAATAATCCAAAACTCATCTTTATAGCCGAATTTTTCGCGCAATGCATAAAAAAGGTTCTCCCACTG
>JALVZH010000046.1 GCA_027022105.1 Bacteroidales bacterium | reverse complement strand
GTCGTAAGTAATGCGTTCCAAGCCGGTTCCGTCAACATTAATCATGTACAGGTTAAATTCAAAACCCCGTTTTCCTGCGTGGTTCGAACTGAAAATAATCCGTTTGCCATCGGGTGCAAAAAAAGGTGCCCGGTTGGCTTTGCCGAGGTGCGTTATCTGCCTCAGGTTGCTGCCGTCAACTGTTTTATGTTTTTTAAATGCTTTTCCTGTAGATAATGTATTGTTGTATCGGGTTTGGAGGTCATATGCGGATTGTTTCCTCTGTGATGCGGGTTATTGTTGTTTACGCACGGCTGGAAAATCCCTGCAAAAAGGATTATAAGGATAAATAAAGATACTTTTTTCATTTTGAAAATGTGTTAATTACAGCTTTGATTTGTTATGTTTAGGTTAAAAAAATTACCGGCAAAAATAGCACTGTACGCAGCTTTGCGAAGTGCGGTGCGAAAAGCGAATAGGAGTAAGGTTTTGGCGGGTTCTGAGTGAGCCGACAGGAAAGACTGTGGGAAGGGGCTAACGAAGAATCTGCAATGGATTTAACCACATTTATGTTGATCTGAGGCAAAATGTTTATAATAAGATAAATGTTAAAGAGATTCCTCCCCGCTTCAGGCGGGTCGGAACGTGACAAAACCGGTGAAGGAATTAATTGAATTCAGGTATTATGTTAATTTTATTGCAGAATTTTCTCAACCTGACGGAGTCCAACTCGCAAACCGGCGTTCAATCCGTCAGGTTTACCGGTATATCCGATGAATCCCCGAATGTTATCCGTACCGTATGTTGAACTGAAAAAGAAGCATGAAGGGAGATTCATCTCCGCCTAAGGCAGATCTGAATTATGAGGGGTTGGTGGTGTGACTTGAAAATCAATCCCTTTCCAACCGGGTACTTACATTTTCAATCGGACCAAGGCCAGGCAAAGCAACTCCGGCCTGTTTTGATACGGCATCCAAAACGGGGTAGGTAGAATAAGAGCCGTCATACGGATTATAATAAGATTTTATATTTGTTTTGCCCGGTTCGTAAGTTATATCGTTGGAATAAAACAATTCACCGTTAGTAAATACCGCTTTATTATTAATCATATTGCCGTGCTCATCATAATTGTATGTTATTTTGTAAGCAAGCTCAAATTTTCCGTCTTTATAAGTATAATCATCTATCCCGGTCAATAATTCGCCGTTATAGAAATACTCCTTCTTTTCCGTAAGCTGAACGGTCAAACCGTCATTGTTGGTATAAATTAATTCTTTACTCAATTTATCATTGGAATAAGAAAACTCACGCTTGACGTACAAAACCATATCCTCGTCAGGTTGTATTCTGAAATACAAAGTTGTTTTCGACAGGTGGTTTCCGGTATCGTAAAAAAAAGAGGCAGAACCTGATTCCAATAATGTGTCGTTCTTTTTATCATAGTTATGATATTCCGTGAGGTTGTTATTATTGTCATATTTAAATTCCGAAATAAAATCAATGTTTCCCGTCGCATTTGGCGAATCGTACAATACATTGGAAATCAGTTTGCCGTCAGTTACATTATAAACTTCCGAATGTGAAAATTCCCAGGCATTACCGGTTTTAGAATAATGATTCTCTACAATGGAGTCGCCATAAATACATTCTGTTTTAATACTGTCAGACGAGGTTGAACCGGACATTCTAACAAATTTATTATTGTTGTATTCATAATGAAATTCAGACTTTTCGCCATTCATGTCGGTAAAAACAATATTAACCGCACGATAATCGGTTACCTGTAGATTGTTGTTTTTGTTATTGCATGAAGAAATGCCGGCGATAATTAATGAAAGGAAAGAAAATTTAATTAAAGTTTCCATAATAATTTAAGAATAATTGAAATGTTTGTTTATTTATGCAAATATAACAAAACTTAAAGCTTTTTCAAAAAAAAATTATTCTGTCACAAAGCGTAAAAAATCTTTAAAAATCTTAAAACATGGTTAAAAATTAATGTTACACTATTTATTGTATTTTTGGAACTGTAAAATTAAGAGAATCAATCCCCGTCAAGTACAATGAAAATCAAATTTGTTAAAACAGAAAAATGTAAAAAACCCACGGTTTGGGCATATCTTGCTTTGCTGTTTATGGTGGTGATTGCAGGGTATTATTGGCTGACGCATGTTTACAGGTTTCTAACCATAAAAGAGGAGGTGCCGGCCAAAACCATGGTGATTGAAGGCTGGGTAAGAGACTATGTTTTGGATGAGGCCATGCAATATTATAAAAGCCATCATTTTGAGCACATGATTGTTACGGGCATGCCTGTAACCTTTCGCAGGCTTTATGCAAACTACGACAATACCGCCGAACTTGCCGAAGCTTATTTAAAAGGTCACGGTTTTGAAGATACGATTTACAAAGCTGTGGTTCCTTCGGGTGTTATCATCGACAGGACATTCAACACGGCCATTGCAACCAAATTGCTATTTGAGCAAAATCCCGGCTGGGAAAAGAATCTGCTGATATATTCGGAGGGAGTGCACGCGCGACGCACCAAACGCATGTTCGATCTGGTATTTGACAAAAACTACAGGCTTGGTATTATTGCGGCAAAGGAAAAAGTATTCGACGAGGCACATTTTTGGCGCACATCAAAAGGGTTCCGTACCGTAAGCAACGAGTTTGTCGCCTGGATTTGGACGCGGTTGTTTTTTCATCCCGACGTTGAAAAAGAGGAGCAACGCTTTAAAAATCTGGCTTACATTGACATCGTAATAAGAGAGCGGGAGGCCAAAGACAGGGAGTTTGCCGACACTGCCACATCGCCGTTGGAAAAGGAGGATTTGAAAACTTTCAAAGGTATTCCCTGGTACCCTGTTGATCCCGATTGGCGTATTCCGGCCAAAGTAGTTGTCGATACCAGCGGCCCCGTTTTTGAGATGGCCACCAACACTTCGCGGAAACCTAAATACCGTAAATATGCTATCCTTAGCTTTAAAGTTGCCGATACGGTGTGCACTTTAACGGCATTTCAGAATATGGAGCACATTCACCATCCCGAATACGGAAAATACCTTTTTGTTCCGTTTAGGGATAAAACCAACGGTAAAACCACCTATGCTGCAGGACGTTATCTTGATATATATATACCTGAGTCCGATTCAATATTGCTTGATTTTAACAGGGCTTACAATCCCTATTGTGCCTATGCTCACCGCTGGTCATGCCCGTTAGTGCCTTTCGAGAACGATTTGCCGGTACATATATTTGCCGGAGAAAAAAAATATAAATAACTTCGCAAACTTATTCTTTGCTATGAAACAATTTTCCGTTAGTCTGCTTTTTGTTGATGATGATGCTGTAGTACATAGTGTGTACAAGAAAATATTACGGAAAGTTACGGAAAATATTTACTTTGCTAATAATGGAGAAGAGGGCTACCGGATTTTTATGGAAAGAGAACCCGACCTGGTAATTACCGACATCCGTATGCCGGTGATGAACGGTTTGGAGATGATTAGGAAAATTAAAAGAACCCATCCGAAAGTAAGGTCAATCATTCTTTCCTCATACAGCGAATCGCGGTATTTTATTCAAGCTATTGAACTCGGTGTAAAAGGTTATCTGATAAAACCCACCGATGGTGCAAAAATGATTAAGATATTGCAGGAACAGATTGAAGAGATAAAGCTGGAATGGAAAGTAAAACAGGAGGAGGAAAAGAGAAGGGTAGCTGATGATGCCCGCTTAAAAAGCGAAGCTATTTTAAAGGCATTGGTCGATTCAAGTGCTGCATTTTTTCATTACGGTTTTAGAGATATAAGTGTTTATCCTGCATTGGAAGCCATAGGACATGCCACACGATCGTCCAGAATGTATATCTTTGAAAATACCATCAATGATAAAGCCAACTTCACCGTTTTGTCGTACGAATGGGCTCGTGATAACATTACTCCTTACGCAGATGACAAAAATTTTGAAAAGATATCATTGGACGATAAAATGTTCAAAGAGTGGGTAAACCGACTGAAGCTAGGGGAATATGTAACCGGGCTTACAAAAAATTTTAAAAATGAAAATTTACGCAAGACCCTTGAAGAAAGGAATATTTTGTCCATTTTAATTATACCTATTTTTGTTCAGGAAAAGTGGTGGGGTTTTATCGGTTTGGATGACTGTTTTACTGAAAGGGTGTGGAGTAAAGCCGAGATTCAGGCACTTGAAGCTCTTTCGAACAACTTGGGAGCCGCCATCTACCGGAAAAATGTGGAGCTGGAATTGCTTCAGCTTAATACAACCCTTGAAGAAAGGGTAAGACAGCGTACAAAAGAACTGGAAAAAGAGATTGCCGAAAGAAAAGTAACCGAAATCCTTTTACGTAACAGCGAAGAGAAATACCGGTTGATATTTGAAAATGCAAACAGCGCCATTTTGCTTATCAGAGACGGAATTATTACTTTGGTAAATCCCGAAATGGTAAATATTTTCGATTACCTTCCCAAAAAGATGATTGGACTTCCTTTATCACATTTTGCTAAAGCAGCTTTCAAAGATAAAGTAATTAACTGTTTTGAAAGAAACATTTTTAAGAATAATTGCAGTTCGTTTGACATTCAAATAATTACCGGAAATAATGAGATAAAATGGGTAGAGATAAAAAGTAACGAAATCATGTGGGA
>JALVZH010000045.1 GCA_027022105.1 Bacteroidales bacterium | reverse complement strand
CATCTTCGATATTTCGATTATCCGCTTTATCAAATCCTGACCGGCTTTGTCGGCCGGATGTGCCTTTCCGGCAAAGATAAATACCACCTGACGCCCGGGGTTATTAACAATGTTTTTCAACCGTTCCAAATCGGTAAACAGCAGATGAGCTCTTTTGTAGGTTGCAAACCTTCTCGCAAAGCCGATAATCAAAGCATCTTCTTTCAGGTAGCGGGTGGATTCCAAAATCAGCCTGGGGCTCTCCTGACGGCGGGTCATGTCGTTTTGTAACCGTTTGGATACAAAATCAATCAATTCTCTTTTCCGCTCAAGCCGTATCTTCCAGACCTCTTCATCCGGAATATCGTAAATTCTTTCCCATGCTTTCCTGTCCGACTGGTTGGTTATCAGCGTTTCGCCGAAGGTATTCCGGTAGAGCTTTTGCCACGATTTGTGTGTCCAGGTATAAAAATGCACCCCGTTGGTTACATAACCCACATGCAGTTCTTCGGGATAATAGCCCGTATAAAGCGGTGCAAACATCTCCCGCGAAACGCGTCCGTGAATTCTGCTTACGCCGTTTACCTCCTGCGACAAACGGGTGGCCAGCACGCTCATCGAAAACTGCTCGTTGCTATCGGCAGGATTGAACCGTCCCAAAGCAATAAACTCTTCCCAACTGATATTCAGGTAACTGCAATAGTTGGCCAGATAGGCACGCATCAAGTGCTCTTCAAAGGTGTCGTGACCGGCAGGTACGGGCGTGTGGGTGGTAAACAGGGTGGTAGCCCTTACGTATTCTTTGGCCGTGGCAAAGTCGAGATGACGGGTTTCGATAAGGCGTTTGATGCGCTCCAACCCAATAAATGCCGAGTGGCCTTCGTTGCTGTGGAATACCACCGGTTTCAATCCCATTTGCTCAATGGCCCTGATACCGCCGAGGCCCAGCAACATCTCCTGTTTCAACCGGTGCTCGCGGTCGCCGCCGTACAGGTAAGCGGTGAGTTTCCTGTCTTCTTCGTTGTTCTCCTCCACATCCGAGTCGAGCAAAAACAGCGGGATACGCCCCACATCCAACCGCCACACTTTGGCGGTTACAAATCTTCCCGGCAGGGCAATCCGAACCTTTATCCACTCCCGGTTATCATCCCACACGGGTTTTAACGGAAGACGGGTAAACTTTTGCGGCGGATATTCCGATATTTGGTCGCCGAAATGGCTGATTTTTTGAATAAAGTAGCCGTAACGGTACAGCAGTCCCACGCCAATCATGTTTTTTTTCGAATCGCTTGCCTGTTTCAGGTAATCGCCTGCCAGCATTCCCAAGCCGCCCGAAAATATCTTCACACTGTTGTGCAATCCGTATTCCATGCTGAAATAGGCAACAAGGTCTTTGTTTCTCTCCTCCGCACCTTCCATATAATCTTTAAAGCGGGCGTAAACCTCATTCAGCCGGTTCAGAAATTCCTTATCCTGTTTCAGCCGGTTAATGGTTTTCAGCGAAAGGTCTTCGATTAGTGTCACCGGATTCTGGTCAAATTCATCCCATTTATCCGGTTTTATGCTTCTGAAAAGTTCAACGGCCTCGTAGTCCCACGACCACCAGAGGTTATAGGCCAATTCTTTCAAAGGTGTCAATTCGCGGGGAAGCTCGTTTTTTACATAAATCTTTTTCCATGCGGGGTGGTCGCCGCGGGCTTCGGCTTTTACTTTTAATACTTTTGGTCTGGAAAGCAGACGCATTCCCGCTTCCAAACGGGGTGCCGACTTTTCGAGGGCAATATCCCATGCTTTCAGGTAATTATCAGCCAATTTATCCCACAGTGCTTTTTCAAAAACGGAAAATGCCTCTTTCCCCGCTTTTTCACTGTCGGCAGAAGCAAAATACGATTGAACGGCTTCGCTCAGTTGCACTACGGCATTATCTTCCGAAAAATCGTCCCTGTCGATAACCGTAACCCCTCTGTTTTTGATATTCAAATGATTTTTTACCCAAAGTCCGAAACCTGCCACCGATGTGGTGACCGTGGGAATGGAAAAAGCAACCGATTCCAACGGTGTATATCCCCAAGGCTCGTAATAAGAGGGAAAAACGGTGTAATCGAAACCTGCAAGGAAATCGTAATAATTCAGATTGATAACGCCGTCGTTACCATTCAGATACGAGGGGACAAACAGCACATGCACCTTGGAAGCTGCGTCGTTTGTAAGTCCCTGTGCCTGTATTTCATTCAAAACGGGGTCGTACTCCGGATGATGCAACTTGTGGGTCAGGTATTTGAAATAACCTTCGGGGTTTCCGCCGGTGCCGAACACTTCCGAAGGACCGTCGTGTGCAGCCGGAACGGCAATAACGGCAACAATCTTTTCATTAAAGTTGTCGTTGCGGTTCAGGTTTCCCAAAGATTTTACAAAAAGGTCAAGACCCTTGTTTTTAAATTCATACCTGCCGCTGCTCAGTACCAGTCGTGTTTCGGTGTTGTATTGTCCGCCCGTAAGCCGCAAAGCCGTCTCCAATATTTTTTCTCGTGCCGTTTCTCTTTTGGCGGCAAGGCTTTTGGCATCAGGCACAAAATCCCTGTTAAAACCGTTGATGGTTATTACATCCGGCTTTTTCTTCAGCAGGTAGCGGCACTCGGTTCCCGTAATTTCGCTGACGGTTGTAAAAACATCGGCATGGGCAGCGCTCAGGGTTTCCAGCGAATTTTTACTGATTACATTAAACCGGCGTGCCATGGCATCGGGGTTGTATTCTTTTAATTTGCTGTACAGCGGCAAACCGTTGCCTGCTATGGAACGTCCCAAAACGGTAGCATGCGTGGTAAAACCGGTGGCTATTTGCGGAAGTTTCTCTTTTAAATACAAGATTCCCGACCCGGTCATCCATTCGTGAAAATGAGCCACGACCTTCGGGGCCGCTTCAAGAAAGTTGGTGTAGTAACTCTCTATGGTTTTGCCGGCGGCATAGCCGAATATGGCCGGCTCAATGTAATCCCACTGGCCTGTTAGCGAATCCAGTTTGTAAGTCTCCCACCAATGAGCGAATATCTTGTCTTTTTCTGCGAAAAAAGTGGTGAAATCCACCAGCACTACCGCCGGTTTCGAGGGGATGTTCCAGCGTCCGGTTCTTATTTTCAATCCCTCTCCGGCAGCAATCTCCGGCCAGTTGCCAAACAGCCCCGGGTCTTCCAAAAAATCGGGGTTGTCGTCCGTTTCGCGCCACACATCAGGGCCTATCAGCAGGTAGTTCCCGCCGAAAAGTTCTTTCATCCGCCCCGCTTTGGTAGAAAGAACGGTGTATATCCCGCCTATTTTATTACATATTTCCCATCCGGTTTCAAATACAAAATCCGCCTTATTCATTCTGTCTCAATATATTAATTCACAATACTTTTTTTATTCCTGCTTTTTAAAGGAGCGCAAAGATAATCACTTATTGTTAATCGTAATTACCTGAATAATGAAGGTAACAAAAACATAAAATCCCGTCAGGTTTTTTTGTTTACCGGCGTGTTAAGGATATGTATGTTTTTTTGGGCGGCCGGGCGGGCTGTCCGCTTGTAGTCCTCGCCGGCAGGGCTGTTCGGCTATGATGTTTAAAAAACGTCATTATATCGGAGAAATATTCTGAGCCGGAAAATGAATTCCATTATTCCCCTCCATTGGAGGGGTGTAGGGGTGGGTCATTAAAAAGATATTCATTTTCCGGCTCAGAATATTTCATTAATTAAAAATGAAATATTGTTTTATGCGGCTGCGGGGTCTTCGCTCACCGCTCAGCCTCCTCGCCGCAAGCCTCACAAGCCCTGCCGGCTGCGGGCTGTCGCTTCCATCCCTGCCGCGGAACCAACCTGACGGATTGAACGATGATTTGCGGGCAGGCCTCCGTCAGGTTGAGAAAATCTGGGGATTACAAATTGCCATTTACATAACTACAACTGTATATTTTTCTATTCCCTGCAACCGGTTTTGTCATTATTTTTTACTCTCGAATTTTCTATTAAATTTGTTCGCAGATAAATAATATAGCGTTGAAGAAGATTATTTTCACAGAAACCCACCATATTGAAGAAAAACAAAATACAAAATATTCCGGAATCAGACCCGGACAAGACATAAATAAAACTTTTTTTAGAATAGCAATTCGTTAACTGGTGTTAATCTATAAAGCAAAAACCAGAAAAGAAGATGAGATTTGAATTAACAACTTTGTCAGTGGTGATTTTAATTTTAGCGTCATCTTGCAAAAAGAAAGTACCTGTACCCGATATTAAAAATCCTGTACCTCCAATTGTTTATGTTTCCGGTGACGGGAGTGGTAACTACAATTGCGACGGAGAAAGCGACCAAATAGAAATAAATGCCGCATTGGATTATGTTGCCGAACATTCGGAATATACAACTGTATATTTGAAAGGTCCGAATACATTTTGGATTGATGAGCCGATTTACATTTCGGGCAACACCATATTAGAAGGTGATGAAAAAGCCATTGTAAAACTTGTTGATCATGCTGATTGGTGGAAACAGTTCAAACCGCTTATCGGACAAAAAGGGACTATATTTGAAGAAATTATGCCTGACCAAAGTGTTACGACAGGAAACATTACAATCAGAGGGTTCGAACTCAACGGAAACAGAGCACATCAATACGAACCTTCGGGAGCTTCCTGTTACCGGATGATTCAGTTGCAAAATTGTTATAACGTTACAATAAATGATATGTATATTCACAACGGACTTGGTGATGGCATAATATTGGAGTTTGGTGTGGATACAAACCGAAATGAAACAATGTATGATATTAATTCTAAATTTTTTAACAACAGAATTCATAATGACGGGCATGACGGGATATATGTAGGGCAGGCGACAAATTTTGAGATTTACAACAACATCATCACAAATACAAGAACAGATGCAAGTATAAGACTGCAGAACTGCAATAATTTCAAAATTTATAATAACATTGCGGGAAATGCACCTGACAGGCGAATGTCGGGTTCTGCTGCCGTTCATGTTATGAATCGCGGAGATGCGATTGTGGATGACGTAGAAATTTATGACAATTTCTTTTACGGTAATCAGGATTGGCATGGTATCTGGCTGGAGCGATTAGCAAAAGGCGGAGCAGGAACATTAAACTCTCATACAGGTGTTTATATTCATAATAATGTTATTTCTCAATACAAATTAGCAGGTGTCGGAATTTACGGTTTTAACAATACACGCATTGAAAATAATCTCATTGAAATAAGTGCGGAAGGGGCGGGAATTACGTTTTATCAGGGAGCTCCACTAAACACCTCTTTATCAGGTTTTAAAACTTATGTAAAGAATAATATTATCGTAAGAAATGCTACTTACGGAATTGATAATCAACAACCCTTAGTACATACATTTATTTCAGACTACAACTGTATTTACGGAAATATAAAAGGAAACTATAATAATGTATCATCAATAACCGATATCTATTCGGACCCTTTACTTCCTTGTGATTATGAGTTGCATGACAGATATTATAATGCCACAAGTTATTATATCTTTAGCCCGATATGGCAAAATGCCGACGGACAGGAAGATAGTGAAAATCCGGTTTGTAAAACCGATTTGGGCGCAAACAAAGTATGGCAGATTTATCATTTAAAATCGGAAAGCGGACGTTGGGACGGTGCACAATGGATTAATGATACCGAAACAAGCCCGTGTATTGACGCTGGTGATCCGGTATCCGAATATTCAAATGAACCCGCACCAAACGGAAGCAGAATAAATACAGGCGCTTTTGGAAATACCATGAAAGCATCAAAATCAAATTTGTAAAAATGGCTTTTATGGAAATCTTCAGTAAAACCATTGTTTAATTCCGAGCCATCGAAAGGCAGGCTTTACGTGTCGGAATGGCGTGGAAATCTGTTGTTATGGGCTTCCAACCCAAACCTCTAACTCCTCATAATTCAGACCCGCCTTAGGCGGGGAAGAATCTCCCCTCATGCCTCTTTTACTATTCAACATACGGTACATATATTATTCCGGGGATTCAGCTCCGCCTCAAAACAGGAAGTTTGTTAAATACAATCCGGAATAAATTGTTTATAATTTCCGGTAACCCGGCGAATTGAAAGTTTATTCTATTCCCAAACATGAACACTCATTCCACATTTGTTACGGGTTTCATGTTGGTAGTTGCAAAAAAACAAGATTATATATGACTGATATTGTTTGAAATAGTAAAAAAATAAGGTAAATAGTTCGGTTTGGCAATATTATGGCTGCACTGTTTTTTGCTCAGGTTTGTTCACTTGAAAATATGTGAAAACGCAAGAAGTATATTGACAAAAAAATGTTTAAAAGTTACACCGTAAACAGAGGTGTATATTTTTTAAAATTATATTTTTACCTCTGTTTATTAAAATCAAAAAAGTTTGAGTAAAGGTCGCACAATATTTTTTCCGGTTTTATTGATTTTTGCATTGATTTACAATGCCGGTATTTTAACGGCACAGGTTCAGGATATTGAAGACGCTCAAATTAGAATTACCTTTGCCGCACCGCCGGATGTTCCGCCTCAGGTTGCCAAAGCCTGGCTTAAATACGATAAAGAATTTGCTCTTATTTTGCAGGTTGCCAACGGTTCCAAAGACCTTTATACCAAAGTGTATCCCTATTTCAAAGGGGTTGACGGAAATCAGGGTCTGTTTTATTCCGACGGCGTTTCCGGAACCAGGCCTTTTACCATGAGCAGCATTCAGTTTTCGCAAACAAACGGAAATGATGTTCATGAGCCGGGAACCAATTACCTGACCTGGGAACAGATAAAAACATTATGGAATGATAATTACGGAATAGGAAGCCGTGGTTTTGAAGCGCCAACCGACCCCATATATCCCTACTACGAAGTAAACCGGAATTTGAGTTATACCCGCAGAATGACCTATCCTGATATCGAACACGGAATTATGATGGATATTTATGCCATTCCTACCTGGGGCGACAGTCAGATTCAAATTGCAAAACAGGCCGGACATATAGCCGTTTATGATGAAAGTCCGGCGGCAATGCCCAACCCGCTGAAGGCGGAAATTTTAAATACTTTTGAATATAAAGAATTTACGCGGGATGAAATCGGTACCGATCTCTATAAGAAAGTAACCAAAATGGCAAAGCGGAGTTCTAAAAATGCTCATTATCTTGCCACCTTTTACTGCAACGGTTTCGATTCGGGAAACAATATCTCTTTTGAGGATTTTAAAGGACAGATGGATTCTATTGCCAACGATTACGGTGCCAACGGTTCCGACAAGATTTGGGTGGCCTCTGCAACCGAAATATTCGAATACCTCATCATGCGTGAAAAAATTGATATTGAAACCGAACTCGACAGCAATGTGTTAACAATTACCTTTTTAACCAACAGCTTCCCTAAAAACTACCGCTGGTATTCGCTCACATTGAATATTAAAGCCGACACAACAATTACCGATATTACCGTTTCCGACGGTTTTCTGGAATCGATGAAATTTGACGGCGACAGTGCCCTCATCAATCTCGACTGGGACGGTTCCGATATCGACCCCATCGAAACAACAACCCAGCAGGCAATTAATCTGGCATTTATTGCTCCCAACAAACAAAACTGCCTGATTGCACAGGATTATGTTTTTATGTTGCAAGACCCCGACAGTCTTGATAAGTACCAGCAAATGTTATGCGGTTTCTGTACAAACTTCCTTCCCGGCATATGCACTTTTGAATTTGATATTCCCGATGATACTATTTGTAAAGGTGGCTCTGTGGAATTGTCTGCCCCCGATAATTTAAGAAGCTATTTATGGAGTACCGGTGATACTACCCAAAGCATCACCGTTTCGCCCGATACAACTACACTCTACTGGGTTGAAGCGATTAATCAGGATTACAATGCCCACAGGGATACGGTCACAGTATTTGTGGTTTCTTTGGACTCCATAAATCATTCGCCCGACACCATTTACAATCCGCCGGGTAACGATACAACGCTTTGGGTTCAATATATTGAAGGATATTCCTACCTGTGGAATACGGGTGAAACCGATACGGCAATAACCATTTCGCCCGAGGTTACAACAAACTATTATGTTGATATTGAAACTGCCGAATGTACCCTGCGACTGAACTTTTTCGTTATTGCCGATTTTGAATATCACGTTGATTTTACTTACGATACCGTTTGTTACGGCGACACCACTTTGCTTGTCAATACTGCCGTGAGCAACGATTCGGCACTTCTGGTAAGCTGGGATTTGAACAGCGACGGAGTTTTTGATGATGCCGAAGGCGATACCGTAAAATATGTTTATTCGGAATACGGGCTTGTGTTAACCGGTATGCGCATTACCTATACTTCGGGAAACATGAAACTTGCTTACCATTCGGTACCTGTTGCCGACCCGCCGCATGTTTGGTTCGGTTATTCCGGAATCTGCTCGCCCAATACCAGTACCAATTTCAGCGACAGCACTCAGGTAATTGTGGGAGAACCCGTTTCGTGGTACTGGGAATACGGTGACGGCGATTTCGATGTGGGTAAATATGTGAGCCACCGTTATAATCCGGGAATTTACAACACAAAATTGACGGTAACCTCAACCTACGGATGTATCGACTCTGCCATCAGGGAAATACAAATTTACGAAAATCCCGATTTCGACCTTTTGCGTGAAGATGATACAAAAGTATATAACGGCGACACGGTATTTTTCCCCAATGGCGGCAGTGCATACCTCAAAGTGCAAAACCCCACGCTTTTCGATTCAATTATCTGGCCCGACGGCAGCAATGCTCCCGATTTCTATCTTTCGCAGGAAGGACATCAAACGGTTTTTGTTTACCAAAATGTCTGCTCAAGCTATAACGACTTTGTAGGTGCTGTACAGGGAGGTTATATTCCTCCGTCTCCGGGCGATACGGCAAGTATTATGAATCTGTTTACACCAAACGGCGACGGTTTTAACGATGTATGGGTGGTTAACAATAAAAACGTAAAATTCCCCATTAAAGTCAATATCTATACCCGTTATGGAAATTTGGTATATAGCTCGGAAGATTATCAAAACGACTGGAACGGTTACTTTAACGGGAATATTCTGCCCAAAGGAACCTATTATTATGTAATTCAGGATGCTAACGGCAAAATTTTCAAAGGGCCATTAACAATAATCAGGTGATGAAAAAGCGGTTGGTTTACATATTATTCATTGTGTTTGTTTCCGTTTTGGGAGCAAAAGGACAGCAGTTTCCGCTTACCACCCAGTATTTGTTCAATCCTTATGCACTCAATCCCGCTTTTGCCGGATATTACGGAAAACCGGAAGTTTACCTCAATTTCAGAAAAGACTGGACAGGAATTACCGGTAGTCCGAAAACTTTCAGAGCCAATGGTTACGGAAATATTTACAAAGATGTTATGTGGCTCGGAGGTGAAATATATTCCGACAAAGCGGATGTTTTGAACCGGTTTAAAATGAACCTGAGTTATTCCTATATCTTACAGGTTCAGGAAGAACAGTATCTCTATTTTGGCGTTTGGACATCCTTTTACCAAAATTCCGTAAATCTTGCCAACCTGACGGGCGTTGACCCCAACGACCCGCTGATTGCCAACCGGTCGAAACTCAACGGAGCCGCATTTAATGCCGGATTCGGTATCAATTATAACTGGCGGGAGTTGAACATAGGCTTTGCTTTCCCGACACTCTTCAGCACCAAAGAAGAATATGTCTCAACGGTGAATTTCAAAATGCAACGGGAATTCCTGTTTCATGTGTCTAATATGTTCAGGTTGAATGATAAATGGCAGTTGCAGGTATTTTCGGTTTTCAGGAAAACAAAAAATCAACCCATGAATGCAGAGTTTTCGGTAATGCCTGTTTATATGCAGCGGTTTTGGGGTGGACTGCTGTTCAGAACCGGAGGGGTACTGGCATTAAATGCGGGAGGAATGATTTACAAAGGGCTTGTTTTTAATTATTCGTATGAAATCGGGTTAACAGGTATAAACAACGGTTCGGGCGGGGCACATGAAATTACCGTGGGTTACAGGTTTAATATGGATAACGACGCTTTCTTTAACAGAATAAAAGGTAAAAAAACGTACCGGAAAGGTAAAAAACGACCGAGAAATTATTACGGGTATCCTGAAATTATGGATTACAGTTGGAATAAAAACAAATAGGATGCAAAGAAAGATGCCATACAAATCATTTATCTTTTCCATTGCAACATTCCTTGCTTTGTGGGGTATGCCGCAGCATCTCTTTGCGCAAATAAATCAGGCGCTGGTTGTTGTCAATTTCAATCAGCCGCCCACATCCTTTTATGTTTACAAAGCACCGTTGAAGTACAACAAAACCTTTGCATTGAGCATGCAAATAGACGACGGTACCGATGACATTTTCACCCATGCTTATCCGGTTTTTGAAGGAGGTACCGTTGACGGCACCACCTATCCCGGAATCACCTATTCCGACGGTTGCGGAAATCTTATCCATTTTAAGATGAGCTCTTCCGTTTACTCTTTCAACGGTTCGGGCAACAACGGCCCCGATGTCCATCTGCCCGGAAACGGTTACGGAAAAGTCAGTTGGCCGCAAATGGATACCATGTATAAAAACCATTGGGGAATTTTAAATCACGGCGTTAACGGCAACGGAAGTGTCGATCCCGATTTTATGGACTATTCCATAAAACGCGACCAAAGCTATATCAGAAGAAAACTTTACGAGACTACCGACGGAGGCGTAATCACACATTTACACGTAAATCCCGACGGGCATTTTCAATGGACACAACCGGCCTTTGATTTGGGTTACAGGGGAACCCTTAATCAGAATCATCCTTCGCCGCTGAGCGAACACGGCGGTAATGTTAACGACCCCGGTGTATCATGGACTCAACCGCAAAATCTTTACAGGGTTATTGCCGAAGATATTAACGTTCCTGCCTTTGTTCAGGCACTTGCCGACTCAAGTACCGGAAACAAACGGTTCTGGGGCGCTATGTTTACCCATTCGGTAGTTACACAGTACAGTTTCCCGACATTTGTCTCCGATTTTACCTCTATCGGAAACCTTTACGGTTCCAACGGGCTGGATAATATATGGATGGCAACCGATGAAGAAATTCTGGACTATCTTTTGGTTCGCGATACCGTGGGAATCAATTATGTTTTGGCAGGTTCCAGCATGTTTATCACGTTTACGGGTGCGGTTCCGCACAATCTGGAATATTATGCTTTAAGTCTTGGTGTGGAAACAAATGCAACCATACAGTCCATAACAGTTACGGGTATTGACAGCGTAACATACTCGGGTGTGGGTTCGGGAAACGCATTGATTAATCTTAACTGGGACGAATACGTGGTAACTCCCCCCGAGGTTCTGGCCGATTCGTTTACCACCATTGCCACAACCACCAGTGCCCAGTTCGATTGCTGGGTGGCTATGGATTATGTAATTACATTGGAAGACGGTGAGCACAAAGACTCGTTGCGCCATGTTTTGTGCGACATTCCCAACACAACCTATGATGAAGGATTTTGTGATTTTCTTAATGTGGATTTGGGTCCCGATACCACCATTTGTGCCGGTGAATGCGTAACCCTTTCGGGCCCGCCCGATATGGCTTCTTACGAATGGATTGTGGCCGATACCACATACGATACGGTACAAACCATTGTGGTTTGTCCCATAGATACAACCCAGTATATTTTAAATGTTACCGACACTACCGGAAATCAGGATTCCGACACCATAGTAATTAATGTGCTGCCCTCGGCAAATGTTCAACTGGGCAACGATACAACCCTTTGCCTTGGCGATTCGCTTGTGCTCAGTGCTCCCGCCCCTCCCGCAGGCGAAACATACAGCTATCTTTGGAATACGGGAGATACCACCCAAAGCATAACGGTATTTCCCAATGTAATCGACAGTACGTTTGTGTATTATGTGGATGTATCCAACGATTACGGTTGTACCTCTTCCGATACCATACTGGTAACCGTGTATGAACGTCCCGATTGTGTTATCCAGCAGGATACGGTGTCGGTTTGTGAAGGAACACCGGCCGACTTTTTCACCCTTCCCGCCGATTGTAATTTATATATCTGGACTTACGGAAACACGGTGGATACAACGGAGTTCGGACATCTTAGAATCAACCCTGCCGACAGTTCCATGACGGTTTATCTCGAAGTGCAAAACAACAGCGGATGTTCTTTATTCGACAGTGCTTTTCTCGAAGTTTATCCGGGTCCGGAACTCACTGTGGGAAATGATACAATACTTTGTGAAGGAGATACCGTAACCCTGTTTGCATCGGGTGCCGAGTCCTATTTGTGGATGCTGTTTTCGGATACCATAGGAACCCAATCCGTAGTTACAACGGTGCCGCCGGCAGGTGTCAATCCTTATGTTGTGTTTGGGAAAAGCGAACACAATTGCGTCTCTTCCGATACAGTAACGGTAACCGCTAACCCTGCACCCAACACAAAAATCATTTACGATACCAATGTGGTATGTGCCAATTCAACTGTTTATCTGTATGCCACCGGTGCCGACAATTATATTTGGTCTCCCGGAAACGACACAACCACAGAATATTCTTATCTGCTGACAGATACCACCACTTTTTATCTTACCGGATATTCCCAAACAGGTTGTTCCTCCGTCGATTCGGTTACCATAAATACCAAACCCGCACCGGAAGTGAGTTTCAGCGGACTTTTGCCGGCCTACTGCGCTAACGATCCCGATGTTACGCTTACGGGTATTCCCGAAGAGGGAACATTTGCAGGTGCCGGTATCACAGACAATATTTTTTCACCGTCAACGGCAGGTATTGGCGAACACCTGATACTGTTTACCTATACCAATGCCGCGGGATGCATGGGAATCGACAGTGCCCGGACAACAGTATATGGCGGCGGGGATGACATTTTGCTTTCTCCTTCCGATACCACACTTTTTCCCGGCGATTCCGTAATATTGAATGCAGGCCCCGGCTTCGACCATTACTACTGGTCAACCGGCGACACCACACAATCCGTAATTATCTATTACGACGATTATCCCAACGGTACTTATAATGTGATTGTTATCGGTGTAATAAACAGTTGTACCAGCCAGGGAAGTGCTGTGGTTACTTTTATGAAACACAATGGCATTGGCCAACACCAACTTCCTGCCATGGTAGTATTTCCAAATCCCAATCACGGTAATTTCTCGGTGGTTTATGACGGTAGCGACAGTCAACCCGAACTGACGGTACGTAACAATATGGGACAAATTGTCTTTGTGAAAAAAGAGTTGCATTGCTCGCCCGATTGCCGGTTTGAAGTTAATATTCCTCACCTGAAATCCGGAATTTATTATGTGCAGCTTGTAACGGACAACGGAACATTGACACGAAGAATAGTGGTTCAATAGTATTTCATTCCGTATCTTCTGTCATCAGAAAAAATTAGATTACTTTTGTTTTTCACTTGAAAACAGTAACAAAAATATGAGATTGTTTAAAGTTCATGATATTTGTTTCTGATAAAACACATATTACGAACAAATTACATATAAAATTTAATGATTAATATCGTTCCAGGAATAAATTGCAAAACCGTTCTTCTTCAAACCGTCGGTTTGAAGAAGAACCATAATTCGTTAAATTCGCTTAATTCGATGAGAAAAGAATCATCGAATTACACGGATTACCCGAATTTAATCTCACCGCAGGTGAGATAAATTCATGTTATATTAAATGGATTAGAGTTTGATTATTTTATTTATATGATGTTAAATTATAATTAGTTAACTTTGAATAAGTTTTATCCGTTTTAACCGTTATAAAAGGTGAAACTTTATGATGAAGATGAAAAAGTTGCATCAATACATGTTGAAGTCTTATCTCGGGCCCTTCGTATTTACATTTTTTGTGGCTCTGTTCATTTTGTTGATGCAATTCCTGTGGACATATATTGATGATTTGGTGGGGAAAGGGCTGGAGTGGTATGTTATTTTCCGTTTGTTGTTTTATGCTTCGGCAACTTTTGTTCCCATGGCACTGCCTCTTGCGGTACTTTTATCTTCGCTTATGACGTTCGGAAATCTCGGTGAGCATTACGAACTTGTGGCTGCCAAATCGGCCGGTATTTCCTTGCGCAGGTTGATGCGTCCGTTGACCTGGCTTGCCGTTTTTATCAGCATCTTTGCCTTGTTGTTCTCTAATTACGTGTTTCCGGTGGCTTACCTCAAATTCGGTTCGTTGCTGTACGATGTCAGGCAGAAAAAACTGGCTTTTGATATAAAAGAGGGTATTTTCAATAACGACCTTGACGGATATGTAATGCGTGTGGGGCGAAAGGCCAGGGATAACAAAACCATTTACGATATCCTTATTTACGACCACTCCAAACATATGGGTAATGTAAAAGTTACCACTGCTGACAAAGGAATTATGGAGCTTACCCCCGACCAGCAAAAGGTTCTGTTCAAACTGTACGACGGATATAGCTATACCGAGGTTACCGATCAGAAAAATTACCGCAAAACACGCCCGTTTGAATACATGAAGTTCAAAAACGAGGTGCTTGTTTTCGATTTGTCGCAGTTGAACCTGAACCGTACCGATGAAGCACTG
>JALVZH010000044.1:5947-14673 GCA_027022105.1 Bacteroidales bacterium | reverse complement strand
GATGGAGGTGTCGGAGAGCAAGATCAAAACCGCCGGCAAGCTCAGTACGAGATATGTGTCTATGGATGCGCCCCTTACCTCTGACGAGGATACCAGCTTTTTGGATGTTTATGTCCCCAATGATTCTGATCCTACCGATCAGGAATTAATGCGTGAATCGCTTCGCAAAGAGATTGAACGTTCGTTGGCTACATTAAGCGAAAAAGAGCGCGATGTGATTAATTTGTACTATGGAATCGGTATGAATCACGGCCTTACTCTCGAGGAGATAGGCGCTAAATTCGACCTGACCCGCGAAAGGGTGCGGCAAATTAAAGAAAAAGCCATACGGAGACTGAGGCATACTTCGCGATCCAAGCTGTTAAAGGCTTATCTGGGGCAGTAAACGGCATATTATATGGAATTAGTAAAAAGAAGGTGGAACCGGTAATGGTTTCCACCTTCTTTTTTATATTTGCCCCACAGCTTATTATTATTTCTTCACATAAAACCAATGGACAATGGCAAATGCAAAAGAGATGAATGGGAAATATGAATCCCAGTTAAACGATTGGTCGTATCAGGAAAAACTTGCCAATGAATTTATCAATGTGGTTTACAAACTGTTTTATGATAAATCCATTGAACTGGTGCTTTTCAGAAACCAGTTGATCGACCGGAGTGCAAGTGTGATTTTGTACAGGCACTCGTATGCCGAGAACATTATCGACAAACCGCTGCGCATTAAAGATTCCTTAAAACTTGCCAAAGCAATTCTGCACAGCGACATCGGCCCATCAAGGATTGACATCGGCCGCCTGAATCGCGAATGGACAGAAGAGCGGAGCAATTTTGTGGATGAAGACGATTTTGTAAATTACAAACTGAAAGGGCTTACCAAAAAAAACAACAAGCCCTGTAAACCGAGGGATGTGATTCTTTTCGGATTTGGTCGTATCGGCCGTTTGCTGGCACGCCAACTTATTATTCAGGGAAATGGTACCCAGCTTAATGTCAGAGCAATTGTTACCAGAGGAAATGATGATGTCCAAATAATAAAACGGGCTTCGTTGTTCCGCCACGATTCGGTACACGGACCTTTCAGAGGGGTAGCCATTGAGAATCTGGATGATAAGACAATTTACATAAACGGGCATAAAGTGTTGATGCTTGCTGCAAACAGCCCGGAAGAAATTGATTATACCGAGTACGGAATTAAAGATGCCATTCTTATTGACAACACGGGAGTTTTCCGCGACAGGGACGGACTTTCACGTCACCTGAAAGCAAAAGGAGTGGACAAGGTATTGCTTACTGCTCCGGGAAAAGGCGATATTCCCAATATTGTTTTCGGGGTGAATGAAAATACCGTTGATGTGGATAAAGAGAAGATTTTTTCCGCAGCATCGTGTACCACCAATGCGGCTACTCCTATTTTGTATCTGATGGAGAATGTTTTTGGAATTGAAAAGGGACACATCGAAACGGTTCACTCCTATACCAACGACCAGAACCTGTTGGATAATTACCACAAAAAATACCGCAGGGGACGTGCCGCACCGCTTAACCTTGTAATTACCGAAACAGGGGCCGCCAATGCTGTGGCCAAAGCTGTTCCTTCGTTAAAAGGAAAACTTACCGGTAATGCAATCCGTGTTCCTACCCCTAATGTTTCGCTGGTGATTATGTCGCTCACACTGAAAAAAGAGACAACCGTTGAGGAGGTGAACGAGGTAATGCGTAAAGCTTCGCTTGAAGGACAATTGGTACAGCAGATAAAATATTCCACATCCAACGATGCTGTTTCTTCCGACTTTACCGGCGAACCGGCTACGGCAATTTTTGACAGCCCCGCAACAAAAATTTCACAGGACAAAAAGAATGTTGTGCTTTATGTATGGTACGACAATGAGTTTGGATACACCATACAGGTTATCAGGGTTGCAAAGATGATTGCAAAGGTTTTGCGTCCTACATATTATTAATCGGATTTGACTGTGTAAAAGAAAAAGCATCCGGTAGGGGCCGGGTGCTTTTTTTTATCCTTCGTTTAGCCATTTTTCAAATTCTTCCTCAATCGAATCATTGTCATGAAACAAACCTTTCTCAATTTCTTTTTTTGATTAACGGACACTTTTACCTGACCAATTCCAAACGTATTTTCTTTTTTCCGTCGGTAAAAGAGGAAATCCAGACTTCGGGTTTTATTCCGTTATTCTTTTTGTCGTAAGCCATTACAAAAATTTCTATTTTTTTGTCAACATATTCCTTCTTCATGGGAATGTAATAGGTGTAATTGGCATCCCTCCATGCAACGAGATATTCCCAGGTGTTGGAAGGGTAGGAGGGAGCCCTGTCCGGAGCACCAACTAACTTTCCATCAATTTTTGCGGCTACATAGGCACCTTCTACACCGTGTTTGCCGTTTAAGGCGATACTCAAATAGCTGCTGTCGGCCAATTCGCTCAGCGTAAAAGACCCGTACCAGGCTTTAACACATTTCATGCGGCCGGGGTGGGCAAAAAGATTGGATGCACGCCACTTTCTCCTGTTGAGTGGTTTTCCGTTATAAAAACCTTCAACTTCAACAATCTGCTGCGGTTGAACACGTAAGCGTACATACCTTATTTTTTGATGTATATGGATTTTTATCAATGTATCAGCCAGATAGGTGATGGTTTTCCAATGAATCAGGTCGTCCGATACTTCTGCGTAGTTGCCTTCCTGATAAAGCAACGGATGAAGTGAAAAAAAGTCGGGAACATGAATTCTGAGTTCATCAATTTGTATGCTTTCACCAAGGTCTAAACGGAAAGCGCCGCCCTTAATCCTTACGTCGTAGTCGTATTTGGTAGAAGGCCAGAAGCCCGTGTGCATGTTTCCGTCAAACAGGTTCTTATCCCAAACGCCTCTGTTTACAAAGGTTTTCTGATTAAAAAAGGCTTCCTGTGCTCTCTTAACCTCCGGTATTTTGGAAAAGCCCGACCGGAAAATTGAGCGTACCTCCAGTGCATTGTTGTCGGCCGAAAAAACCGTTGCTTCATATAATGCTTCGGCATCAGGCGGGACAGGTATTTCTCTGAGGTCGGTAATCTTACGGTGAACGGGCTGTTTTAATTTTTTACCCGGAAAAGATATCTTTACACTCTTTCCCGACAACAGTTTGCGGTTTTCCAATCCGTTTATTCTGACAGCCTTATATTTACCTGCATTTTTCCCCAGAGAGATTCTTTTTGATGTTCCCGGATCGGAAATCAAATCAATAAGTACATTTTTGTCCTGGATGTTTCTTACAACATTATATTCCGTACCGTAAACCACGGGTTCGTCATATAAATCTGATGTTACAAGGAAAAGGGCCGATCGGAAGGGTTCAACGGTTACGGTAACCTGCTGATTGTAATTGTAATTACCCAAATGGTTTTCACGGGGATGAAGTTGAATAACCTGAATTTTTTTGCCGGTTTCGGCCAATCCCGTTTCACTGTTTAAAGCGATGTTGTATTGGACAGGTAACCATGAATTGTTTCTGAGTGTGATGAGTCGTGTGTTATCATCTCCTCTCGACACTGCGTTTTTGCCGTATTTTTCTTCGGGCAATACCAGTCCGTTTACCAGAATATCATTGTATTTTTTGTGCAGATTAAATATCCTTGCCAGTTTCGGAAATTCGTCATCACGCAAAAACCAAGGATTTCCGTAGATTTCGGGGGCAAGGATGAGGCTCCTGTTAAAAGCCTGTAAAACAAGGTCGTCATCCCAGTAATCAAGACAGGAAGAGAGGCAGACGCCGTGGTCTTCGGTGAGGCGTTGCAAACCCGGAACCAGTCCCCGGCCGAGGGCTCCGGCACGGTGGTGGGGTGCTGTTGTGTTGTTGGTCATAAATACATCAATGTAAGTTTCGGCACCTTCCCATAAAAAGGTTGTGGCGTAGGGTTTTGCCCTGTCCAGTCCCAGTCGGTGGTTTAGCAGAATTAAGTCGGGGCTGTATTTGCGGCATTGTTTCATCATATTGATAAAGGCATCCTCTTTTTCAGGACGCAGGGGGCCACAAACGGCATCAAATTTGAACAGCGCAAAATGGTAATCGCGGCACAGGCTGACCATCTGTTCGGTTCGCTCTTTTTCTTCTTCGGGCGTATTGCCAAAGCCGTCGGGGCCGCCCCATATTCCAAGACGGATGTTGTCTTTTTTTGCCTTTTGGTAAATACTGTCGAAACCGTATGGAAATTGTTTTTTAAACCTTTCCGATTTCATACTGCCGTAAAATCGTTTCCCGTCAATGGCGCCGGCATCAAAGGCGTAAATATCCAGTTGCATACCGTATCGGGTTTTCAGCCAATGGAAAAAATCAAGGTTTATTTCCGTTTGTTGTTCCGTGGCTCCTTCGTTGGTGTTGTTTATCCAGGAAAAATATTCGGCTTTGGAAGGGGTTTTTTCATCTGCACCGGGGAATACTTTTTCCTGGGAATTCGATTTTATTACGATTAATGCCAGAATAATGGATAATAAATATTTCATAATTGGAATGTATTACGCCCTTTCAGGGCTGGTATGTTTGTTGTTTGTTGGGAACGGACGGTGTTCATTCCTGATGAACCGGAATGGACGGTGTCCATTCCTGATGTATTTCGCCCTTTCAGGGCTTTTAGGAATAAATACTTTCAGGGCTTTTAGGAATAAATACCGTTTGGAAGAAGGGTAGGAATAGAGATAAAAAGAAGCCCTGAAAGGGCGATATCCACCAACAAACGGCGTTAGTCGTTTGTGCAGGTGCAAAGATAATGTCAGCCCTGAAAGGGCGAAATATAATGTGTATAATGAGTTAATCCCAAACATAACGCTCGTCGTAATCTACATCATATTTTTTTAAAAATGCCCTGTATTCCTCTTGGTAACTTTTCCTTCGATGATGTTCGTGCTGGTTTGCAATGTAATTTTTTACATTGTCAACCTGATTTGGACTTACAGAAAACGCACCATAACCATCCTGCCAGTAAAAATTCCGGTATTGTAATCCTTTGGTTTTTATCCATTTGGACGAGCTTTTCTTAACATCTTCCAGCAATTTAACCAACGCAATCTTTTTCGATAACATGCACAAAATATGAATATGGTCGGTGTAACCGCCGACTTTTAAGGTATGACATTCCATTTCATTACAAATACCGCCGAGGTATGCGTGCAATTCGGTTTCGATTGATGAATCAATTAACGGTTGTCTGTATTTTGTGCTGAATACAATGTGGATGTAATTTTTTACTAATGATTGTCCCATGGTTTTGTGTATTACGCCCTTTCAGGGCTGGGGTTTTGAATTTTGTCGAATCGGAATGGACGTTGTCCGTTCCTGATGTATGTCGCCCTTTCAGGGCTAGTATGTTTGTTGTTCGTTGGGAATGGACGGTGTCCATTCGTGGTGAATTACGCCCTTTCAGGGCTTGGATAGGGGTGTTTTTCAGGGAATGAGCGGTGTCAACTGCTGATGTTTTCGGGGCTATTATGGATACATTTTGTTCAAAAAAACAATATGCATAGGTTATAGCCCTGAAAGGGCGACATTCACTATCAAACGGTATTAGTCGTTTATATAGGTGGAAAAGCAGTAACAGCCCTGAAAGGGCGAGATACAATATGTGTGTTGAATTAATCACAAATATAAGGTGCATAAAAATGTGAATTACCCTCTTATAACTTTACATACAAAACGAGCTATTTCTCTTTATCCTTCATAGGTTCCAATACGGCAGCAAGGCCTCCGCCCGGGGCAAGATGAATTTTTATTTGAGAGTTTTTGTTTACACGCATTTTTGCCCGTTTGTAATCGGTAGCATCTCTGTCGGCATTCATTCCGTCCTGCCATACATCAAGGTAATATCCTTTTCCATCAAGAAAGCCGAAATCTATTTCTATGTCCCGTTCTTTCCAGTTGGTCATGGCTCCGATATACCATTTGTCGCCCGATTTTCGTGCCAGCAAAATATATTCGCCTACCTTGCCATCCAAAACCTTTGTGTCGTCCCAAACTGTGGGAACCTGTGACAGGAAGTCCATGGCATCTTTCTCTTTTTTGTAGTGCGAAGGGCTGTCGGCAAGCATTTGCAGCGGGCTTTCATATACCACATACATGGCCAGTTGATGACAGCGTGTTCCCATACTCATGGGTTTTTCATACACGTTCCTGAAATTCTTTTTCGTGGCGTTAATCATGGCGCCGGGTGTATAGTCCATAGGGCCGCACACCATCCTTGTAAACGGAATGGTAACATCGTGTATGGGATTGGCCTTTGTTCCCCATTTATCCTGTTCAAGACCCGCAATAGCTTCGCGTGTAATGACATTGGGATAGGCCCTGCGCAACCCCGAAGGCTGGTATGCGCCATGGTAATCAACCAACAGATGATGTTCCGCCGCTTTTTTTGCCACTTTCCAGTAATAGTTTACCATCCATTGGTCGTCGCGTTGCATAAAATCGACCTTAATGCCTTTTACACCCCATTTCTCAAATGTTTCAAGCGCTTCATCCAGTTTGTCGTCCAGTGCTTTCCAGGTAACCCATAAAATAATTCCCACATTTTTCTGCTCTGCATATTGCAGCAATTCGGGCAGGTTAACGTTCTTTTTGATTTTCAGAACATCATCCAATTCGTACCATCCTTCATCGAGAATGATGTAGGGGATGTTGTAATCGTGGGCAAAATCAATGAAATATTTGTATGTATCGGTATTTACCCCTGATTTAAAATCAACTCCGGTAATGTTCAGTGCATTCCACCAGTCCCATGCCACTTTTCCGGGTTTTATCCAACCGGTATTGGTTAATCTGTTTTCGGGTGCCAGTTTCCAAACCAGTTCGGAAGCCACCAGTGCGGCATCATTGGGGGCCACTACAAACACACGCCATGGAAAAACCCGTTTTCCTTTTGTTTTGGCAATAAAATCGGCATAGCGGGTTACTTTTACGTCTCTGTCGCCTTCCTGTTTTGTTTTCAAAGGATATCCGGGAAATATAGCTTTAAGCCACGGTTTTCCTCTTTCAATTCCCGAATAATATATTCCGGGGTAATCTTCCAGTCCCGATTCGGTTAAAAGTATTTTGTAACTGTCAGGAACGTTTACCAATATTCCTTTGTAGGCAAATCTT
This sequence comes from Bacteroidales bacterium, assembly GCA_027022105.1. Taxonomy (GTDB): domain Bacteria; phylum Bacteroidota; class Bacteroidia; order Bacteroidales; family F082; genus Sulfidibacterium. The sequence goes on along the minus strand of JALVZH010000044.1, from coordinate 7,550 downwards.
TTGGGCCCGATGTCGGCAATTCTGAGCCTTTTGTACTCTTCTTCCTGATGTCCGTAAAAGCTTGAAACTTCGGGAAACCACAGGGTGTTGTTTTCGGGGAACCGGAATTCGGCTGTTTCGTTGACTACTGTTATCTCGTTCGGAAAATCGGTTTCCCAGCGATAGGCAACACCGTCGTTATAGGCTCTTACCGAAAGCGAGTACCCACCCTTAAAAACAATTTTAAGCCCGTTGTAACGGTTTTCGATTTCTGCATACTTTTCCGGTACAATAGGTTTCTCAATGCTGTTGCCCGAACGTTTTTTGGCACGTTTCACCCTTGCATTGTACCCGAGCACTTTTCCGTCCTGAAGTTTTATGGATATAACTGAAGGGGCTACAAGCTGAGTGCCCTCTTTAGTTTCAATGCTATAGGTAACCTTTTGACCTACATTGATTTTAATAATGATTTGACTATCGGGCGAAGTAACTTTATATTCTTTTGCCCAGGTTGCTGATGCAAATACTATTGCCATAATAATGGTAAACAGAATCTTTTTCATGGATGTATTTTTTAAGTTAAAAAGTTGCAAAGTTAAAAAGGTAGTTAGATTATTAATAATTTTTTTATTGCATGTTTCAGGTGTTATCTTATTATTATCCTGATTTTGTTTTCGTTATCATTTACTTTAATAAAATACAATCCGCTTTCTAATCCTGTGTAAAGATTGGATGAAGATTGTTTCAGTTTCTCCATTTTCGAATTTAACAGTTCGATATTTTCCGGTTCAATTATTGATAATATATAGGTATTGCCTTCATCAAAAATTTTGATTATTACATTAGTATCATTTACTGTTTTTTCAAACAAATAGGTCTGTCGTTGAAGTTTATTCCCTTTTCTGCCGGCAGACAGATAATCTGCTGCGGGTTCGTGAAACAAACCAATGGTTTGATTTTTCTTTGTTTTCCGGTTTTGGAAAAAGAATCGAATTGTCAATATTGAAAAACACTTTTTTTTCTTTGGTTATTTCTTTAAACTTGAGCAATGAATTTACAGATTGTCTCAAATATTCGGTGTTTCTGATTTCCGCTTTACGAAATTCTTTCTGTGTTTCTGATAAATGCACATTTATTTTCTCTGTTATGGGAATATTCACATTTATTTCTCCGGCAAATTCATCCAGTAACTTTGTCAGAACCGGTTGTTCGTTCCACGTTTCAATTGTGAATTCAAATCCGGTAACGGATTTATCATTAACAATAATTTCATCATCTGCGTTGAACTCTGTAAAAGGGGAAACGGGCATTACCCTTACAAAAGGCTCATCTTCAATTTTGTCAACCTTGCTCACAATGTAAACCAGAAAAGGTACATTGCCCCTTATCTTATTTCCAAGCGCATCATAATATTCCTGCTTGCAAAGCCAGATTTGTCCTTTATTTTTCTCTGGATTTATTTTATAATTAACAATATTATTTTTATTGTTTTCATAAAAAGACAAAGCTTTTTTCAAATCATTAAATGATCTTGAAAGTTTACTTTTATCAATTGAATTATCTTTAATATTTCCGGTTTCGGAATAATTACGTAAAAATTCGATTATTTTGTTCATTGTATATT
>JALVZH010000044.1:0-5937 GCA_027022105.1 Bacteroidales bacterium | reverse complement strand
ATATTAGGTTGTACATGCACAATTAGTAAACCGTATTTATTTCAATTCGTCCAGTTTTTCATGTAATTTTTCAAGAAAAAAAATACCCTCTTTTTCATTTTCAGGGATTAATGCTTTTGAAATGATATCTCTGAAATGACTTGTTTTATAGTGTACCGTGCTTTTGGAAATGTTGTATTTTTCTGCAATTTTGTTTAATGACAGGGAAGCATCTGAAAAAAAATAATCGAGATAAACAGGAACATCTTTTTTATATATTTGATGTAATATTTTATTAATTGCCTGATATATAACTTTCTCCCTGATTTCATCTTCAATTCTTTCATTATTATAATTTTCTGTAAATGAAGATTGATCAAACAATTTATAAACCTGATTAAAAATTATTTCCTGTTGTAGCGGTTTATTAATCAATGTAAAAATGTCGTTGATTGCCATTTTAACAAGGGGCTTATAGTGTTTTGTTTTTTCAGTAACAGCTATTTTAGGAAGCGCGTCAATTTTATCATTTACCAGATTTTCATCTTTTACCGGATTTTGAAAATCATTTTCTTTGTTCCAGAAAATGGTATTGCCAATAGTTTTTCTAAAATATATATCATTGAGGATTTCCAGAGAGGTACGTTTTACATCATCATAGCTTAGCCCGGTTTTATTTTGATTTTCCTTAATTTTATTTGCAACATATGAAACGAGTACTGTTTTAAAATAATATTCAATATAATTTTCAGGTATTTTCTGATAGTTCTTTAGTTTTTCTTTTTCTAATATAAAAATAAGAAGTTGTTGCGTAAAAGAGAGTACTTCATCATCATCCCAATATTCATTATTATTAGTATTTTCATCCAAAATAGTTTTTGGCCAATTGTATTTATTCAAATAGTATTTAATTAAAGAAACAATGTAAATATATCCATCAAGCGACAATTTCCCTTGAGCCAATTCAATAATATATTTTGCCTTTTTCATCCTTTACACATTTTAATTTGCCACTTGAAATCTTTTAGCTGATTTTCATTTAAGGATTCAACGCCGTTCCAGCCTCTTTCTAACTTTAATAAATCCTCAATGATGTAAGGCATAGAAAGTTTCAATAAAAAGAAAGAAAAAACGCCATCTCCTTTTAAGTCAACTTTAAAAACGCAACTTCCTTGTTGATACTCTTTTGTCGTGCCGGGCGCAAGTTGTACTGATATTCCGTCATTTTTTATTTTTTCAACAATTGATGGATGGAAGGATTCAGCGGGCTTGTTCTTTGCAAAACTGTTATTCCATATTCTATTTGGCGCTTTCCATATTGATCCCACTTCAGGTCGGTATATTTTTCTTAATACCTCTCTATAATCCATAGCCGGCTTTAATTTGAGTTGGAAATGGCACTCTTTCGCAATCTTTGCATACGTATCGGTTTGTACCGATTTGCAAAGATAAGCAATTTGCATTGCAATTTCCAACAGAATAAAAAGCCGTAAACGAAGGCATTAGAGTTAGTACATTCGTTTACGGCCGGTTTTATAACTTCAAGCCTGACCTTTAGTTTTTTTAGCCTGAATTATCAGTTTTAAACCTTGAAAGTCCTGAGTTTACACCTTCAACCGTTCCTTAAAAGGCAAAAACGTCATGAAATCGGCGTGGTGTACAATGTAGGCTTCGGTGGTGCGTTTCACCATATTGCCTTCGCCGGCATGGGTTGCAATAATATGGCACACCTCAGCCGGAACACCTGCTTCTTCGGCCAGACTTACACCCGAAAACGGATGCCTCAGGTATTTTCCATAGGTACCCTGTATGGCATTGCCTTCATCGTCGAGCACATATTCCAGCAGTTTACCCACATCGGCAAGAATGGCTCCGGCAATCAGCACATCCATATTAACGGTAAGTTCGCCGTGATACATTTCATTTATCTTTTGGCCTGCATCGCGGGCTATGTGTACTACCGAACGTTTATGGTCCATAAAAGTTACTTTGAGGTCGGGCCCCACAAGCAGGGTAAAAGGAATCCGGTTCAAATCGTCAGGACCCAGAACACTGCGTTCCAGCGCCAGTTCCCATGTTTTGGCGGTTTTTTCCCTTAAATCTTCATCCGAAATCCAGTTTAATTCGGGCCACAGTTCCAAAACTTCTTTTTTCATGATTTTACAATTTGGAAATTATTGCATCGGCCATATCTTTGGTGGAAGCGGCACCTTTTTTAACAACGTCGGGGGTGCCGCGCATTTTCATCATATCATAAGTACGCACTTTGCCTTCGGCAATTACTTCGGCAACGGCTTTTCTGATTTTTGCTGCCATGGGTTTTTCGTCAATAAAATCGAGCATCATACATGCCGATTCAATCATGGCAATGGGGTTAACAATGGAAACGGGATAGTCGGCATATTTGGGCGCCGAGCCGTGTGTGGGTTCAAAAACACCAATGCCCGAATCGGGATTGAACTGGGCGGAGCAGGCAAAACCGAGCCCGCCGATTAATCCTGCAAAACCGTCGGAAACTATATCGCCGAACATGTTTCCGGCCACGATAACCCCGTAGTCTTCAGGATTTTTGGTAAGCCACATCATTTGAGCGTCAATATTGGTGTTCCAGAGTTCGATTTCGGGGAAACCGGCTTTTTGAATTTCCTGTGCCATTTTGTACATCATACCCGATGTTTCGCGAATTACATTGGGTTTTTCGCAAACGGTAACCGATTTGTATCCGTACTCTTTGGCATGGTTAAAGGCCGCCCTGAGGATTCTTTCGGTGGCTTTTTTGGTAAAAATCCTTGTGGAAACGGAAATCTCTTCCTTTGGAGTTTTACCGAAATTCTTAACAAATTTGGGATGAGTCATCAATGCTTCATACACCTTCTCAGGCGGATTCGACCACTCTACACCCCCGTAAAGTCCTTCGGTGTTTTGTCTGAAGATAACCACATCCACTTCGGGTTCTTCCACACCGCCGTCGGCACCGCGTCTGATAAAATTGAGCGGATTGCCTTTGTAGGTATGGCAGGGGCGCATACAAATGTCAAGGTTGAAATGCTGACGCAAGCCCACAATGGGTGAGGAGTAAACCAGCCCCTTGTCGCGCAGCGATTCGTCAAGTTCTTCCGCTGCTGCATCCTTGGGTTTTGAAGTAATGGCACCGAAGAGGGCAATTTTGTGCTCTTCAATCAATTTTATGGTTCTTTCGGGAAGCGGGTTGCCCTCTTTTTTCCAGAATTCCCAACCGATATCGCCTTCAATGTAATCGGCCTCAAATCCTGCGGCTTCCAACACTCTTAAAGTTTCATCCAGTACGGCACGTCCTATGCCGTCACCGGGTAATGTAACGATTGTTCTTTTCGACATATCAATAAGCTGTTTTGTTCATTGAACCTGTTTAAATTTTAATAAATTAGTTATACTATAAAATATTGTAAACCAGAAAAGTGAATATCTTTTTTGACAGACCCACCCCTACACCCCTCCAAGGAGGGGAACAATGGAATTCATTTTCTGGTTTACAATATTTTATATTTTTTATCATCATGTTAACTTTAAACAAAGTTCATTGTTAAAAAAGGGGTAAAAATACAAAACCGTATGAGATGTACAAGAAGTTTTGTGAATGTTTTTTAGTGTATTTTTGCGCCGATGAATGATGTTTTTCCCATATTACAAGAGGAACCTTTTGTTACCGTTGCGCGTACTGCCGCCGAAACAGGGAAAAAGGTTTATGTTATCGGCGGGTTTGTGCGCGATTTGTTTCTCGACAGGCATTCAAAAGACATTGATTTTGTGGTGGTAGGCAGCGGTCCCGCTTTTGCTTCACGGGTTGCCGCCGCTTTCGGAAAGGGTGCTTCAACAAGGTATTATAAAAATTTCGGGACGGCAGTGGTGAAATACAAGGATTTTGAGCTGGAATTTGTGGGAGCACGAAAAGAGTCGTACCGGAGAAATTCACGAAAACCCATTGTGGAAAACGGTACGCTGCAGGATGATCAAAACCGGAGGGATTTTACAATTAATGCTCTCTCAATCAGCCTGAACAAAAGCGACTTCGGGAAAATTTACGACCCTTTTAACGGACTTCGGGATTTGAAAGACAAGGTTATCCGTACGCCTATGGACCCCGATATCACTTTTTCCGACGACCCGCTGCGTATGTTGCGTGCCATTCGTTTTGCCACACAGTTGCATTTTGCCATTGATCCCGGCACTTTTTCGGCCATCGGCAGGAATAAAAACAGGATTTCCATTGTTTCAAAAGAGCGCATTATAGATGAAGTTAATAAAATGGTGATGGCCGGCAAACCGTCAGTCGGGTTTAAAATGTTGGATGAGAGCGGATTGTTGAAGCTGATTTTTCCAAAATTTGTGGAGTTGAAAGGGGTGGAAAAGGTAAACGGTAAAGCTCATAAAGATAATTTTTACCATACGTTGGAGGTATTGGATAATGTTGCCAAAAAAAGCGACAACCTGTGGTTGCGCTGGGCGGCGATATTACACGACATTGCCAAACCGGTGACCAAACGCTTTGAACCCGGTACGGGCTGGACGTTTCACGGGCATGAGTTTATCGGTGCCAAAATGGTTCCCGGAATATTCAAGTCGTTAAAACTGCCTCTGAACGAAAAAATGCGATATGTGCAAAAGCTTGTGCAACTTCATTTGCGTCCCATTGTGTTGTCGCAGGATATTGTTACCGATTCGGCTGTGCGCAGGCTGCTTTTTGATGCCGGTGAAGATATTGACGATTTGATGCTTTTGTGTGAGGCCGATATTACCTCTAAAAACGAGGAAAAGGTAAAACGGTATCTGAAAAATTTTCAACTGGTACGGCAAAAGCTGAAAGAGGTAGAAGAGAAAGACAGATTGAGAAACTGGCAGCCACCTGTAAGCGGCGAGGTTATTATGAAAACCTTCGGGATACCGCCTTCAAAGCTTGTGGGTGAAATAAAAACCGAAATACGGGAAGCCATCCTCGACGGAAAATTGCACAACAACTACGATGAGGCTTATGCGTTTATGCTGGAAGAGGGTAAAAAACGGGGCCTGACGGTAAAAGAGATTGTGCCTGAGCCAAAAAAGCCTGATAATGAAAAGGAATAAGCCCTGTCTTGTGGTAATTGCCGGCCCCACAGCATCGGGCAAAACAGCACTTGCCGTGGAAATCGCTGCCAGGTTGGGAACGGAAATTATTTCCGCCGATTCGCGCCAGTTCTATCGTGAGTTACCCATTGGCACCGCTGCTCCGGAACCCGGATACCTTAACAGGGTAAAGCATCACTTTGCAGGTCATCTTTCTGTTAACGAGGAGTATAATGTTTCCAGATTTGAGCAGGATGTTCTGGCATTGCTGAAAGTTCTGTTCAAAAAGCATAGATATGTTGTTATGACGGGCGGTTCGGGGTTGTACATAGATGCCGTATGCAAAGGTATTGACGAGTTGCCCGATCCGGATGAGTTGTTGCGCCGTGAACTGGACGCTTTATTTGAAAAAGAGGGTATTGTTGCTTTGCAGGAAAAATTGCAGCAGCTTGACCCTGAATATTATGAGGTGGTTGACACTAAAAATCCCAAACGGCTGATGCGTGCCATTGAGGTCTGTTTGCAAACAGGAAAAAAATATTCGGAACTGAGAAAGGGAACCCCCAAAGAACGTGATTTTCAATGTCTGAAAATAGGTTTGGAATTGCCGAGGGCCGAATTGTACGACAGGATTAACCGCCGGACAGAGGTGATGCTGGAAAAAGGGTGGATTGAAGAGGCGAAAAGTGTAATCCGGTACCGGAATCTTAATGCTTTGAACACGGTGGGCTATAAGGAGTTGTTTCAGTATCTCGATGGAAATCTATCGCTTGATGAAGCCGTTGAAAAGATAAAAACCAATACCCGCCGTTATGCAAAACGCCAGCTTACCTGGTTTAAACGCGACAAAGAAATGCACTGGTTCCATCCCGATGAAAC
>JALVZH010000043.1:3503-14701 GCA_027022105.1 Bacteroidales bacterium | reverse complement strand
AACATACTCTATACCCGGCAATTCATAGGACGCCGACAGGTAAGCCAAAAGGCAAGCGCGCCCGATGAATCTCCAAAATAATATCCGTACTGTATGTTAAATTGATAACTGTGTTTTAACTTTTTTAATCAGCCCGCTTAAACCTCAATTGTTTTTGGTTCCTGTTTGGCTGCACCGGCAGGTCCCCGGTATTCTGCATTTCCAAAACCAAGGATGGGATAAAAAATAAATCCGAGGAAGAGAAGCCCCAGAGTAAATCCCACGTCTTTACCAAAACTCTTCGAAAGCAAATTGGTAACCCAAATCGGGACAATAAAATTAGCTACGGGAACAAACAACCATAAAAGCCACCACCCGGGTTTTCCCACAATTTTCAGAAGTACATAAAAATTGTAAAAAGGGATTAACACAGCCCAACCGGGTTGGCCTGCTTTTTCATAAATTCTCCATTGTGCAATAATCATTAAAACTGCAATGGCAAGATAAAGAAGCACCGTTGTAGTGCTAAACAACGGGAAAAAGTCTTGATTTTCCATAAGCTATTTTTTTAATATGAACCCCAAAGATATAAAATTATTTTAAATCTGTTTTGAGGTAGTGGCACGAGTCGGTCAGCGCACATGGCCGGAGCTAAGGCTCGCAGCAAGGTCGAAAAACATCTGCCGCAGGCGGACAATCCGTTAAATTCGATTAATTCGATGATAAAAAATAATTGTATGAAGATTTGACAGCCGTTCGTTGTTAGAGACTACGAGGGTGGGGGTCCGTTTCCAAAAATGTTCCGCGTCATTGCGATGAGCGTTGGGAGAGTTGCGGGTGGCGACCTGACCTTTTGGGTCGCGGTGAGCATTGCGGGTGGAGCCCCGAAAGGTCGATATTGGGGAAAAGTTAAAAGTTGAGAAGGGAATTTGAATAATGAATACCGAATATCGAACACCGATTGCAGATTTATTGGAGAAATAAGAAATGAGGATTGCGGAATGAATTGGAAATGAACAATAAGCAATGCTCAATCAGCCTGCGGCGGACACGTGCTCAATAAGCAAGGGGTAGGGCTAACCAACATACACTCCACCCCGCAATTCAGAGGGCGCCGACAGGTAAGCCAAAAGGCAGGCGCGCCCGATGAATCTCCAAAATGATATCCGTACCATATGTTGAATTGGAAAAGAAGCACGAGGGGAGATTCTTCGGCATCCTTTCCCACATGGCCGGCCTGACGATGCCTCTGAATTATGAGGGGGTAGTGGCACGAGTCGGCCGGGGCCACATGGCCGAAGCTAATACTTGCGGCAGAGGTTCCGGAATTACCTTTCAGGTCGCCGTGGGCTTGCGTGTAGAGATACGAAAGGTAGTGCCCGGGGAAAACCTGCACCGGATACGGGATTGCTTCAGCCCGGAAGGATATGTGTTTCAATATACATCTGTTTAATTCATTCCCTGATGAACATAGTTTTACGGGCTTCGCAATGACGCGGGAGGAGGGAAATGATGTAAGATATCAGATGTAAGATGTTAGATTTAAGAAAACTCACTATCCACAGTTCAACTCCGATCCGCCTGAGGCGGAGTGGGAGTCTTGTTTAACAAAATATTAAATTCTCACGCCACTCCACCCCGCAAGCCGGCCTTACGGTGGCTCAGAATTGTGGCTGTATGGATCGTGGCATGGGACATCTGGTGCATATGGCCATCCCTGCCGGAAACGCCCTGAAAACGGTGCAAAAAGTTACAACAACGGGTCAATACTCATGCAGAAAATCATCACAAACACAAAATAGTTGATTCTCATAAAATAATAAAAGGGATTAAACCGCATTTTGCTGTTTTTCAATAACCCTGAAAAGACAAAAACCAACCAGGCGGCGGCTATCACAATAAGAATCTTAAAAAAGGCGGTATTAATGAGTCCCGATCCGGCCACCATAATGGCGCTCACAGCCGTTGCCGCCACCCATATAAAGGTTGCCCTTTTTATCTGAACCGGACTTATTGTCGAAGTAATTGAGGGATAACCCGCTTTTTCATACTCTTTTCCGTATTTCAGCATGAGCAGCCAGAAATGGGGCACCTGCCATACAAAAAAGAAAAAGGCCAGAATAACAAGCCGGGGATCGGTAAGCATACCGCCTCCCGCAACCCAGCCCACCATGGGCGGAATGGCACCGATAATACTTCCCGGCACCACGGCAAAAGCGGTTTTCCGTTTCAAAGGGGTATAAATACCGTTGTACCAAAGAAGGGCAAGCAGCCCCAGTTGTGCCGCAACAAAGTTACTTCCCGCATAAATAATCCAGGTGCCAAGCACTATTTCCGTTACGGCAATTACCAAAACGGCACCGGGGGAAATTTTCCCCGAAGGTAACGGACGCTGCCGGGTTCGCTCCATAAGTACATCTTTGTCCCTGTCCTGATAGTGGTTGAGTGCAGCCGACCCGCAAGCCAGAATAAAAATACCCGTTACAGGTAGCAACATCCCGCTGTCAAGTCCGCAGTTTGCCAGTCCGTATCCTGCCATGGTGGTTAAAGTAACGGCAATGGTTATGCGTACTTTGTTGAGTTCGGCAAGAAGTTTTATGGTACCGGACAGGTTCATATACTTTGTTATTTATTTTAACGTTTTGATGTAATCAATAATCAAATCTATTTCATCGCTGTTCAGTACACCTTCGTAAGGGGTCATTACATTTGCCGGATATCCCACCACAATGGCCTCGTTGGGTTTTAATATGGACTGGCGCAGGTAATCGCGGTCAACGGTTATGTCTTTTTCCTTGTTTATAATCAACACCCTTTCCACCGACCCGAACAGGCCTTTGAACGACGGGCCCACAATACGTTTTCCGGTGAGCGAATGGCACGACAAACAGGCATTTTTCTTCATAAGAGCAAGTCCGGGATGTTCGTTTTTATCAACATCGGAACTTTTCAGCCATTTTTCATAATCCTCTTTTTCCACCACTTTTACGGCACTGAGCATATAAGAATGCAACTGTCCGCAATATTCGGCACAAAGGATATCGAACTTGCCGGTTTGTTGCGGAATAAACCACATAAAATTAGAGCCGCCTGGAACCACATCCTGTTTTATCCTGAAAGCAGGAATGTACAAACTGTGCAAAACATCCCTGGATGACAGGTTGAGTTTTACGGGTTGATTCAGTGGAACAACGAGCGTATCGGCCATTTTTCCGTTGGGGTATTTAAACGACCACTTCCACATCTGACCTATGGCTTCCACCTCCATGGCATCGTCGGGCGGGTTCAGCATGGGTTTGTATCCCGTCCAGCCGTAATAAAACATCAACAGCACCAAAATAGTGGGGATAACGGTCCATATAATTTCCAAAGTATTGTTGCCTTCGATGTTGGTGGCAACAGGATTTTTCTTTTTCCGGTAACGAATTAAAAAATAAATCATTACCGATGTGATTCCCACAAGAAAAAAGACTGATATAGCCAAAATAAAATAAAGTGAGAAATCTACTCCGTCAACAAAATTTGAAGCATTCATATTCAATAATCGGTTTAGCGGGTTAAATAATCAATGGTAATCATAACCATAAAAAAGACGAAAAGTCCGATCACCACGGCAATCATCCAGCGGTACATTTTCGAGTCGTATTTCAGATGCATAAAATGCAGGGCCACCAACGTTACTTTGGCCGAAGCGATAAACAGCGCCATGGCCACCGAAAGGCTTCCCAGCGTTATCCAGATGGATGAAAAGAGAACGGTCATAACGGTAAGCATCACCAGCCCGGCAAATACCCCGAAAAGGTCTCTGTAACTGCTGATATGCTGGTGGTTTTCTTCTTGAATTAAAGTTTTTTCTTCCATAATCTCAGATTAATGTATGAGGTAAAACAAAGGAAAAAGGTATATCCAGATAAGGTCAACAAGGTGCCAGTACAAGCCGCCGTTTTCCAACAGCGAAATCCTGTCTTTGTTCACCTTTCCCGATTTTATTTTAAAGGCCGCCACTGCCAGAATTATCGCGCCGATAATCACATGCAGCCCGTGCAGTCCGGTCATAAAAAAGTAGAGATAAAAATAGAGTCGCTCGCCTGTGGGAAGACTGTTGTAATGCTCCATGCCGGGGAAAAGACCGTGCTCGAACTTTGCCGACCATTCAAAATATTTGATGATTAAAAAGACAACGGCTGCAACCATGGTAAGAACAATCAGGTTGATTGACAGTTTTGTCTTTCCCTGTTGCAGGGCGGTAATAGACATGGCCACCGTCATACTGCTGGTAAGCAGCACAATGGTATTTACCGTTCCGGCAAGTTTTGAGAGGTGTGCCGATGCCAGCAGAAAAGACTCATGGTTGAGATTGCGGTACACCATATATACCAGGAAAAGGCCGCCGAAAAGCAGCAGTTCGGTAAAAAGGAAAAGCCACATTCCAAGCTTTGAGGCTTTGGCATCGAAGTTATGTCCCGAGTTGGGTAAGGTTACTGTGTGTGCCATATGTTATAATCTTTAAAGGTTATTTTATGATACATCTTTTGCATTTTCATAATGATAAGGCCCTTTTATGTTCAGTTTGGGCAGCTCGTCGAAATTGTGCAACGGCGGTGGCGAAGCGGTTTGCCACTCCAAAGTAATGCCGTGCCACGGATTTCTTTCCGCTTTTTTTCCCTTGTAATAAGCAACAATAAGATTCCCCAACATGAGTAAAATTCCGGTGGCAAGTATCCAGGATCCGACCGTTGAAATAATGTTGGGTGTATGAAACTGCGGCAGATAGTCGTAATACCTGCGGGGCATACCCATTATTCCCACCACAAGCATGGGAAAATACAACAATTGAAATCCGATAAAGAAGATGGCAAATGCTATATTGGCTATTTTGATATTAAACTGTTTTCCGTATATTTTTGAAAACCAGTAATGAAGCGCTCCGAAAAATGCAAATCCCGTCCCGCCGAACATAACATAATGAAAGTGTCCAACCACAAAATAGGTATCGTGCACATGAATATCGGCGGCCAGCGCTCCGTTTACAAGTCCTGTCAATCCTCCGATAAGGAAGTTAAAAATGAAAGCCAGTGCATACAATAAGGGTGGCTGAATATTGATAGAGCCTTTGTAAAGCGTTGCCACCCAGTTAAAAACCTTGATGGCCGTAGGGATGGCAACCAAAAAAGTAAGAATGGAAAAAATAATGGCCGCCTCACCGCTCATCCCCGAAGTAAACATATGGTGTCCCCAAACAAAATAGCCGATGAATGCAATAGCCAAACTGGAATAGGCAATGGCTTTGTAACCGAAAATGGTTCTTTGGGCAAACGTGGGAATAATCTCCGAAACAATACCCATGGCCGGCAAAGCCATGATATATACCGCCGGATGCGAATAAATCCAAAACATATGCTGGTACAGAATGGGGTCGCCTCCGATGGAAGGGTCGAACAGCCCGACACCAAATACCCGCTCGGCAACAATCATCAAAAGGGTAATCCCGATAACGGGCGTGGCCAGCAGCTGAATCCATGAAGTGGCATACAGCCCCCAGGCAAAAAGCGGCATTTTTGTAAAGGTCATCCCCGGCGTACGAAGCCTGTGAATGGTTACAATAAAATTCAATCCCGTAAGTATGGATGAAAAGCCTAAAATAAATGCTGCCAAAACGGCGAGGGTAACATTGGTACCTGTTTTTACGCTATAAGGTGCATAAAACGTCCAGCCCGTATCGGCGGGGCCGTCACCGAAGACCAGCGTGGCAAGGGCAAACAGGGCTCCTATAACGTAGAGCCACCACGAAAGCAGGTTCAGTTTCGGAAAAGCCACATCGTCGGTTCCCAGCATCAACGGTAAAAAGAAATTCCCGAAAACAGCGGGAATGGACGGGATGATGAACAGGAATATCATAATAACGCCATGCAGCGTAAACAACTGGTTGTAAGTCTGGGGTTGCACTATGTCGCGCCCCGGGTTCAACAATTCCAGACGCATCAAAAGCCCCAAAGTAAGGCCTGTGAGAAAAAACGCCACAATTCCGTATAAATAAAGAAGGGCAATCCGCTTGTGATCCAAGGTAAATATCCAGGAAAAGAGCCCTTTTTTAACCTGTAAATAATTGGGTTGAGATAAAACTGATGTACTCATAACTATTTTTCCAAATGGGTTTTGTTTACTCTTTTTCTATTTCTGACAATAAGGTTTAATAAAAATATAGCCGCCACCAAAAGGATAATGGTTCCCGAAATTTTGGTTACATTAAAAACGTACTTTTTTCCTTTGGGGTCGTAACTGAAACAGTAGTTTAGCACCTTGTTTATTGTGGGCCCCGACCTTCCTTCGGCAGCTTCCACAACGGCCATTTTCAGGTCGAAAGGCAAAAAATAGGTACTGCCGTAAAGATAGCGGGTTATTTTTGCTTCGGGACTCAATACAATTAAAGAGGTGGGGTGAATATATTCCTTTCCCTCTTTTTTTACCTGAAAACCAACCTCATCCAACAGCCGTTGAATATTGGCACTGTCGCCCGTAAAAAAACGCCAGTAATTATCCGTATCGCCGTGTTTTACAAGTTTGGCATACGTTCTTTTCTTTTTCCGCGCCAGCACGGGAGTCTCGGCAGGATTAAAACTGACCGTTAGGATTTGGTAATCCTTTCCCACATCAATATCCGTCTTTTCCACTGTTTCGGCAAGCGCATTTAACAAAGGACTGCACAAACCGGGACATTCGTAATAGACAAGAACCAGGACGGTAGGGCGGTCTATAATCTTTTTCAGATTAACCTCCCTGCCCAGTTCGTCGGTAAAAACAAGGTCGTCGGAAAGGTAACTGTCAAGATGCTCGTAAATTCCCAGCTGAGTCTTTCCCGAAACGGGATTGACTTCGCCTGCATAGGTTCCAATAACAATTAACATTAACACAACGGTTAACATTTTAACTTTTATAGCTCTCATTTACAATTGTTTTAACATTTGATTTAAACGCCGCTAATTTAGACTAAATTCAAATAAAACAAAGAAAATTATTCATTTTCTTTCTAAATAATTTTTTATATAGCTGATTATCATATACATATGAGTTATATTTTTATCAGTAAAGTACGGGTATATTGAGGGATTAACAGATTCTCACGCCACTCCATCCCGCAAGCCGGCCTCGTGGTGGCTCAGAATTAAACTGAATATAACCTTAATTTAACTCCGATCTGCCTGAGGCGGACCGGAATTGGGACACGGGAGAGGAATAAGAAGTAAACCTGTCGGTGTCGAACGCAGGCCTGCGGGAAAGAGACCCGGCAGGTTGAAAAGAATTGAATAACGAGTAACGATTAACGAATATCGAATGTCGATTTATTGAAGAAAAAAGAATTAAGAATGAATTGAAAATGAGCAATCAGCCGGAGGCGGACACGTATTCAACGCTCAATGCTCAATGAGCAATGGGGGTGGGAAAACAAAACACACACCACACCCTGTAATTCAGAGGGCGCTGACAGGCAGGCCAAAGCGTTGGTGAGCCCGATGAATCTCCGAATGATATCCTGTACGTTATTTTATTGGAAAAGAAGCACGAGGGGAGATTCTTCGGCATTCTATTCCACATGGCCGGCCTGATGATGCCTCTGAATTGGGACGGGGAGGGGAAAATTGATATCAGATATCCGATGTAAGATGTAAGAATTGAGAACGGAAACAGTGGCAGGGTTGAGCTTGCCCTGAAAGGGCAAAATATCATTAGCACCGTACGAAGCTTTGCGAAGTGCGGTGCGGTAAAAAAGGGAATTCAGGTTTTGGCGGGATTTTTGCCAACGAAAGCAAAAATCGTGACAAAACCGGTTGCAAGGGGTAAATTAATAAACATAATCCATACCGTATTTTGAATTGGAAATGAAGCACGAGGGGAGATTCTTCGGCATTCTTACCCCTGTGGCCAACCTAAAGATGCCTCTGAATTATGAGGGGGTAGTGGCACGAGTCGGCCGGGGCAAATGGCCGGAATTAAAACTTGAGGCAGGGATGAAAAAAATCCGCCGCAGGCGGACAATCCGTTAAATTCGATTAATTCGATGATAAAAAATAATTGATGAAGATTTGACAGCCGGTCGTAATTAGAAACTACGAGAGTGAGGTTCCGTTTCCAAAAACATTCCGCGTCATTGCGATGAGCATTGGGTAGGATTGCGGGGAAGGACGCAGAAGTTTCAATTTTTTTTTATATTTGCATTGCCTAACATAATGAAGCCCACCGGCAATTCACCCCGAGAACTAATCAGCGAATAAATTCATCTGAAAAAATTCAGGTATTTCCTGATATGCATAATTCTTGTTAAACCAAAAAAGAGGAAAAATGAGAAAACTGTACGTTTTAATTTTAACGGGGTTAATGTTTCAATTACAGGCACAACCCCCTGCTTTTAAATTTGTTCCCGATACGGGTATTCGTATTGACAGTGTATCCATTGCACATGCCACATTGATTAATGATACGTTGTTTCTTTTTTACAATTATCACCTTTTTGACGGGACTTCTGCAAAAGGTGTGGGGATTGCAACGGAAAGTTCCGACTGGCTGGAATTCGACACTAATTACCTGTTTTTCGATTATAACGATTATTTCATAAGATACCGGATGCCCGATAGTATTTACAGAAAGTTTCACATTCAGGACCGGGATATAATCAGTTTTTCTTCGGTTACGGGTCGCTATTTTGATCCTGATACCGGTATCAGATACACTTTGCCGCCTTCAGATTCGGTTATGGGAGTTAGCACTTATATAAGTGCACCCGACGGTTCGGTTCATCTGTTTTATAATGCCATGGGGCAGCAGGATATCGCGTGCAGGCATGCAATATCTTATCCCGGTGACAACGGTTGGAACTTTCACTTTACCGGTGGTAACGTCTTCGGCGATTCGCTTTATGCGGAAAGGGAATTTTATGTTGATCCCAATTCGCTTTTGAATGCGGACGGCAGCATTACGGTGTATTTGATGAACCAACACGGCGACCCTGTTCCGCCGGCAGGCCGCACAGGATATATTTGTTCTTTTACCAGTTACGACAACGGACAGACATTCGACCTCGACAGAAGCGCTACCGGCGATACGGTCAGATTTAAATTCGATGATTTTGATGCAGGATACGGATTTTCCGAAAAGGTCTATTCGTTAAACGACCCCAAAGCGGTTATTTTGCCTGACGGACGGTACAGGATTTATATTACCGCCTTGTTAAAAGACAGTCTGGATGAATTCAGACGTGTTATAGTGAGTGCTACTTCTGCGGTTTATGCTGGCATGAAAAAGAAGGGAAAAACAAGCAATATATCCATTTATCCCAATCCTTCAAAAGGGAATTTTAATGTTCGTTGCCCCGGCATTGATCTTCAAACTGCAACACTGTCGTTATTTAATGTAAACGGGAAAGAGATAAAAATAAATTACAACATCAATGCAAACGGTTTTGTTGTGCAATGCAATGACATTAAAAGCGGGATTTATTTTTTGAAGGTAGCGTCCGGTGATAGTGTATTTACGAAAAAGGTGGTTGTCGGAAAGTGATTAAATTTGGAAGATTTAAGGTTTAGAAGTTCAAGGGTTCAAAGGTTTAAGGTTGCCGTAGGGCTATGCAAAAGTTGGTCTTTCAGGTCGCCGTGGGCTTGCGGGTGGAGACCTGAAAGGTAGCGCTCGGGGAAAAACCCGCATCGGATACGGGATTGCTTCAGCCCGGAAGGATGTGTGTTTCGATATATATCTGTTTAATTCATTTTCTGATTATCTTTGTTTTACGGGCTTCGCAATGACGCGGGAGGGGAGGTTGCCCTGAAAGGGCGAAATATATGTAGCACCGTACGAAGCTTTGCGGAGTGCGGTGCGAAACGGGGTAAAAGTTCAGGTTTTGGCGGGTTCTGAGTGAGCCGACAAGAAGGCCTGTGAGAGAAAGGGCTAACGAAAAATCTACGATTGATTTAATCACCTGTATGTTGATTTGCGACAAAGTGTTTATTAAGAAAAAGATAAAGGAGATTCCTCCCCGCCTCGAGCGGGTCGGAACATGACAAAACCGGTTGCAAGGGGTAAATTAAAAAACATGATCCATAACGTATTTTTAAATTGGAAAAGAAGCACGAAGGGAAATTCTTTTTCGCCTAAAACAGATCGGAATTGGAACGCGGGGAGTGGGATATTTTCTCAACCTGACGGAGTCCAACCCACAATCCAACGTTCAATCCGTCAGGTTAGTTCCGCGGCAGGGATGGAAGTGGTAGCCCGGAAACGGCCGGGCTATTGAAACAGGAGGTACAGAAGCGACTTTAAAAGCTACCTGTGCCGATATGATTGAAAAGCCCTGCCGGTGTAGAAAAAGCACGAATTATTTCGTACCACTCATCCAAATTTAATAAAATTGCATTATTAAGTTAAAAATTACTATTTTTGTTTTTATGAATAAAAAAGAGCAAATAGTACAAATGATAAAGATGGTGATGGAAAAAAACGCACCTAAATCAGAAGTTTATTTGTATGGTTCCCGGGCACGTGGAAATGAAAAAGAACTCTCCGACTGGGATCTGCTTATATTACTAAACATACCAAAAGTTTCGTTCGAAACTGAAACTCAATTGATGGATGAATTTTATAAATTAGAACTTAAAACAGGTGAAATATTTTCTCCCATGATTTATTCAAAAAATGATTGGGATTCAAGATATTCAATTACACCGCTTTATGAAAATATTTTGAAAGAAAGAATCAGATTAAAATGATAGGAACAAAAAACGACTTAATACGATACAGACTTTCCAGAGCAAAAGACACTTATGATGATGCATTGATTTTGGCCGAGAGGTCAAAATGGAATTCCACAATAAACAGATTATATTATGCAGCATACTATGCCGTAATGGCTCTACTTCTACTATATGATTTAAAGCCGACAACCCACAACGGTGCAAAAAACTTGTCTAAAGTCTCAACATTAGATGAATTATAAAATATTGAAAACCAGAAAAGTGAATATCTTATTTAATAAACCCACCCCTGCCTCCCGACGTAAAGTCGGGACAAGCTCTCCAAGGAGGGGAATAATGGAATTCATTTTCTGGTTTTCAATATTTTATACTCATTGTCATCACGTTAACTTTAAACAACTTCAAAATCAAATTTCTCAAAATATTTCATAAAAACCTGAAAAATTGATTCGAAATATGGTAAAATGTATTCTCAATTAT
>JALVZH010000043.1:0-3493 GCA_027022105.1 Bacteroidales bacterium | reverse complement strand
TGACTTTGATAAAGATAGAGTATTGCCTTATTTTGAGCCGGTTAATAATTTTATTTCACTGACAGAAAACCTTATAAATACTAAATTAAAAGATTAATCCCATAAAAAAAATATGTACTTTTGCGCCCAAATTAAAAACGTATATCATGGCTTTAGAATTCACGGATGCAAATTTTGATGCACTTGTTTTAAATTCGGACAAACCTGTAATTGTTGACTTTTGGGCGGTTTGGTGCGGCCCCTGCCGGATTATAGGCCCCATAGTACAGGAAATTGGCGAAGAATACAGCGACCAGGTGCTGGTAGGTAAACTGGATGTTGACCACAACCCCGAAACAGCACGAAAATACGGAATCAGAAACATTCCTACCCTGCTCTTCTTTAAAAACGGAGAGGTTGTTGACAAACAGGTGGGGTCGGTTCCAAAACAGGTTCTGGTAAAAAAACTGGAACAGTATTTATAAAACTTTGTGATGAACGAACAGAAAAGGCTGTTACATTTGTAACAGCTTTTTTTTCATAAAAATAACGGCAAAATGGGCATAAACAAAGACCGGCTGGAGCAGTTTAACTCACTTGAATTCCTTGCAAAACAAGTGGTTGAGGGCTTTATTACCGGTCTGCACAAAAGCCCGTTTCACGGATTTTCGGTGGAATTTGCCGAACACCGGCTGTACAATACCGGCGAATCAACCCGCTTTATCGATTGGAAGTTGTACGGAAAAACCGACAAGCTGTTTGTAAAGCGCTTTGAAGAAGAGACAAACCTGAGGTGCAGAATTATCATAGACAAATCGGCATCCATGTATTTTCCGGTGGTTGACAAACCGGATATCGACAAACCCAACAAGATTACCTTTTCGGTGTATGCCGCTGCCGCCCTTATCAACATGATGAAAAAACAAAGGGATGCCGTGGGAGTTACTCTTTTTTCCCACAAGATAGAGCAACACACACCGGCACGCTCCAGCACGGTTCACCAGAAATTTTTATATACCGAGATGGAAAAGATATTGGATACCGCCCACTGGCAAGAGGCAGGCAAAACCGATATGGTGCAAACGCTGCATACAGTAGCCGAGATGATACACAAACGCTCGCTGGTGATTATTTTCAGCGACATGATGGATAATACCCGCCGAGAGGAGGATATTTTTCAGGTGCTTCAGCATTTCAGGCACTACAACCACGAAGTTATCCTGTTTCATGTTACCGATAAAAAGTTAGAAGAAGATCTGATGCTGGAAAACAGACCTTACCGGTTCAAAGATATGGAGACGGGAGAAATCCTGAAATTGAATCCGGTGGAGGTAAGGGAGCGGTTTATTGAAAAAAGCCTGGCGCGAAAAAACGAACTGGTAATGCGCTGCGGAAGATACGGTATAGACTACGTGGAAGCCGACATAAACCGCGGCTTCGAAGGCATCCTCCTCCCCTATTTATTGAAAAGGGAACGGTTGTTTTAACCTTATATCGTTTTTTGGCTTGATTTAACGGCTTTGACAAATTAACAGTAAGTTGCGTTTTATTATTGGAATCATTTCCCATTATTGGAATTTATTATAAAAACACATACCTCAATAAAAATTACAATACACTGATTTTTAATTCACTAATATTTCATTAAAATCTACCGGTATAATTATTGCCATTTAAATAAAAAATAATTAATTTTACATTTTATTTTATCATTCTATGAAACGGACGTATTTTATTCTTGCAGCATTAACAATTTTTTCGGTGTTCACACTGACGTCGTGTAAAAATGACAATAACCTTCCGGAACCGAAAAAAAAGGGATTGGAAAACATAAAAGTTCCCGACGGATTCACTTTTTCCACAACCGACCGGTTTACAATACAATTGCAGGTAGCCTCAAGTGGTGATCCGCGTTACGAAAACATAAAATTCTTTGTTTACAACGATAACCCTGATGCAGAGGGCGTACTATTGGCATCGGGAAGCGTTAACGACGAAGGCATTTACAAAACCGTCATCATGAAATCCAAAATACAGGATAGTTTGTTTATTGCATCGAATATTACCGGCATCAGTCTGGGTATGGTTGCAGTGGAAGGCAATGAATTCAGCTATCAGTTCATTCCGGAAAAAGAATTAACGGTAACCGGAGGCGGACGAAACAGCAGTGCATTTTCGGATATCATCAGCGATTTCGAAAACGGTCTTGACGGCTGGCAGCCTTTTAACGACAATTCAATATACACCTCCGATGCAACGAACACCCCCATTAAAGAAGGCCCCATGGGCACCAACGATAAGTTCATCTGGGGTTTTGATACCAGAGCCGGTGTACGCTCTTATCTGGCACCTGCAAAATTCAGCGGAGACCTTTACGGCCAGTACATTGCCTACCATTACTATTTGGGAAACACAAAACAAGCAGTACCGGTGGCCAACAACATAGCCGATATCAGGATAAGAAGCGGGAATACCGTTTTGGCTATCGACTTGTCGGCAACGTTCCGGCATAAGGTAAATGCAGGATGGCAGACCATTTATTGCAAACTGGATGAAACCGAAACTTCGGGAAGCGGCTGGCGCATTGGCAATACAAAAATCTGGACAACTCTAAACGGAAGCTATACCACTCCCCAAAAAGCTGCCACACCCGCACAAATCAAACAGGTACTTCACAACGTTACAGGCATTTTAATAGCACCTGAATATCAGGTCGGTTATTTTTCGGCAAACGGACCCGAATTTATTGCTTTGGGCAAAGTGGGTATTGTTTCTGACATCACCTCATTTCCCGTTATAAAACAGGGGCAAAATATTACCGATTCGGATGGCGACGGAGTACCCGATGATACTGACGATTATCCCGACGACCCCGACAAAGCATTTAACAACTACAGTCCAGGCGAAGGTGTTTACGCAACACTTGCATACGAAGACCTGTGGCCCAACAAAGGCGATTATGACTTTAACGACCTTGTAATCGATTACAACTACAACGTAATTACCAATGCACAAAACAAAGTGGTTGAAGTGGTAGGCGATTACATGGTAAATGCAACGGGAGCAGGATATCTGAACGGATTTGCCGTTGAATTTCCGGTTTCTCCCTCAACAGTTACCGGCGTATCGGGTCAGCAGTTGAATGACAATGTTTTCAGCCTGGGTTCCAACGGAACGGAATCGGGACAAACCAAAACGGTAATTCCTCTTTTTGAAGATGCGCACGACCTGTTTGATGTAACCGGTTTTGTCAACACGCTTCCGGGTATCGAATACCACAATCCCGTAAACGTACGTATGACAGTTGGTTTCGACGGTAGTTTCGGTATCACATCACTAGGGGCAGCACCTTATAATCCGTTTATTATAGCGGACAAAAGGAGAGGCTATGAAGTTCATCTGGCCGGTTATGAAAACACCGACCTTGCCGATACGGGATTGTTCGGAACGGGGGATGACGACAGCAATGAGGCACAATCGAAATACTATCAGACATCAAACAACCTGCCCTGGG
>JALVZH010000042.1 GCA_027022105.1 Bacteroidales bacterium | reverse complement strand
GTCGAGCAGCAACCTGTACCCCGGCGCATAAAACCATTTTCCCGAAACATCGCCGGCCATTGATTTTGTTAGTTGCGAAACCACATCACGGTCGAAACCATACGGTTTCAAAAGGTAGTAAAGCAGCAGTTCGCCACCCGGTTCGAAAAACAGAGGTTTTACATCCACAATCTGCCTGTTTCCGTCGGTATGTATCAGTTCAGCTCTTTTTTCTTTCAACATCAACCGGAAGAGTTGTTCCGCTTCCGAAAGGTTTTCCATGGTGCGACGGACGGCTGCCGGAAAACCGGGATGAACCTCTTTTAAAACAGGCATCAGGTGATGACGAATGCGGTTGCGAAGGTATTTGTCGCCGGCATTGGACGAATCTTCCCGCCATTTTATCCTGTTTTCAAAGGCGTATTCCTCAATCTGCTTTCTGGTGGCAAAAAGCAGCGGACGTACAAAAGCCCCTCTTTTTACGGGTATTCCCGTAAGACCTTTGAGACCCGTGGCACGCGAAAGATTGATGAAAAAACTTTCCAGATTATCGTCGGCGTTGTGTGCCAGTGCCACTTTTGAAAATTCCGGGTTTTGTACCAAATCGTTGAAAAATTCATACCTGAGTTCCCGGGCTGCCTCCTGAACGGTTATTTTTTGCTCTTTGGCATAATCTCCTGCATTACATTGTTTTACAAATACCGAAACTCCCGTTTCCAATGCCAGATTGCGCACAAAATTTTCATCTTCGTCCGATTCCTCTCCGCGCAAGCCGAAATTACAGTGGGCAATAGCCACATCAAATCCTGCATTGTACAGCAGGTGAAACAGTACCACAGAGTCAATGCCGCCGCTTACGGCAACCAGAAGTTTTTCGCCGGTGGTAAACAGTTTCTCTTTTTCAATATAATGCAGAAATGCTTTTTGCATAAAACAAAGGTACGGCAAAAAACGTCCGGGTGATTATTGTGGCATAAGAAAAAGGTAAGTGTACGGGTTGTGGCGGTTCTGAAAACGAAAATTCAGAGTTTAATTATTATCATAATTCCCATAATTAGCATTTTTGCCCTCATAAACCTCAGACCTTGCTGGCAGTGTAATTCGTGCTTTATCTGTCGTAATGATATTTACAACTGTATATTAATATCTCCCGATCAATAACCTGATATATTAGTCGGTGTTCCCGGTCAATACGTCTTGACCAAAAACTGGCCAAATCATACTTCAATGGTTCGGGATTGCCAATTCCTTGAAAAGGGGTTCTTTCAATGTCCTTAATCAACAGATTAATTCTTTTCAATACTTTTTTGTCTTCCTTCTGCCACGAGATATAATCTTCCCATGAATTTTTCGAAAAAATGATTTTCATTAGTCTTCGATTAAGTCATGGGTTACGGTTTCGCCATTCTTCATTTGCCGGATTGACTCAAAAAGTCTGTCGGCATTTGCCCTTGAACTCAATAAATGTACGGTTTCCATAATAGAGTTGTACTCGTCCAATGAAATCATGACGGTTCCTTTTCCCGATTTTCTTTTTATCACTAATGTCTCATGATTATTTTCAACGTTATCAAGAAATTTTTTTAAGCCGGTCCTGAATTCCGTAAAATTAGCAACAATCATTGTTTTTTATTTTAAGTTATTATTCAGGTACAAATATAAGTACTTATTTTTGTTCTTCATAATTTTTTCCTGAAATTTTATAATATTTTTCCGTATGCTGAATAACAGGAAAAAAAATAAAAAGATATCAAATGCGATAATTTGTTGTACTTTTGTGCAAAAAGAGAAAAAATGGAAAATTTATATGTACAATTGGCAGGATGGTTTGGTACGCCTGAAATTATCGTTATTGTGGTTGTTATTTTGCTGCTGTTTGGCGGCCGCAAGATTCCGGAATTGATGCGCGGACTGGGCAAAGGCATTAAAGAGTTTAAAGAGGGCGTAAGTGAGGACAGTAACAAACAGGAAAAAACCGAATCGCAACCCGACAGTAAGTAATTCGTTAAATTCGCGTAATTCGATGAATAAACAATCATCGAATTAAACGGATTATGCGAATTAATCTCGCCTGCAGCGAGATAAATTCACGTTCCACCAACAGGATTACAATTTGTCTGCCCGGTTTATATAGCCTTAATAAACAATGATTTAACCTTAATCAATTTTATCATGATAATCATCGGAATTACCGGCACACTGGGTGCCGGAAAAGGAACCATTGTTGAGCACCTGAAACAGCGGGGTTTCAACCACTATTCCGTACGCGAGTTTCTTATCCGTGAAATCAAAAAAAGAGGGCTGCCGGTAAACAGGGAATCCATGACCGATGTGGCCAACGATTTGCGGAAAAACCATCATCCTGCCTACATTATCGAACAATTGTACAACATTGCCAAAGAAAAAGGTGCCAATGCGGTGATTGAAAGCATCCGTACCCCTGGTGAGATTTACTTCCTCAGGGATAAAGAGAACTTTTATCTTTTTGCCGTTGATGCCGATCCTGAAATCAGGTATCAACGCATAAAGCAGCGTGCTTCGGAGACCGACCATGTCAGTTTTGAGACTTTCCTCGCCAATGAGCAACGCGAAATGCATACCGATGACCCCAACAAACAGAACCTTGCCAAATGCATTGAACTGGCAGATTATAAATTCGATAACAACGGGGATATGGAATCGCTTTTTGCTGCTGTGGATAAGGTGATTAGAGAGATTGAGAAGAGTAAGGAGTAATTAGTAAATAGTAATTAGTAATGGTGTTTTTATTAACGAACCCGTTTGCCGGATGTCTGAGGCGGAGGATTAAGGGGTAGGTCTATTATTTATTCATATTCAATGTACTACTATATTCTTTCTTTGTTTTTATTTCAATAAATTTGGTAAACATTTTTTAACCCACCCCTAGCTCCCGACGTAAAGTCGGGACAGGCCCTCCGAGGAGGGGAACTTTCATTTCCGATATAGTTTCCGTTTCATTTTAACTATTTTTTCATCCACTTTGACGGTTATGTTTTGGTTAACGGTACCCATCTCCCCTCTCGGGAGGGGATTAAGGGGTGGGTCTGATATGTTATTAATATTCAATATGCTGTTATATTTTTTCTGTTCTTAATCTAACAAAATTTTTCAATATTACTTTTAACTTAAATGTTATTTTACCCCTCTAACACTCCCGACTTTACATCGGGAGGATTAAAGGGTGGGGTAAATACACTCCTCATTTTCAATACATTTATAAACATATTTTTTGAATTTCATTTATTAATATTGTTGGACTTTTTTTAACCCACCCCTAACTTTGTTTTCCAATACATTTTCCGTTTCATTTTAAACATTTTTTCATCCATTGGACGGGTGTATTTCGGTTAACGGTAATGATCTCCCCTCTTGGAAAAACCTCTCCCGACTTTATGTGGGGAGGATTAAAGGCGGGGTTGTTGTCTCTGTATTTCCGGAGTTCTATTTCCTGAATTCTTTCGGTTTTTTCAGAACAAAAGCACGGGTAATATTAAATCCCAGAAGAATATCCCCTTTAAACCATTGTCCGGTTGTATTTGCAATAAAATGTTGTTCGAGAATACCGGTTGAGTTGGTTAAAAAGAGCTGAAAAACATGACCGCCGGTTTCGATATCGAACCCTATGGAAAATGAGTTTGAGAAATCATCGGCCGTTTGACCCGGCAAAAGGTAATAATATTCCAGATTCAGAGAAGTACGGTTGGTCAGCTTAAACCGTCCGCCTGCTCCCACACTCCACACATCATTTTGGTCGGCGGGAGTTTCAACCAGATTGCGGTGCACCAGCGTGGGCATCAATTGTATGGAAACCGACTTGCTAAACTTGCGTGCGATTAACAATTGATTGACAAAGGTAAGCCTGTTGGTAAAATAATAGTTCAACGATTTGTCGGGGATTTTCAATGTATTGACCCCTATATTTCCGAAATAGGTAACGGAAACCGGAAAATTTTTTGCGCCGCTGCTTTGCCTCAATAACTTGGCTTTCAGGGAGCCGTCGTAGGTTTTCTCGAAAACGGATCTGCCGATACCGAGGGTTAGCCAATCGGTAATCCCATATTCAAAACCCAGCCGCAGGTTGGCCTGATCCATGCCGAAAAACTCATAAATTCCTTTGTTCATATAACCGAAATGATGTTGAATTACAAAAATAAGATTTCCGATTGCCGGCGTTTCAACAGACTGTCCCAGCACAATTCGTGTAGTTTTAAAAGTTGCGTAAGCATATTCGGTTTTGGGTTCGTCGTCATCCAGCAGATCGAACAGATTGTCGTCCTGCGCCAAAACATTCGCCGAAAGCAAAAGAGTTACAATAAGAAAAGATATTTTACCGAACTTTATTCCATTCATTGTTTTACTTTTTATAGGGCTTCAATTTTACATCAACATATATTACGGGCTCTTCGGCAATTTTACCTGCCACTATATCCGGAATGGAAATGTTGTAGTCGGCAATTTTAATTGTAAAAGAGGATTTCCCTTCAACCGATTTATCGGGTTGTACAGTGAATGTCCCTTTTGTTTTAACGGTATTGGTTTTGCCGTGAATGGTCAAAGTTCCTTCCACATCAACCGGATAATCTCCGGGGGTATCAAAATCAACATCTTTAATATTAAGCACTTTTCCTTTGAACAAAGCATTGGGAAACTTGTCGCTTTCCACATAATTTT
>JALVZH010000041.1 GCA_027022105.1 Bacteroidales bacterium | reverse complement strand
CTCCTGACTATAGAAACAGATGTGACTGAATCAATGCGGATTACATTCAGTATATTGGCGGTAACCGGTAAAACGGAAATAGTGCATACCACAATGCTTGAAAAAGGCCGAAACCTGTTTAAAGTAAATACAAGTGAACTCTCCTCAGGGATTTACATTCTCAGGGCAGTCTCTGATGACCAAACTTTTCTTCAAAATATAAAAATTCTTATAAAACATTAATTTTTCTCGGACAACCATCCGAAAACCTCCTGTCTATATTAATGAATAGAGAACAGAAAAGGGCATACAATTAATTTATATGTCTAACTTTTTAAAATTTTTTACCATGAAAAAAATTATTTTAAGCTTTTTGTTAAGCGCAATTTGGGTCCTGGGTTTTACGCAGACTTTCCAGGTAAATGTGTCGGGTACGGTAACCGACCAACAGGGCAACCCCGTTGCTGACAAGCTTGTGGATGTACAGTCCGACGACAGCATTACCGGGTTCTATTACTTTAATTCAGTATTTACCGACAGCGCCGGATTCTACCAGGACAGCTTTGATGTGCCCAATAATCTTACCCAGGGTGCTGTTATGGCTCGTACCCTGTGCTATGGCGATGTTTATGTTTTTGAAACGGGCTTTTTCTGGCCGTCAAATACAAATGTGGTTATCGATCTTCAGCTTTGTTCCGATTCCACCGGTGGCGGTGGTAGTGGCTGTGAGGCTTCTTTCTGGTATTCTTACCCCGACAGCAGTTTGCTGACAATACAATTTACGGATGTCTCGGAAGGAAATCCGAATTCCTGGTACTGGGATTTCGGCGACGGAACCTATTCCACCGAACAGAACCCGCTTCATACCTATGCCGAGCCTGATATTTATGAGGTTACGCTTTCCATTATTGCCGGCGATAGCAGCTGTGCCAGTAGTGTTACACAGGAAGTAAGAGCCGGGAATCCATCAGGAGGCGGCGATTGCTATGCACTGTTCGATGCTAATCCACTGGATGGAGATTCTATTATCATGACCTATCAGTTTACCGATCTCAGTACCGGAAGCAACGGTTTCCCTGTAGAAAGCTGGTATTGGGATTTCGGCGACGGAACCTATTCCACCCAACAAAATCCTGTTCATACCTTTGAAGATGAAGGAGAATATGAAGTTTGTCTTACCATAACCAGCGATTCGATGACGTGTGAAAGTACATATTGCAATTCTGTTTTTGCAGGAAATCATGGTGGTGGAAATCAGGGCTTTAGTTTGTATGGAGTTATTTATCTTGATGACAGTAACAGTGTTGCCTCCAGTGCAATGATTTGTTTGTTGGCTCTTGATACAATAGACAATAGTTTGTTTCTTTTAAGTACATCGCACACTACCGACGGAGGACATTATGGTATTGGAGCTCAAAATGCGGACAACTGTGTTTATTACATCCTGGCAGAACTCGATTCCGCCGATTCCGAATTCGGTAACTATATACCCACATATCATCTTGATGCTGTAAACTGGGAAGATGCAACAGCAATACTCCCTGATAACCTGACAGGAAACCGTGGTGTAGATGTTTATATGCAACCCGTTGCACCGCTCAGCCCGGGTGAGGGTATTATAAGTGGTATCGTTACGGGTGATATTAACCGTGAGGATTTGGCAAATGTGGAAGTTCTGCTGTTAAATGGTCAAAATCAACCCCTTACTTATGTAAGAACCGATGAGAACGGAGCATTTGCTTTCAATAATATTGATTACGGTACTTATGTGGTTTATACCGAGATTGCCGGTATCCAAAGTGTTCCCGGGTCGGTTATACTTGATGAAAACAACAAAGAGGTGTCGGTTGTGGTAACCGTGGCCGGTGGCGAGGCTGTTTTGGGACTTCCGCAACACAGTGCCTTTATAAAAGAGGCCGGAAACGTTTACCCCAATCCCGTTGGTACCGAAGCACGGCTGACTTTGAATCTGGTTCAGGCATCCGGTGTAACGGTATCCATTGTTGATCAGGTAGGAAAAACCGTTCGCAGTAACTTCCTGTTGCTCCGTGCCGGACAAAACACGGTTCGTCTGCAAACAGGTGACCTGCCTGCGGGAATCTACTTTGTAAAAATCCAAAGCATGGATAAAATGCTGATTGTAAAGAAGTTTGTAAAAACTAATTAAGAAACCCCTTTTCTGGTTATTCGTTGGAGCCTGTCCCGTTTTGGGACGGGCTTCTTTTTTTATATTCGGTATTTACGGAAAAAAGTTATATTTGAACTTCTTTTGCTTTTTAAAAACCGGAAAATGAATTTTAAAACTCCTTTGGTTCGCGGAATCCTCATAAAAAGATACAAACGCTTCCTTGCCGATGTAAAGCTTGAGACGGGAGAGGTGGTTACGGCTCATTGTACCAACTCGGGTTCAATGAAAACCTGCCTCGAAGAGGGCGCGCCGGTATATCTTTCGCCGGTGAACGACCCCAAGCGCAAAACAAAGTTTACCTGGGAGATGATTTACATCAACAATGGGTGGGTGGGAATCAATACCTCAGTGCCCAACCTTTTGGTGTTTGAGGCCATTAAGAAGGGTGAAGTTGCCGAATTGCAGGGCTATACCGAACTGAAAAGGGAGGTGCGTTTCGGCGACAGCAGGTTTGATATTTACGCTGCCAACGAAAGAGAACGCTGTTTTATCGAAGTAAAGAATGTTACCATGAAAGCGGGAAAATATGCCCTTTTCCCCGATGCGGTAACCCTGCGCGGTCGCAAACATCTTGAAACACTGATAAAAGTAAAAGAGCAGGGAATGCGGGCGGTGATGGTTTATGTGGTGCAACGCACGGATGTTTCGGTTTTCGGCCCTGCCGTGAATATCGATCCACAATATGCAGCCGCTCTTGCAAAAGCTTATGAAAAAGGTGTGGAAATTATTCCGTTGCAAGTGGAAGCCTCACCCGTTGGGTATAAAATTACCGGAAAATTACCCTTTGATTTAAATCCCATCCTTCCAAAAATCTAATCAACACCGGATTTCAACCGCTTGAAGTTTTCACGGCTTCGCTCTTCGCCGAACATGTAAACCAGTCTGAATGTGAGCAGGTTGTTGTATTGTTGCCTGGTGAATTTGGTAAATGTATCGCAGTTGGTAAATTCACGCGTCCGTAAAGGGACAAGGCTGTAAGCATACCGCACATTCAGCTTTAGCGGGCCTTTTATCCTGATACGTACATCGGCTATGATATTAAAGTCGTTTATTTTATAGGTGCCGCTTTTGGTATTGACACCGGTTTTTATTTCGTTTTCCCATTCCGATACCCCGACGAGTCGTCCCCACGAAAATCCTGCACCTGCCGTAATGAACTCTTTATCGGTATAATGCACAATAACAGGGACTTCGGCATAATTGAGGCGCAATTTGTAATCGTAAGTACAAATGGTATCGGGGATATCCGACCGTTCCCGCGCCCCTTTCTGGTTGTACAGTGCTTCCACCGATACATCCCAGTTGGTTCCGAACGGAATCATGGCGCCGGCACCTATTTGTACACCGAATTTATGAAAACCGTAAAACATGTCGCCGTCCACTTGCGAAAGGTTTATCCCGGCAATGGCCTCGCCTTTTATGATTTGTGCGGATAAATTACTGGCAATTAGCAATGTAACCGTAATTATCGAGAGGCGGAATATCTTATGTTTCATCTTTTTGTTATCCATTAGTTTCCAACGCAAATATCTTAAATTAATTGTAAAACTTTACCTACTTTTGCAGCCTGAAAATTTCTAATTGAGGTATGATTAAATCCAAGTGGCTGCAACTGCTCGTTTTAACTCTGGTAATCTTTCTGGGTTGGCTTTCAGTTCATCTTTCGTTTCCCAAATACACAGGGCAGTATTTTGCATTGGTTATTCTGGTTTTGAGCGATATATATCTGTGGACAGCTTTTAAGAAAAGTGTTTTTCATTACGGTTATTTCTGGCGAACGGTTTTTATTTTGCTTTTCTGGCTTCCGGCTCTTTTGGTTGTTATAGCCGTGTTTGGTTCGCTTGTAGTGCCGTTTATTGACTGGAACGATACCTTTCGCACCTATATCGTAGGGTTTATTCTGGTATTTTATGTTACCAAAATTTTTCCCCTCTTCTTTTTACTGGTGGCCGACCTGCTTCGCCTGTTTCAAAAGTTGCCCGTGCTGGCAAAAAAGGAGCAGAGGCAAGAGTTGGTAAAAAACGGCGAAGGCATTACACGTAGCAAATTTCTTAAATATATGGCCTATCTGTCGGGAGGTTTGGTTATGGGTACAATGCTGACCGGTATGTTCAAATGGGTGTATCAGTTTAATGTGGTCAGGGAGAAAATCGGCTTTAAACGGTTGCCCGAAAATTTCGACGGGTTTAAGGTTGTACAAATTTCGGATATGCACCTTGGAAGCTGGAAATCGGAAAAGCCCCTGGAGGAAGCGGTAAGGATTATCAATGGTCTGGATGCCGACCTGGTTTTGTTTACGGGTGACCTGGTGAACTTTGCCACCAAAGAGGCTTTCCGTTTTGAGAAGGTACTGAAAAAAATAAAAGCACGTCATGGTGTGTATGCTTCGCTGGGCAATCACGATTACGGCGATTATGTAAGTTGGCCTGCCGACGAAGCCAAAAAGAAAAACATGCAGGCACTTTTTAACTTGTACCGTCGTTTGGGGTGGAAACTGATGAACAACAGGCATGAGCTGATAACGCGCAGCGGACAAAGTATTGCCCTGGCAGGGGTGGAGAACTGGGGCAGTCATCCCCGTTTCCCCAAAAGAGGAGATATAAAAAAGGCTGTGAAAGGAATACCGGAAGGAACGTTTAAGATTTTAATGAGTCACGACCCTACCCATTGGGATTCGGTAATTCTGCCCGGAAATTATGATATAGATATTACCCTGGCAGGTCACACCCACGGATTTCAATTTGGTATTGAAACCAAAAAGCTGAAATGGTCGCCTGCGCAATGGGTTTACAAACACTGGGCCGGGCTATACAGCGATAAAAACAGCAACCGGTTGCTGTATGTAAACCGGGGCTTGGGGTCCATCGGATACCCCGGACGTATCGGAATGCTGCCCGAAATTACCATTTTGGAGCTTTATCCGGAGGCATGATAAGCAATTTTTTGCTAAAAACAAACGGATAAAAAACAGCTGAAAAGCCCTTAAACAGGCCGTTCTTATTAACAAAACCCCTGATTTATCAACATTTTTATATGATTTTTCCTGAAAATGCTTGCTTTTTAAGTATTATGCTATATATTTGTTTGCGTTAAACGTTTTAGTGTTAATTAAAATTATCAAAAATGAACAAAGCTGAATTGATCGATGCAATGGCTGCTAACTCGGGACTGAGTAAAGCAGATGCCAAAAAAGCATTGGATGCATTTATTGAGGCTACAACTGCAGCCCTTAAAAAAGGTGATCGTGTTGCACTTGTAGGATTCGGATCTTTCTCCGTATCTACCCGTTCTGCCAGAAAAGGACGTAATCCGCAAACAGGTGCGGAAATTAACATTCCCGCTAAAAAAGTGGTTAAGTTTAAGGTAGGTAATGACTTAGCAAAAGGTGTAAAATAAATCTTTACGCTTAAGTCGGAAAAACTAAAAGGGGCTTCTCGTCGGAGAGAGCCTCTTTTTTTATTTCGTTTATCATAAATAAAAAAAGGTTGCCAAAATAAAGACAACCTTTTTTAATATGTGTACAATAATTACTATTTTCCGAGAGCTATATCAAGCCCTATAGAAATACCATAGGTTTTTTTCAGGTAATCACTCGTATAACCCACCGCACTACCTTTTACTTCTGCAGAACCGGAAACCGATTGAGAGTTATACATTACATAATATCCACCCATTTGAACGGTGAATTTATCATTGATTTTATAGGCACCGCCAAAACCGAGGGTGTTGGTGGTAAGGCTGAAACCGAAATCCGACTGGTAAGCATCGGTAACACCTGTTTTGGCAAGTAAGTATCCGCCGCTTATCAGGAAGTTGTCATTGATGTTGTACTCCAGACCCAGTGCATATTCGGTAAAGTTGTGGTCAATTTTTTCATCCACGTCGGTCCAATCTGTATTTCCGTCGAAATAGGTATGGAAACCGGTATGTAAAGTCAGAGAATTGCTCAGATCAATTTTTGCACCTATTGAAAACATTGCCGGAATATCGGCATTGGTTACGGCACCGTCGGGGAACATCTCTTTTTTGGTTCCGTCGGGGTTGAATCCGATTACAAACCCTTTGCCTTCGGGCGTTGAATTGGTAAGGTCCATTTTGGTTTTAAATTCATATTTTATCCCAACATTTACTTTGTCGTTAAACAGGGTAAGATTGGCACCGATAATAGGTGTAATGCCGTTTCCCGTTTGGGTAACATCGGCTTCCTGGTCGGCCATAAGCAGGGCTCCTGCATGCAGTTCCTGAGCTGCTTCGGCAAGCTCGCTTGCAGCAGAATAATAGGTAGCCTGTGCATCGCTAATGGAGAGCGAAGCAACATATTCGGGAGGATAACCCAGCTGAATCAATCCGCCTTTCATTGCCTCTGCCTGCTCTTCGGTTATAATACCTGCATCAGCGGCCTGGTCAAAAGTAAGATCGCCTGCACCGTTGTCGATAAGAGGCTGGATTCCATCGCCGGCACTTTGTGTTGCCTGCGAACTGAGTTCCGCCTGGTCGCCGGTATCTTTCATGAATTTGTCGGCACGGATAGAACTTCCGTCGGCTAAATTAAGCGTTACATCTTTAACATGTCCCTGATAAGTGTTCTTTGCCATCACATACCTTCCACCTAAATAAAATGAGATGTAGTCGTTCAATTCGTAGCTTACACCGGCCTGAAGTCCCCAATAAACGGAAGTTCCTGTAAAATATATGTCGGCAGAATAACCTCTGACGCCAAGATCTTCCAAATTACCTACTAATGAGGATATAGGAATCTCAATGGCAGGCAATCCTTTGGCAAATTCGGCACCGCCGCCACCGCCTACAGGATTAAAGCCCAATGAAAAAGCAAATCTCCCTGTTTTGTATGCAAAATAAATACTTGGAAACAAGGGAGCCGAAACGGTACCTTCATAATCTTTGTTGTTCAGGTAAGGAAATGAGTTTGTAATGTACTGAGTCTGAAAGATCGATTGATTATTAATGGAAATGTGAAATCCCTCTTTCAGCTTGGTCAATCCGGCAGGATTGAAATAAACGGCATCGATGTCTGTTGATGCATCTCTGACAAGTAAACGTGCCCAAGCCGTGCTTTGGTTTGTGTTGGTAACCAAACCGCCTGCATAACTCAGGTTAAAAGCCATCATAAGGCTTAAAAATGCAATTGTAATTTTTCTCATGGTTTATCTTTTTTGTTATTAATTGCGCTAATGTAAAAAAAATCGAAACAACATAATATTGCAAACAGGTAAATTTTAATGGTTTTTTTGAATGTTTATTTGGTGAATGGCTTATAAATATTTGATAATTAAATAGTAATGCTGTTTTTAGATGGTTGTTGGTCGTATTGTAAGAAAATTATTATTTTTAACACAACTTTTATAAATAACCGAGTGTCATAAGGAAAATGCAGATAAATAAGCCGTATCACCTATTTTCGGAACCGCCGGAATATTACAATTCCATGTTGAATGATATTCAAGAAGCACGGCGTTATGTTTTTCTTGAAACATTTCGGTTTGCTAATGATGCCATTGGGAAGCGATTTCTGCATAAACTGGTGGAGGCAGCCGGGAGAGGAGTCCGGGTTAAACTGTTACTCGATTATTGGGGAAGCAGTGGTGTACGCGGCGATTTTTTTAACCAATTAACAGAAAAAGGGGGGGAGGTACGGTTTTTTAAAAAAATAAAGTTGAATTTTGATATAATTACCAAAAGCCACCGCCGAAACCACAGGAAATTGCTGGTGATTGACGATACCATCAGTTATATAGGTTCTTCCAATATTACAGGATACAATATTAATTGGAGGGAATCGGTTTTAAGAATGGAGAGCGGTATAGCATCCGTATTTAAAAAGCTCTTTCTTCAGGATTTCAGGATTTACGACAACTTTGTGATTTCGAGGTATTACCATACAAAAACAATTAATTATTACAATTTCAAAATCATAAGGGATGTCCCCAATATTGCTTTGAAAAAAATAAATGCCGAATTAATAAAAAGGATACGGCAATCGAAAAGAAGTATATATATTGAAACTCCCTACTTTTTACCGGGATTTTTGTTCAGACGTGCACTGATGCTGGCCGCACGCCGTGGTGTAAAGATTACCGTTGTTATTCCCAAACGGTCGGATGTACATTTGATCGATATCTTGCGGAATAAATATCTCGGGCCACTCCACAAAATGGGTGTACGGTTTCTTTTTTATGAACCCAATAACCTGCATGCCAAACTGATGCTCATTGATGACAAGGTGTTTGCACTTGGTTCCAGCAATATCGATTACCGAAGTTTTCGGTACATGTTCGAAATTATGCTTCTCGGCAGTGAAAAATCCATATCCGAACAGATATACAATCATGTAAAACTATCTATGGATCAGAGTATTCCATTTGTATTTGAGGCCTGGAAAAACCGTCCCTTTATCGACCGCTTTTTCGAATGGTTGCTGATTCCGTTCAGACATCTGTTATAATAAAATGATCTTGTTTAAAGTCTAATAAAACAGTTGAAATATAAAATATTGGAAACCAGAAAAGTGAATATCTTTTTTTAATAAACCCACCCCTCCCCCTCCAAGGAGGGGAACAATGGAATTCATTTTCTGGTTTCCAATATTTTATATACATTCTCATCATGTTAACTTTAAACAACTTCAATACGTGATTTACTGAGTTTTTAATCTGCGTGCGTTTTATTTCAACGAATTAACGTACTTTTGTCATCAACGGAAAAAACAAAATATTAAAACAATACAGATATGGCAGAAAAAATAACATCGAAAATGGCAATGGAGCTGGAAGACAAATACGGAGCACATAATTATCATCCGTTGCCGGTTGTTTTATCCAAAGGAAAAGGAGCAAAAGTGTGGGATGCCGAAGGGAAGGAATACTTCGACTTTTTATCGGCATACTCGGCTGTAAACCAAGGGCATTGTCATCCTAAAATTGTAGATGCACTAACCGAACAGGCTCAAAAACTTACACTCACCTCACGTGCTTTTTACAACGATGTACTGGGTGTTTACGAAAAATACATAACCGAATATTTCGGGTACGATAAGGTATTGCCCATGAACTCGGGTGCCGAAGGCGATGAAACAGCCCTGAAACTGTGTCGTAAATGGGCCTACGAAAAGAAAGGCATTGCCGAAAACGAGGCAAAAATCATTGTTTGTGCCAATAATTTCCACGGCCGTACCATTACCATTATATCCATGTCAACCGACCCCGATGCCAAAAACGGATTCGGTCCTTATACACCCGGCTTTATTACTATTCCGTACAACGACCTCGAAGCGCTGGCAAAAGCCCTCGAAGATCCCAATGTGGCAGGATTTCTGGTGGAACCCATTCAGGGTGAGGCAGGTGTGGTAGTTCCCGAACAGGGATTTCTGAAAAAGGCATACGACATGTGTAAAGCCAAAAACGTACTCTTTATTGCCGACGAAGTTCAAACAGGCATTGCACGTACCGGTAAGTTGCTTGCCTGCGACCACGAAGGAGTGCGTCCCGATATCCTTATTCTCGGCAAAGCCTTGTCGGGCGGGGTTTATCCGGTTTCGGCAGTGCTGGCCGACGACGACATTATGCTTACCATAAAACCCGGAGAACACGGATCGACTTTCGGCGGAAATCCGCTTGCCGCAAGGGTGGCCATTGCCGCTCTGGAGGTGGTTAAGGAGGAAAACCTTGCCGAACGGGCCGAAAAACTCGGAAAAATTTTCAGGGAAGCCATGGAAAAGATTGATTCGGATATGATTGAGACCGTACGTGGCAAAGGACTTCTCAATGCAGTGGTTATCAAACCCAAAGATGGTAAAACCGCCTGGGATGTCTGCGTAAAAATGGCCGAAAACGGTCTGCTGGCCAAACCCACCCACGACCATATAATCCGTTTTGCGCCGCCTCTGGTTATTACGGAGGAGGAGTTGCAACAGGCCATTGCCATTATTGAAAAATCAATTCTTTCATTCGGTTAACCGGTAGCTTTTTTAAAAAGATTTTGTTTTTCGCTGACCCGGAAGAGAGTTGCAAACTGAATTTGCTGCTGTTTTCCGGGATTTTTATTATCCCGACGAAATATCCGGACAGTCTGAACAGGTAAAAATCGGTACCTATTCCCTTTTGTTTTAATGTATTACAAAGACCGGTCGTGCATTTATACCCTGCCATATTTTCCATATATGCCCACGGAAAGGGTAGGAGTGGAGTATAAAGCCGGATTTTGAAACTATTCTATTATTTCAATTTCGTTTTACACTTTTTACACGCTTGCCATTTCTCATTATTCCATTTTCAAAAAAATAAAAAGAGAAATTAGGAAAAGCCTGTTTATAGATGTGATATTTTTAATCCCCAATAGTTAATTTACGTATGTAAATATTCTTCTGTTTGCAATAAATCAAGTACACAAATATACACCTTGTAATTCACATATGACAATACATTTTCTATTAAACAGGAAATCAGTACATTTAACAAATATAAATTCAGGTATTTACAATTATAAAATTAACAAAAATAAACCTCACTACTTCTACCGATTTATAAATACTTTAAAATACAGATTCTCAATACTATAAGAATTATAATGCAGGAAATAATTCCCTTTTCAGTCTCTAATAACTAATAGAACCGTAATTAAAAAATAATATCATAAATAATTAAAATACAGGTGATAAATTATAATTAAACAGATTATACTTTAAAAAATACAAGTATTAACAAAAGTAAACCGCAAATAATTTCCTTTTACATAACAAAAGTAACCGATAAATTATATATTTGTAAACAAAAAAGAGAATCATGGTAAACCGGATAAAACAGATAATGGAACACTACGGATACAGTTCCACACAATTTGCCGACCGTATCGGAGCACAAAGGTCGGCCATGTCGCATGTACTGTCGGGCAGAAACAAACCGAGTCTGGATTTTGTACTAAAAATAAAAAACAGTTTTCCCGAAATAGCACTCGATTGGCTGATAATGGGAAAAGGAGGTATGTTTACCGTTACCGGACAGGAACAACAAAAGGATAAAAGCAGCGGTGATACTCCGGAACAGCCTTCCTTGCAATTTGAAGCCAAACAGGAAACAGAGCATGAAGAAACCGGAATGGAAACCGGTACATCCGACGAAACATTGTCAGGGTTAATGGCAAAAGACGAGGAACCTGCTCCCTATTATACAAAACATAGGTCTGACCAGTCTCAAAAAAAGGAAAAAAAGCAACCGGAAATGATTGTTTTTTATTATTCCGACGGGACCTTTAAGAACTATTTTCCAGAATAATTCACAATTGTAAACCGCTTTTTATTAGTATCAAAGATCATTCATTTTATTGGTGCTCAATAAGATAATTAATTCTTTTTTATCCTCTCGGATCGGGTTTCAAAGGCAATTTAGCCATTTTTATCACCTCCAGTGAGGCATAACCGAACTCTTCGACTACCTTTCCCAGAAGAAGATAGAGGCCATGACCGCGAAAAGGATACCGTTTTACCGTATCGGGGAAATGGGTTGTATCAAACATCTCTCCTTTATGATCAATGAGAGTGGCAAAGTGCATTAATTCATTTTTAACGGTTTTAACATGTTTTACGGTCACCAGGTTGCCAACCATACGCACGGTCGTTCCAATGTGTATCGGTAGCTCAGAGGCCGTTATTTCGCCTCTGAAGGCTGTTTGCAGCAGGTCGAACCACGTAAGCGTGACGGGAAAGCCAAGCAGCTCTATTTCGTCGTAGGCATCTTCTATGGCATTGTGTTCCAGTTGCGGCAATGAAAATTCCTTTGTTTCGGGTGGAAACAGTGTGGGGCCGCAGGGGAGTTTTTTAGCGTTGTTGCTTAAAAAATGGGCCTCCCACAGCAGTTCCGATTTGCTTTTGCCGGTAAAACGGAATGCTCCCGAGCGTATGAGCAGGATAAGTTGTTCTTTGGCCGGCCGGAGGCGGATGATAAAATCGTTAAGACTCCGGTAATCGCCGTTTTTTATCCGTTCGTCAACTATTTGGAGGGCGAATTTTTGTTCGAGTCCCGACAAGTGGATAAATCCGATGTAAATTTGCTTTTCTTTCAGCGATGTTTTGTAACCGCTGCGGTTTACGCAGGGCAGTTCTATTTTTCCGCCTTGTCGCCGTGCTTCGTTAAAATAGACCCAGGCGTGGTAAAATCCGCCGAAATTGTTAATCACCGCCACCTGGAACTCCAGCGGGAAACGGCTTTTGAGGTAGAGACTCTGGAAGCTCTCTACGGCATAACTGGCCGAGTGGGCTTTTGAGAAGCTGTATCCTGCAAAGCTCTCTATCTGTCGCCATACCTCGCGGGTAATCTGTTCGGGGTAGCCTTTTTTACGGCAGTTGTCGAAAAATTTGTCCACAATGCGCCGGAACTCCTGCTTCCCGCGGTATTTGCCGCTCATGGCGCGTCGCAGTACATCGGCATCCGCCAGGTCGAGACCGGCAAAGTGATGGCATACTTTCAAAACATCTTCCTGATAGACCATTACACCGTAGGTTTCC
Source organism: Bacteroidales bacterium (assembly GCA_027022105.1). GTDB lineage: Bacteria > Bacteroidota > Bacteroidia > Bacteroidales > F082 > Sulfidibacterium. Next base: position 2,080 of record JALVZH010000041.1, on the reverse strand, counting down.
TGCAACTGCTCTTTCATCACGGGGTGCAGGTATTTGAATCTTCCCTGATTGTGGAACCGGTAGATATATTCGCGCATCATTCCCGAGCGGGCCACACCCGGACGGATGATGGAGCTGGCGGCAACCAGTGTTTTGTAGTCGCTGCACTGCAGTTTTTTCAGCAGGCCGCGCATGGCCGGACTTTCGATATAAAAACAGCCGTTGGTTTCGGCGCGCTGCAGTTGCTCTTTTACTTTGGGGTCGGTTTTGAACTTCTCTACGGCATGTATATCAATGTTGATACCCCGGTTGGTTTTGATGATTTCAACCGCCTCTTTAATATGCCCTATCCCGCGCTGACTGAGGATATCCAACTTTTCAAACCCGATGGATTCGGCCACAAACATATCCCACTGGGTGGTGGGAAATCCTTTGGGTGGCAGGTCGAGGGCGGTGTAGCAGGTAATGGGGCGCTCCGAAATAAGGATGCCGCCTGCATGGATGCTCCGCCGGTTGGGGAAGTCGGTCATCATTACCGCCAGGGCATGTATCTTTTTGTTGATGCTGTTTTTGTTGATTTCGGTGGCGGGATGTGCAGTGAGGGCATCAATCTCCGCCTTGGGAAGTCCGTGTACTTTTCCCAGTTCGCGGTAAATTGATTTGCCACGGAAGGTTACCGAAGTGCCCAGCAGCGCAGTATGTTGTTTTCCGTACCGTTTAAAAATGTAGTCCTGTACCTCGTCGCGCTCTTTCCACGAATAATCAATATCGAAATCGGGCGGTGAGGTGCGTTTGGGATTCAAAAAGCGTTCGAAATAGAGTCCCAGCTCGATGGGGTCAACATCGGTGATTTTCAGACAATAGGCCACAATGCTGTTGGCACCGCTGCCCCGGCCCACATGGTAAAATCCGCGCGACATGCTGTAGCGGATGATGTCCCAGGTAATAAGGAAGTAAGAGGAAAAGCCGAGTTTATCAATTATCTGCAATTCCGACCTTACCCGCTCTTCGGCCTGTTTGTTGTTTGTGCCGTAGCGGTATTTCAGTCCGTCGTATGCCAATTTTTCCAGCAGTTTTTTATCGTCGCTCCGGCTTCCCGTGAAGGTTTGCTTGTTTTTAATTGTCTTATAATCAAAGTCTATTGAGCATGAATTGAGGATTTTCTTTGTGTTTTCGATAATTTGCGGGTAGCGGGCAAAAGGAGCCGTTATTTCCGCCGGGGCAGCAAAATATTCGTCGGGCGGGGCGTACATTCCGGGTTTGAGGTGACTCAGCAGCAGGTTGTGGTCAATGGCCCGCAGGTTTTTGTGAAGTTCATATTCGGCACTGTTTGAAAAGCTTACCGGTTGCATGACGACCATCTTTTGCAGCAGTTTTTTGTTGTGAACGGATACAAGGCGGTTGGCCTGCGACGGTTTTATCCCGATAAACTCATTCTCATTCAGTTGACCGTGTAGTTTTTCCCCGAAAGGGTACAAAACAGATACATTTTGAAACGGAGGAGCTGCAGGTGTCAGTTCCGTTTCACCCGTGTTTACGGTACTCATCAGTTCGTTTATTTCCCGGAAACCTTCGTTGTTGCGTGCCAGAGCCACATACAGCAGTTTGTCGCCCTTTCTGAAATCCATTCCGCCAACAGGCCGGATACCGGCTTTTTTGCACAGTTTTACAAAATCGATCATGGCCGAGGAGTTGTTGATGTCGGTAAGCGCCATGCTTTCCACATTGAGGGCTTTGGCTGTTTCCACCAGTCTTTCCGGCGAAAGGGTACCGTAACGCAAACTGTAATAGCTGTGACAATTCAAATACATAATTGCAAATGATTAAAATATAATCAAAATTACGATTACAATATAATCATTATTATAATGGGAATGTAAATCACAATTTTTTCATTGTCATTTTATCGATTAATTTGCTGCTTTGGTCGATTTTGTACCGGACGGGAAAGGATATAGACTATTTTCGCAATCTTAACCCATATTGCAGTTGTAGTCTCGTAACTTCTTAGTTTTAAGAAGAGTCATTTTTAAAAATTTCTACAGGTACCACTACGGATTTTTTCCTGTTAAAAGGGACGGATTTATAATTCAATAAATCA
>JALVZH010000040.1 GCA_027022105.1 Bacteroidales bacterium | reverse complement strand
GGCAAATGCCGAACTGGAAGAGCAAACAACGTTGTTGCGTGAAAATCAGAAGAAATTGCAGGAGCAACAGGAAGAACTCCGGGTTTCCAACGAAGAATTGGAGGAGCGTACGCACGATTTAGAGATACAACGAAAAGAGATTCTCGAAAAAAATAGATCGCTGGAAGAGATGAAGGAAATGCTCAAACAAAAAGCCGAACAACTGGAACTTACCAGCAAATACAAATCGGAGTTTCTGGCAAATATGTCGCACGAACTCAGAACCCCGCTCAACTCCATGCTTATTCTGTCCAAAGATTTGACCAAAAACAAAAAAGGAAACCTTACGGAAGAGCAAATAGAATCGGCTAAAATAATTTACAATGCCGGAACGGATTTGTTGAATCTGATTAATGATATTCTCGACTTGTCCAAAATAGAATCGGGAAAGATGCAGGTGAGCCCGGTTCATACGAGCCTTTTCGAAATAGCCGAAGGGATGAAAAATATTTTTACACATGTTGCCAAAGAAAGAGGTATTTATTTTAAAACGGTGGTGGAGGAGGGATTGCCCGATAATTTGTTTACCGACAGACAGCGGTTAGATCAGATTATTAAAAATCTGGTATCCAATGCAATGAAATTTACACAGGAGGGTGGTGTTACGGTACGGTTCAGAAACAATAACGATGCTTCGCTGATAACCGGAAACAAAAGCCCTTCCATATGTATTGATGTGGAGGATACCGGGATTGGAATCCCTGAAGATAAACAACAGGCTATATTTGAGGCTTTTCAGCAGGCTGATGGAAGTATTTCCAGGAAGTTTGGCGGTACGGGACTTGGCCTTTCCATTTCAAAGCAGTTGGCACATATGTTGGGCGGGAGCATTATGTTGAGAAGCGAATACGGAAAAGGTTCCGTTTTTACGGTTTGTATTCCGGTAAATTACACTCATGTTGAATCTAATGTAAAAAATACACCGGAAATTGAGGAGACGGATTATACGGTACGTAAACAAAAGAAATCTGCTGAAACAACACCGGTTCAAAATCCAGAAGAGGAATCTTTTGAGACACAGGAACCTGTGAAGAATGAAGATTTTATTGAAGATGACAGAGATACAATGACTTCTTCGGACAATACGATACTTATTATTGAAGATGATAAAAATTTTGCCCGTGTTTTGGTGAATCATTGCCACGAAAACGGTTTTAAATGCATTGTTACGCCTACCGGAGAAGAGGGAGTGAAATTGGCGGAGCAATTAAAACCCGATGCCATTAGTCTGGATATTAAGCTTCCCGGTATGGATGGCCATATGGTATTAAAACTTTTGAAGGAAAATCCGGAGACAAGACACATTCCGGTTCAGGTTCTTTCGGCTATGCCGGAAGAGGATATGTCAATGGATAAGGGGGCTTTCGCTTATCTTGGCAAACCGGTTTCGGGTGATAAAATAGACTCGGTTTTACAGCGGATAAAAAGCTATGTAAATCGTGATGTTAAGGAATTGCTCATTGTTGAAGATGACCTTAATACCCAAAAAACATTATCGGGTTTGCTGGCCTCCAAAAATGTAAACATTACGGTAGCCTCAACCGGTGAAAAAGCTGTTGATTTGCTCAAAAAAGGCAGCTATGACGGGGTAATTCTTGATCTCGGACTGAAAGATATCAGTGGTTTCGATGTGATTAAAAAGCTGAATAAAAGTGCCGGTGAAGGCGGAGGACTCCCCCCGATAATTGTTTATACCGGAAAGGAACTGACCAAAGAGGAGATGATGGAATTGAATAAATCGGTAAGCAGCATTATAGTTAAAGGCGAACGTTCCGAGGAGCGCTTATTGGACGAAACCGCTCTCTTTTTACATCAGGTGGTTGATAAAATGGATGAAGAGAAAAAGAGGTTAATAAGGAAAATGCATGATGAAGATCATGTTTTTGAAGGGAAAAAGATACTTCTGGCGGATGACGATATGCGAAATGTTTTTGCCCTTACTTCCATATTAAATGATCATAATATGGAAGTAATTGAGGCTGAAAACGGACTGGTGGCTCTTCAACGGCTCGAAGAAAATCCCGACATTGATTTGGTTCTTATGGATGTGATGATGCCCGAAATGGATGGTTATACGGCAACACAAAAGATTAGGGAGAATCCCGATTTAAAGTCGCTTCCGGTGATTATCCTTACTGCCAAAGCCATGAAAGAGGATAAAGAAAAAGCTCTGGCGGCCGGGGCGAGCGATTACCTTACAAAACCGGTGGATATTGAAAAGCTGTTGTCTTTAATCCGTGTTTGGTTATATAAATAGTGCAATCATAAAGAAAGAGATATGACACCTAAAATACTAATTGTTGACGACCGTATTGAAAACCTTATCAGCCTTGAAAAGGTGTTGCAGGATTTCGATGTGGAATTTGTCAGGGCATTATCGGGAAACGAAGCGCTGAAACAAACATTGCACCATCAGTTTGCTCTCGCTATTATTGATGTACAGATGCCCGATATGGACGGATACGAAACCGTACAGCTGATGCGTTCTGTCGAACGTACAAAATATCTGCCGGTGATTTTTGTCTCTGCCATCTATTCCGATGAATTTTACATTGTTAAAGGTATAGAGAGCGGTGCCGTTGACTTTATTTCCAAACCCATTAAGCCCGAAATATTACAGGGAAAGGTAAAAGTATTCCTCGATTTGTACCGCCAGTCGGAACAGCTGAAACAATTGTTGGAAGAAAAAGAAAAAATGAACCGTGAACTAAAAGCTGCCAAGGAGAAAGCCGAATATGCAACCTATACCAAATCGATGTTTCTGGCCAATATGAGTCATGAGATCAGGACACCGCTCAACGGAATAATCGGAATGACTGAAATACTGCAGAACTCTAACCTTACAGAAGAACAAAAAAAGAATCTGGAAATTATTAAAATATCGGGTGATAACCTGCTCTCAATAATTAATGATATTCTCGATTTTTCTAAAATTGAAGCCGGTCAGATAGAGATAGAAAAGATTCCTTTTGATTTGAACAAGCAAATTGATACGGTTTACAACCTTTTGAAATTCAAGGCTGAAGACAAACATATTTACTTAAAAACAGAAATTGATGAAAATGTACCAAGGTACCTCGTGAGTGATTCGCTACGCATCAATCAGATACTTATAAACCTGACCAACAATGCCATTAAGTTTACGGAAAAAGGTGGTGTTACTATCAGGGTGAAATTGTCAGAAGATAAAGGTGAGGATAAAATAATAAAGTTTGAGGTTGAAGATACGGGAATCGGCATACCGGAAGAAAAGCAGGGAGCCGTATTTCAGGAATTTACCCAGGCCGATATATCCACAACAAGAAAATACGGCGGAACCGGCCTCGGGCTGGCCATCAGCAAAAAACTGGCGGGAATGCTGGGCGGAACCATAGGTCTGGAAAGTGAAGCCGGAAAAGGATCCTTGTTTTGGTTTACAATTTCTGCCGCAGAAACATCACCGGACAGCGTGGCATCGGGAGAAAGCAACGAAGATAATGACAACCTGGTAGAAATGCGCAATCTTAAAGTGCTTTTGGCCGAGGATAATGCCATTAACCAAAAGGTTGGAACAATGGTGCTGAAAACACTGGGGATTGACAGCGATGTGGCCACAAATGGCAGACAGGCTGTTAAACTGCAAATGCGGAATCATTATGATGTTATCTTAATGGATGTTCATATGCCTGAAATGGATGGTCTGGAAGCTACAAAGGTTATCAAAAAACATTGCAGCGAACAAAACGGGATAAAACCTCCGGCAATTGTGGCTGTAACGGCCAATGCTTTTAAAGAAGACCGTGACCGCTGCCTTGCCACAGGTATGGATTATTATTTAAGCAAACCCTTTAAAACAAATGACTTAAAAAAACTTTTTGCAACAATCCTGAAAGCATAAATGAGAAAGGTGGATGGAATGAATGAGAACGAAACGCAAAACATTGAGATTGAGCTCCTGTTGGATGCCATCTTCAGAAAATATGGCTACGATTTCAGGGAATACAGCCGTGCACACATAAAACGGCGTCTGCTGTACAGGATGAAAGCCGAAGGGCTCGGCTCAATTTCCGAGCTTCAGGGGAGAATGCTTCATGATAAATCCTGTTTTGAAACTCTTATCAGGGATTTGTCTATTAATGTAACCGAAATGTTCAGGGACCCGGGGTTTTATCAGATAATACGCAAAGAGGTGCTACCGGTTTTGAAAACCTATCCTTTTTTAAAGATTTGGCATGCAGGATGTTCTACAGGCGAGGAGGTTTATTCCTTTGCCATTATGCTCAAAGAGGAAGGGATGTACGAACGAACGCAAATTTATGCTACCGATTTTAACAGGGATGTTATTGAGACGGCAAAAAAGGGAATTTATTCAATTGAAAACATAAAAACCTATACCCAAAATTATCAAAAAGCCGGCGGAAAGAACTCGTTTTCCGATTATTACATTGCCAAATATAATTCGGCTATTTTGGATCAGAGCCTGAAAAAGAACATCGTTTTTGCCGAACACAATCTGGTTACCGATGGTGTATTTGCCGAAATAAACATGGTGGTGTGTAGAAATGTGTTGATATATTTTAACAGGGATCTGCAAAACAGGGTATTAAAACTTTTTGACGAGAGCCTGATAAAAGGCGGTTTTATCGGCCTGGGTAATAAGGAAACGCTTATGTTTTCCGAAATAAGCAAACGAT
>JALVZH010000039.1 GCA_027022105.1 Bacteroidales bacterium | reverse complement strand
TTATTTTTAACTCGCTCAATTCCATCAACAGTTTTATCGGCTCCAACAATCCCGTTGAAGCACAGGCTTATCTTTCGAAATTTGCCCGGCTCATGCGTCTGATACTGGAAAATTCGAGAAAAACGACCATTCCGTTAGAGGATGAATTACAGGCTTTGGAGTTAAATCTGGAACTGGAAAAATTGCGTTTCCAAAACCGGTTCGATTTTAAAATAGAGGTGGCCGATGATATCGACCCCGAAGACATTTACATTTCACCCATGCTCATTCAGCCTTTTATTGAAAACAGCATCAAACACGGATTTACAAATAAAAAAGAGAAAGGATTTATCAAAATCTCATTCAAAAAAGAGGGTGGCTTGCTGGTTTGTACCGTAGAAGACAACGGAATAGGCAGGGCAGCCGCCGAAACACTGAAAAAAGAGAAGCGCAAAGGCCATGTTTCGCTGGGAACACAGGTAACCGGCGAACGGTTCGAAGCATTAAAAGATATCAATATCAATGCCGGATTTGAAATTATCGACCTGAAAGACCCACAAGGCAATGCAACGGGAACCAGGGTTATAATAAAGATTCCGTATGAGGAAGAATAAAGGTTTTTAACGAGGGAAAACCATAAAAGGGCACAAAGGTGAACGGAGTGACAGGACAAAGGAACGGTGATATGATTGAATGATTGGAAGATTCGATGATAACGGTTGGAATTTAGGGGAACCTTAATCAACCTTCCCTCCCGGTAATTCAAAGTGTGCTGAAAGGTTGGCATTAGGGCAGGTGTACGCGATGAATACCCGAAGGTTTTTCTTATCGTATTGTGAACCGGAAAAGAATATTAGCATGAGATTTTTCCCTATGGAATCAATTTTTTATTTTCTACCTTTGAACGCTTATTAATCGCCCTAAAACAAAAATATGATACAAGAATCCATCTTTTGTAGCATTATGCAAAATACCAGCGGACTGGTACAGGCTATGGCGCGTAATATTCTGTTAAAAACCGGTGATATCGTTTACACCGAGCCCTACATTTTACCCGATACCACACAAAATAAATCCGTAAGAGTTAATGGCAATGTGAATAATTCTTTTGAAAACAACGAAAGTTACCTGAAACTTTATCCTAACCCGGCTAAAGATTACCTGACCATTGAGTATGAGGTGCCGTATAATGTACGGGATGCCGTTATTGAGATGGTTTCGGTTACAGGCATACAAAAAGAAGCCATTCGTTTGAAAAAAGGCTGGGGACAAAAAATAGTTGATTTGCGTACTTTTAATCCGGGAACTTATTTTGTAAGATTATACATAAACGGAAAAGTAAGCGAAACAAAAAAGTTTGTAAAGTTTTAAATTAATGAAAGATAATATTTTAATAAAGTTAATATTAGTTTTCCTCCCTTTGCTGTCCTTGGGGCAGCAAAGGTGGGAAAATGTTATTTATGGTAATTTCGGCGCTATAGGAAATTCAATTTCATACGACAGGGGGCAACTAATATCAGCAGGTGGTGGTAATTATTCAAATAAAAGTTTTATTATTAAAACAGATAAAAATGGAAATGAAATTTGGAGAAAAGTTTTGAAATATAGTGATTGGAATTCACCAAGTGGCATAAAACAAAATGCATCCGGTGAGATGATGGTTTACGGAGAAACCGATTACAAAGCCTCGTTGATTTATTTGGATGCCTGCGGCAATCTGCTGTGGTGCCGCGAGTTTGTTGACCCGTATAATTATTTTGAAACATTTTTTGCCAATGCCATTTTTACTTCCGACGGCAACATAGTGGCCATAACAGCGGTGGTATATGGAAGTTATATTTACGATATAGGACTTATCTCTTTCGACACCGCCGGTAACTTTCTTTGGTTTCACCCCTTTAATATGTACCAAAAATATCCGCTTTTAATTACCCCGCTTTTCGGTTTTAATTTAAATGAATTCAACGGGTTTATCATGATTTCGGGATGGTGCTATTATGCCCACCCCGATAAACCCAACCTCGGTTTTTTGAAGCCGGCGTTTATAAAAACCGATATCGCTTTTAACGAAGAGTGGCTTTTGCCTTACGGCGTTACCGACAGCAGTACCACGGATACACTTTATGGATTTGGCTATGGTGTGACTTCCTGCCAAAACGGCATAATGCACGGTTTTGGCAGCAATCATTATGAAAATACAATGTTAATGAACTTTGATACTTCAGGTAATGAAACCATGTATTATCTGGTTGATAATAATCAGATAGATTCAACCTTAACCGGTAATTTTCTTTTGGATTTATCTGCACGTGATGACACTACTTATTTTGTTTCTGCAAAATTCTGGGATCATGGTTCTGGCGAAATGATTATCGATACAACAGCCAATGTACTTGCCCATCAAATACATACCGATGCAACAATTATTAGCGGCCTGTATCCACTTGAAAAAGATACGATAAGCAACCAGTACTATCTGGCCTACAATTCCAATGATACCAACTGGAACATCGTACTTTATAAATTCGATGCAGATTTAAACAGCGTGCCCTTCGATACTACAACATACACCTATGACAGCCTTTGCACAAGCCTGCCCATAGCATCCGATACCATAAACATAACCGATTGCGGAGTAATTGTAAGCACACCCGAGTTTCCCACGCCTGCCGCCTACTATGCTGCCAAACAAAAAGTAGAGCTCACGGCTTACCCCAACCCCGTAAGTGGCAACAGGGTTAACTTTAAGCTGAAATACACAAAATACCACGGCAACATGCAGCTTACGGTATATGATATATCGGGCAGGCCAATGGCGAAAACAGCCGTAGCCACCGGCCAAAAAGAAGCACAAATTTCCGTTTCCGGCTTTTCACCCGGCTTGTACGTAGCGGTAATAACCGACGGAAAAGGGGTTTTGGGGAAAGGAGCGTTTACCGTGGAATAAGTCCTTTCAGGGGTCGCCGCAGGCCTTGCGGGTTTATGTCCTTTCAGGTCGCCGTAAGCCATGTGGGTGGAGACCTGAAAGGTCGAAAACAGGAAAATATAAAACGCTGGAAATGTGCATGTAAAGAGAAGAGAAGAATATCGAATATCGAACACCGATTAACGATTTAAGATTTATTGATGAATGAAGAAATACAGATTTATGAACGAACTTAATAACCCGAAGTTGTACAAAAAATCATCATTCGATATTCGTTCAGCCTGCGGTGGAAAAGTGCTCAATAAGCGGGGAAGATTCCCACGCCATTCCAACCCGCAAGGCCTGCCTATAGATGTCTCGGAATTGGGACGCGGGGTGATGAATTGACCAGCCTGCGGCGGACACGTGTTAGAATTAAGAATGGGACACTGCGGCAGGGATAATACCGCCCTGAAAGGGCGATATACACGTAGCACCGTACGCAGTGCGGTGCGAAAAGAAAGAATAAAGTCAGGTTTTGGCGGGATTTTTGCCCTCAAAGGCAAAAATCATGACAAAACCAGCTAACGGATTGACAATCGTTTTGGGACGTTTATAAAAAACAAAAAATTTACGAAGAATGTTAGAGAAACAAAAACAAAAAGTGAAATGAAAAAAACAGCAACAATTCTTCTTTTTATCACCTTTTGGTTACCGGCCATATCACAACAATCCTACGGCCGGCTGACACCCTACGCCGATGCACGCTTCGAAAACGGAAAAATCATTTATACCGTGATGAATCCGCGACAGGCGGCAAACTACCGCTTGTTGCCGCTTATGCTGCCCCGCAACCTCGTGCAACTGCGCATGGATAACAGCCCTGTTGCCGTAAGCGGAAAATACATTGCCGAAAGTCAGGCAAAAATCAGGGATTATGTTAACACCGAGCCGGTAAACCTGCGCAGCACCAAAGAAAAAAACGAGTATCTTCGCCTCTCGGCCATGGTACTGCTTTGGGACTTAAACCTGTCAGCCTTCTGCCGCAACAACCTGAAACAAATGGCGCAGTCGGATGACAAAGCAATAAAACGGAATGCGGAAACGGTACTGAAAGTATTGAAAATATTTGATGAGAACAGGAAGAAAACAGGATAATATTCTCTGTAATTGTCTGACTGTTACCATTATTATTACATGATTCTTCAACCTGACGGAGGCCTGCCCGCAACCAGCGTTCAATCCGTCAGGTTAAACTGCGGCAGGGATGGGAGCGGTAGCCCGCAGCCGGCAGGGCTTGTGAGGCTTGCGGCGAGGAGGCTGAGCGGTGAGCGAAGACCCCGCAGCCGCATTGTAGCCGAACAGCCCTGCCGGTGAGGACTACAAGCGGACAGCCCGCCCGGCCGCCCAAAAAATAACCAAACCCGAAATTATCCGGTTTTGCTTTACCATAATAAAATTTATTGTTAACAAATTGACACCATTTTAAAAATGCGTTTAACTTTGCTCTTTCGGAATTGAAAAGAGAAGCATGAGAGCAATTGTTGTTGATGACGAAGCGGGTGCAAGAGGCGCCCTGATTAATTTGCTTCGCAATTATTTTGAGGACATTGAGATAATTGGCGAAGCCGACGGCGTGGAAAGCGGAAAGAAATTAATTACTGAGAAAAAGCCTGATTTGCTGTTTCTCGATGTTCAGATGCAGGACGGAACCGGTTTCGACCTGCTGGCAGGCATCGACCGCTCGAACCTGCAGGTTATTTTTGTGTCGGCTCACGACTATTTTGCCATAACAGCCATAAAATTTTCGGCGGTGGATTATCTGGTAAAACC
>JALVZH010000038.1 GCA_027022105.1 Bacteroidales bacterium | reverse complement strand
AGTTAACTGCGGGATTACCCCACACGGTTCCCGAAGGGCAGTCAACACGTGAACCGGCAGGTGTTCCGGGTGTGGTCAGCAGCATGCCGTCTTGCGACAGAGGAGTGCTAACGCTCATGTCGGGTGCAGCAGGTATTGTGCCCGTGTTTACTGCATTGGTGGTAGGATACTGAATGGATGCACTCCAGTACAATCCGCCGTTACCCGCATTTTGAATGCCCTGGAAGGTGCTAAAATATTCTTCAGGGTTCAATGTCTCGGTAAAACTCAGCGGACTGATAATCATAATCGGAGGAGACAGGTTGAAGTCCTGGGTAATGGTAGTACCGGGTACAATGGTAATTGAAACCGAATCCTGGTTCATACCATCCATAAAGGCGTACATGTCGTAATCACCACCTTCAATGTTATTAAAGATGTAATAACCCGAAGCGTCGGTGGTAATTTCATTAATTCCGATAATTCCAACATGTGCACCTTGTACGGGAGTTCCATTGGAATATACATGGCCTTCAACGTTACCAACGCTGCTACCATTAACAACTATGTTGTCAATGGTCATTCCCCATGCCCATGTTCCTCCTTGAGTAGAATAATAAAACTCAAGATAAACATTGGAGGGGTCGGCATAAGTTGACACGTTCATGGCAAGTGTCAGGTGGTCGCTGAAATCATTGTCAACCGAGAAGATGGTTTCTTCAAGGTTAGTGGCACTTGTACCACCTGAATAAACTCTGATTTCACCAAGTCCGTCACCGGCATAATCCTGCATATTAAGGTCGATATCAAGCGTACCTAATGCATAACCGGAAAGGTCGATAGCGTCGGTAAATAATCCTACGTCATAAACCCAGGAAGAGTTACCGTCGCTATTACACATAGCATAATTTCCATCGGTGTTGTCAGGATCAAACCAGACACATCCACCGAGGCAGGATTCCCAGATACCATCTGTACCATTGTACTGAACCTGAGTCCAGGAGGCGGGAATTCCACTTCCAAAGTCTTCTGCAAACACCTGAGCACGTGAACTACTTGCAGTAGTTACAGCACTCTTGATTACAGGAGCCTGTTGGGTTGTAACAGCACTATTGTCATACGCCATTTTCTCTTGCTGAGTCATTTGGCGATGAGCAACAGGCTGAGCGATTACCGATACCGATACCATAAACACGGTTATCAGCATCATGTAAAACTTTGTAATTTTACTCATAATAAAATGAAATTGGTTAATAAAAAATTAATTAATAAAACAAAAAATTCTTTTCGTTGTGAGAACGCTTCTCTTTTGGATAATTCCCCGGAAGAAAAGTAAACCGTTTTATAAGTTTTTTGCTGAATTTTCACATCATTCGGCTTTTCCTGCTTTTTTTCATACGTTATTAAGACAAGAAAACAGCATTTTACCCTTATTGTAATTTTAATTTTTTTATTTTTATTCAATAAGCTGTAAACATCATTAACACAAGAAGATAAATATAATTCAAATACAGATGCACTTAATTTAGATTGATTTTATTCAAATCACAGGCAAAGCCCGGTTTTTAAAAGGCTGTAAATGTAAAAAATTTATGTTAGGAGGTAAGTTCAGGTAAAAATATTTTTATGACCGGAATTCTATTGATTATTCCATACAAAGGTGGATGATTATTTCCATTTTTTTATATTTTCGGAATATCTTTGATTATTACATTGTCAATATAAAAAACAGAAAAATTATTGCCGGACGAAAAGAAAACATATTGCAATGACAGAGACTTGGTTCTGAGTGTAATTAAAGGTAATCATAATGCTTTCAGGAAGATTATGGAATTATACGAGAAACCCTTGTTAAGAATTGCTACTGCTATGCTAAATAATAAACCGGAGGCAGAAGATTTGGTACAGGATGTATTTTTACGGTTTTACAGGAACTTACATCAATACAAAGGAGAGGCGGCATTGAAAACATATTTAACAAAAATAACCATGAATCTTGCACTGAACCAACTGAAAAAGCGAAAAAGAGAGGCCTGGAAAAATGCCGACATACCGATTATGATACCCGATAAAACCGAGAATCCGTATAAATCATTCGATAACAAAACGCTTATCAGTAGAGCGTTGGAAATGCTGCCGGAAGAATTCAGACCGGTTATAACCCTAAGGTTAATAGAGGGTTATTCGGTAAAGGAAACGGCTGAAATATTACAAATACCTCAAGGTACTGTTCTTTCGCGATTGTCCCGCGGACAACAAAAACTCAGAGCAATTATTAAAAATTTACAAAAATGAAGAACATGGATGATATAAGATTACTTTTATACCGTTCGTTCGATGAACAACTGACGGAACAGGAACAAAAAATGCTTGAAAAAGCAGTACTCTCGTCTAAAGAGTTGCGCACTGAGAAAGAAGAAATAGAACTCATGCGGCAACAACTCTCAGAGTGGCAACCCGAAACAGAAAGCTCGGTGACCGAAAAAGTTATGCTTCGAATTGAGCGGGAAGAAACCGTTACCGTTCAATACTACAACCTGTTTAAAAAAATATTGCTTTCGGGTGTTGCAGCGGTAATTTTGTTATTGCTGGCTATTTGGCTTACCGATGGCACGTTGTCGTACGACACGATTACGGGAGTTGCCGGTTATCAACCCGAAACGGAAATAATGTTTCCTTTAATCAATTAAAACAACAAAAATCATGAATACAAAAACAAAATATATTCTGAGTCTTTTGACCATACTGCTTTTGGGGTTTTTCATCGGTTTTTTGGTAAACGGAAGAATTACAAAAGCACGCATCAGCAGAATGCAAAACTTTTATACCGAACCGGGTTTTAACCATGCATTGATGCGCATAATAAGACCCACACCGGAACAAAGGAAAAAACTGGTTCCCGTATTGAGAAAATATGCCCGGGAAAACAGAGCGCGGCTTATGGAATTCAGAAAAAAGCAACGAATGAGCTTCGACAGCCTTGAAAACGAAATAAAACCCATATTAACGGATAAACAAATTAAAAGACTGGAAAAAGCCAAACGGAGAAGATCCGTGTGGATAAAAAACAAACAACACGGACACAGACCGGTACCTGACATGAAACCATAATAAAATCCCCGGCTCAAAAAGCCGGGGTTTTTATTGAAACTTTTCCTGTGTTAAACCTGTTTTTCCTATTTCGGCCCTAAAATTTCGACAATCTCTTTTTGACCGATTACCTCTTTTTCAAGCAAAACGGCTGCCATTTTTTCCAATTTATCCCTTTTACTTACCAGTAACTGCTTTGCCTCTTCGTAACATTCTTTTATAATTTTTTGCACCTCTTCGTCAATAATTTTTTCCATGTATTCCGATCTTCTTTCTATTCCCTGGGGATTTCCGAGGAAACCGGGACTCGCATTGGAAACAAGAGATATATTGGGCAATTTATCGCTCATTCCGTACACCACAATCATGTTTTTGGCCAGTTGTGCTACCTTTTCCAAATCGTTGGAAGCGCCGGTGGAGATATCCCCGAAAACAATTTCTTCGGCGGCCCTGCCGCCCAACAGTCCTTTTATTTTGCCAAGAAGTTCTGTTTTCGACATCAGATACCTGTCTTCGAGAGGCATTTGCAGTGTATAACCAAGTGCACCGATACCCCGCGGTACAATGGAAACTTTTTGCACTTCATCTGCTCCGGGTGTAAAATAGCCTGTGATTGCATGTCCGGATTCATGGTATGCTACCGTTTTTCTTTCGGTTTCGTTAATAATCTTGTTCTTTTTTTCAAGTCCTGCAATAACCCTTTCGATGGCCTCTTCAAAATCGGAAAGTTTGATTTTGTCGTGCTTGTTTCGCACGGCAAGTATGGCTGCTTCGTTACATACATTGGCTATTTCGGCACCTGCAAATCCGGGGGTTTGTGAAGCCAGTTTCCGCAAGTCCACATCCTCATCAAGCACAAGTTTACGTGTATGCACCTTGAAAATTGCTTCGCGGCCTTTCAAATCGGGTTTATCAACCAAAACCTGGCGGTCGAAACGTCCGGGGCGCAACAGTGCGGCATCAAGAACTTCGGGACGGTTGGTAGCTCCCATAATAATAACGCCTATTCCGGCATCAAAGCCGTCCATCTCAACCAAAAGCTGATTCAGGGTGTTTTCGCGTTCGTCATATCCACCGCCAAAAGCTGCATTCGACGATCTGCTTTTTCCTATTGCATCTATTTCGTCAATAAAAATAATGCAGGGAGCCTTGGCTTTTGCCTCTTTAAACAGGTCGCGCACACGGGCAGCACCCACACCCACAAACATTTCCACAAAATCGGAACCACTCAGGTTGAAAAAAGGAACTCCCGCCTCACCGGCAACAGCTTTTGCCAGCAATGTTTTTCCCGTCCCGGGAGGGCCAACCAGCAAAACACCTTTGGGAAGTTTGCCGCCGAGCTTGGTGTATTTCTTCGGGTTCTTCAAGAAATCAACCAGTTCCTTTACCTCTTCCACAGCTTCATCCACACCTGCCACATCGGAAAAGCGGGTGGGATTCTCGGGTGTTTCCGCCAAAATTTTCGCTTTGTTTTTCCCAAGGTCGAGCATTGGGTTTCCGGGCCCCATCTTCTTATAAAAATATCCCCACAAGGCAAAAAGAAAGATGAAAGGCAAAATCCAGTTCAAAAAGAAATTCTTCAGAGCATTGGACTGGTATTTGCCCTGTATTTCAATGCCATGCGCCAACAATCTGTTTAATAATTCCGTATCGCTAACCTGAGGAAGCCGGGTAACCGTAAAC
>JALVZH010000037.1 GCA_027022105.1 Bacteroidales bacterium | reverse complement strand
ACTGTCGGGTGTTAATCCGCTGTTGTTGTTGTCGCCGGTTGGCGATACATACAGGTCGTGAAAAGATTTGTTATTTTACAATGAAACCGTTTTGAAATTAACACAACGATAATAAATATAAAATATTGGAAAAAACTGTTCAAAATCAAAATAAAGTTACAATGAAAACGGTAAAAGTTCCCCTCCCAAGAGGGGAAATGGATTCCGTTACAAAAAACATAACCGTCAATTGGAATAAAAAAGTTTAAAATGATGAAAAAAATAATTTCGGAGACAAAAATTCCCCTCCCGGGAGGAGTAGGGGTGGGTTTGCCAACTATGAAAGTACTATATGTAATTTTATTTTTCTTACTTTTTCCTTTTCTCTCAATTTCCCAAACCATCACCGTAAAACAAGACGGCACGGGCGACTTTACCACCATACAGGCAGCAATTGACAGCGCCCAAAACGGCGATACGGTGCTTGTTTGGCCCGGGGTTTATTATGAGAATATTGAAATTAAAAACAAGAATAAAATTACAATTGGCAGTTTAGTGCTTACAACAGGAAATCTTTCTTACATTCAGCAAACTATTATTAACGGTAATTCTTCAGGAAGGTGTATTAGAATTGGGCCATTTGTTGATACTATTAATATTAATGGTTTTAAAATTATTAATGGAAATGGTGTATATGAATCATGGGGCTCTGGAGGAGGAATGTTAATTGACGGAAGTTATGCATATATTTATAACTGTTTTATTAGTAATAATGTTGTCCGTGGTTATGGTGGAGGTGTTTTTTTTACGCATTCAAGCGGCTACCTTTCCAACGTAACTATCACCCGAAACCTGGCTTATCAAAGAGGAGGGGGGATATTGGTGCTACAAGGTACGGTAACATTCGACAGCATAAACCGTTGCAATATTTATAAAAACTATTCCGCCTGGGGTACCGACATTTTCAAACTCGGAAGTCCGCCAATGGAAGTTTATGTTGATACTTTTACGGTACAAAATCCCGATTATTATTACGTATATTCCCCCGATTCAATGGAATTTCCACGGGATGACATAAAAATGCACATTCTTCATCACAAAACGGAACAAACTTTTGACGACCTGTATGTATCGCCAACCGGCGACAACAACAACAGCGGATTAACACCCGACAGTCCGCTGAAAAACATCAGTTTTGCTTTGTTAAAAATGGGTTCCGACAGTGTATCACCCGACACAATTCATATAGCAAACGGAACCTATTCCTTTTCTTCGGGCGAAAAGTTCCCGCTCAGTTTGAAGAATTTTGTCACTTTAAAAGGAGAAACAAAAGATTCTGTCATTCTTGATGCAGAGTATAAAACCTATCACATGCATAATGTAATTCGTACAGGCAATTTCTCAATTATGAATTTAACCACTACTCATGGGAAAGTAATGAATGACGGAACCGCAGCAGGGTCTGTCAGACTTGATATACCAAATAATGTTAAACTGGAAAATCTTTGTCTTAGAGATAATGAAAGCTATTATAATTCAACACTTTTAATAGGAACAGCCTTAAATGTTAAACTTAAAAATGTCGATTTTATTAACAATAAGGGTGATTTTGCGTGTGAGGTAAGTCACTACCCCTCTGATAAGACTTATGATACTACAACTATTATTAATTGCCGGTTTATAAACAACACGTATGTTGACTCCGGCAGTTATGATTATGCAAAAGGAGGTGCTTTAATACTCTTTGGTTCCGGATATGAAGATTCAGTAAGTCGTAATGCTGTTTTTCTTATAAACAATTTATTTGCAGGTAATAGCACAAAACATAATTATGGAATAAGTAATATTTATATTGAATTCAAATCTAATACCTATATGATTAACAATACAATTGTGGATAATTTTACAGCAAACGGACCTGTTGTTGTATCTATTGGTGAAGATTGTGTATTCGAAGCATATAATTCAATTTTTTACAATAAATACCTGAAAGAGATAGGAGTTTTTGGAAATGATGTTGGTATTTATAATTCATTAATTGAAGGCGGACGTCAGGGTATTAAATATGGGTATGATACATTGGAAATAGATTACGACAGCACCAACCTCGATACCGACCCTTTGTTTTATAATGCGGAAGATTCCATTTATACACTTTCGGCGGAGTCGCCTTGCATAAACGCCGGTACAATGGATTTGCCGCAGTTTATTCTCGACAGAATGCCTGCCACCGACCTTGCAGGAAATCCGAGGATTTATAACAACAAAATAGATATAGGTGCTTATGAGTGGAATGACATAGGCATTAACGAACCGCAAAAGAGCAGTCTCAATTCTCTTTCCGTTTTTCCCAATCCGTTTGGTTCGCAAACTGTTATTAATGCTAAGATAAACAATCCCGGACGTGTGAACCTACTGATTTACAACAGTTCCGGTCTGCCGGTAAAAACCCTGCAAAACGGCTTTCAACCCGCCGGCGAATTCCAACTTATCTGGGACGGAACCAACCAAACCGGCACCCCGTTGCCGGCAGGAATTTACATCATCCTGCTCACCGTTAACGGAAAAGAGAGCGGCAGCGTGAAGGTGGTAAAGCGGTGATGAGATTTTATTTTTCCGCGTATTGGTTTTGCAACATCTTTTATACCTTTGCCTTTTATGCTTAGTAAAAACAAAATAAAACAAATCCATGCGCTCAGCCTTCTCAAGCACCGGAAAGCAATGCGGCTTTTCACTGCCGAAGGAAGCCGTCTGGTTCTCGATTTCCTTGAAAGCGACAGCCGGAAGGTAAAAGAGCTGTTTGCTTCACCGGAGTGGTTGAAAACACATGGAAACAGATACCCGGAAGTTATAAAACATGAAGTAACCGGGCAGGAAATGAAAAAGATAAGCAATCTTAAAACCCCTTCGGAAGTTCTTGCCGTTATTGCCATGCCGGACGAAGATAAAACGGCATCTGTGGAACCGGGAAAATGGTATTTGGCTTTAGACGGGATACGTGACCCGGGAAATCTTGGAACCATTATCCGTACCGCCGAGTGGTTTGGTATCGATACCATTTTTTGCTCTGCCGATACTGTTGATGTGTTTAATCCCAAAGTGGTGCAGGCTACCATGGGGTCATTATCAAGAGTTTCTATAGTTTATACCGGTTTGACAGAACTGTTTCAGAAGTATAAAAATATCCCTGTTTATGGTACCCTGCTCGAAGGAATTGATATTTCCGGCATTAAAAATCCGGAACAGGGTATTATCCTGATTGGCAGCGAGGCGCAAGGTATTTCAAAAGAACTTATTCCCCATATCAATTACCGTATAACCATACCTCCTGCTGAAACTTCAAAAGCCGAATCGTTAAATGCGTCCATAGCCGCGGCAGTAGTGTGTTATGCCCTTTTGAGGTGATAATAAAATGCAAATAAAAAAGGGCTCATTCAGAGCCCTTTTTTTATGTTATGAGAAGTTTCTTTTGTTATATCACGGGTCAACCAAAATGAACTGGAACTGAATGTGGTCGTTTGCACCGGCCAGCAATACGGCTGCATATTGTCCCGGCAAAGGAACGTAACCTGCACCGTTTGCCATGGCATCGGCATACATAGTTTGAGCTACCGGACGATCGGCCCAAGTACCTACGAGGTATTCATTGCTACCGTCCCAGTTGGTGGTCATCTTCCAAATGAAAGCCTGTACATCTTCCCATGTATGGGTGGGATAATTATCCAGATGGTTGATTAACCAGTTAACTTTATCGTAATTATCGGTGTTGGTATTCGGATACTGGTCGGAAGGAATGTTGTCGGGATAGAGGCTCGAATATACATCCATGGAATAAGTAGTTCCCATGCTGATGCTTGTACCGTAATCACCGCAGAATGCATCCCAAACACCGTTGGTTATGTCGTAGCCTGCCGGTACATTGCTGACCTCTGCATCAATGTATGCATTGCCCGATTGTGCAGGAGCATGTAAAATTTTCCAGGTAAGGGTTTCGGGCAGGTTCATATAAGGAGGAAGAACGAGGTCCGCATCGCTAACCTGACAGTTTCCGAGAACAAAGTCAACAACACCGTCGCTGCCTGCATCAATGGTTTCGTCGTCGCTGAATGTCCAGGTGTGGAACAGTTTGTAGCTGAAGCTGTTTCCGTCGGCAACCAGAATATACAGTTTGAATTCGAAATTGTCGGTTTCGCCGTCACGGTCGTTGTACAATACATGCAAAGGAGCACCTTCGCCGTACCAGCCGCTTCCGTCGGCGTGGTATTCGTTGTTGTACGATTTAAAGAAAGTTCCGTTCTGGTAAACATCTATTCTGAAGATAGCCGGCATGTCAATTTGCAAACCGTTGCTCTGGTTTTCGTAGAGCGAACCAGCATAGTCGGCAGGATGTTTTGCACATAAGTCACCAAAGAAGAGTTGCTCGCGAACAGTATTTTCCTGAGCATTGAACCAGGTAAAACCGAATTCATCATAACTGGCGGCTTCAAAATTCAGCACTTCGATTTGTACCTCTGCTTTTTTGAAAGCTTCAACAGTAAAGTCGAATGTCAAAGGATTGGTTACAAAGTCGGCATAAGTGGAGCCGGCCATGGGAGTGGCTTTTAAAATAATGTCGTCGCTTTGGTCGTCGGGAGTGTTGTTGTCGTCCATAAGCATAAATTCCGAAATGGTATAAGTTCCAACCGGAAGTTTGATGGATTGCGTATAAGTATTTCCGTCAAGATAAAATACCTGTGGAAAATAAGCAGTGCCGTTGATAACAACTTTGGCATAATCTGCAGTTTGGGAATTAGACGATTTTAAACCGCCTGTTGACATGGTTTGAGGGGTAAATACAACATCCTGAGTTGCGGGAGCTGTTTCCTCTTTTTTACAACCGAAAAGTACGGCTGCAATTAAAACTGTTAATAGTGCTAATCTTTTCATGATTAATTGATTTAAATTATTTAATAATTGATTTAATTGTTTCTTTAATTTTTTCTATTTCAAATTCGGAACATAGTTGTCTATTACCGTGCCAAAATCTTGATATTGGTTTTAACTATTTGATATAACGTTATTTAGTGAATATGTTTTTTCGGTACCGGTTTACTAAAAACACAAAAGATATTCCCATATTGGGAATATGTGTTAATTTTGGGACAAAAAAAAGAGCGGGAAAACTTTCCCGCTCTTACAAAAAAGAATCAATTACCTGTTTTAAATCAATCGAATCACGGATCAACGAGAATAATTTGCAATTGAATGGTTGTACCCTGCGCCAGAACGACCATAGCATATTGACCTGGTAACGGTTCAAAGCCCGTTCCGTTGGCCATGGCATCTGCATACATGGTTTGTGCTACCGGATGGTCAGCCCAGTTTCCTACCAAACCCGAATTGTTTCCGTCCCAGTCGGTAACCATTTTCCAGATAAAGGCCTGAATATCGCTCCAGGTATGTGTCGGATAGTTGTCCAAATGATTAATAAGCCAGTTCACTTTGTCATAGTTATCTTTATTGGTATGCGGGAATGCAGGTATATCATCGGGATAGAGGCTTGAATATACATCCATGGTATAAGTCGTTCCGGAGTTAATAAGTGTTGCATAATCACCGCAATAAGCAGGCCAGGTACCGTTCTGAATGTCGTATCCGGCGCCAACACCCTGAATGTCCGCATCAAAATACCCTTCACCCGAAGTTGCGGGAACATTGGTAATAGTATAAGTAAGGGTTTGGGGCAGATTCATATAAGGTGGCAGTTCCAAATCGGCATCGGTAAGCTGGCAGTTTCCGAGAACAAAATCAACTACACCGTCGCTACCGGCGCTAATGGTCTGATCATCACTGAATGTCCAGGTATGGAACAGTTTATAACTAAAGCTGTTTCCGTCGGCAACCAAAATATACAGTTTAAATTCGAAATTATCGGTTTCCCCGTCACGGTCGTTATACAATACATGCAAAGGAGCACCTTCGCCATACCAGCCACTGCCGTCGGAATGATATTCGTTGTTGTACGATTTAAAGAATGTTCCGTTCTGGTAAACATCTATTCTGAAGATAGCGGGCATATCTATCTGAACGCCATTTGTCTGGTTCGCATACAAAGAGCCTGCATAGTCGTCGGGATGTTTTACACACAAGTCACCAAAGAACAGTTGTTCACGAACGGTATTTTCCTGCGCATTAAACCAGACAAAACCGAATTCCTGATAGTTTGCCGCTTCAAAATCCAGCACTTCAATTTGAATCTCAGCTTTTTTAAAGGCTTCAACAGTAAAATCAAAAGTTAAAGGATTGGATACAAAATCGGCATAAGTGGAACCGGCCATGGGAGTGGCTTCAAGTATAATATCATCACTCATGTCGTCGGGTGTGTTGTTATCGTCCATCAATAAAAATTCGGAAATGGTATAAGTGCCTACCGGAAGTTTAATGGACTGCGTATAAGTATTTCCGTTAAGATAAAAAACTTCGGGATAATAGGTGGTACCATTGATAACAACTTTTGCGTAATCAGCGGTTTGGGAGTTAGACGACTTTAAGCCGTCTTTGGTCATTTTTTTAGGAGTGAAAACAACATCCTGGGTAGCAGGGCCTGTTTCCTCCTTCTTACAACCGAAAAGTACGGCTGCAATAAGAACTGAGATAAGAGCTAATTTTTTCATGGTTTTTAATATTTTTTAGTGTTAATTAATTATGTGTATAAATCAAACTTGAATTTCTGTATCCCTGATTATCTTCGTACCAGTCGGGATAAAGCTGTCCGCCGCTTTCGGCCCATTCGGCAAAATGGTAGTAAACCTGCGTTATATCAACCTTTTCGATGGGATATTCAAATACAACCGGCAGGTTAATTGCCCAAGGCAGGTTTGTTGCTGTTACATAATTCCGCACCGTACTGCTGGCATCGTCAAAGGTGTCGAAATAGCTTTGGTCGGCCAGGTCCGACGGGTCGTATCCCGGCAAATGAACCTCAACGCCTCTTTGCTGGTTAACAATAATAAAGGGGTTGAAGTTTCCTATATCCAACTGGCTGAAAGTAATGGGATTTGAAAGATCAAATGCCATTTCAATAGTCAGCGTTTTCGGGGTTACATAGGGAGCCCATGGGGTTGTGTTTACACCAATTCCCATTCCGGGATGCTGCATCTGATCGAAACTGTCGTCATATACAATTACCGTTGCTTTCGATTGTCCTGCTTCCAGTCCGTTGGCAGCCAGGGTATGAATGCTGTTGGTCTTTAATTCATATCCCGTTACGCTGCTGATTTGTGAGGGATCGACATTGGGAAGTGTAAACCCGAATCCGTTGTAAAACCCTGCACCGAATGCATAAATGGTAAAGGTTCCGGTAATATGCTGAATTTGTTCCGAACTGTTTTTTGTAATGTGGAAATTATAATTAATCACCAAATCGTTGAAGTCGTAATCGCCTTTTGATGGCCACAGGTCTTCGTATGCCAATGTTCCGTCATAATCAACAGTAGTACCGCCACATCCGCTGTTGCTTACGGTAACCGCACCTGTAACAACGTCGGTAAGTCCGCCGGTATCTTTTACTTCCATTTTAGGAGAATAACTTCCCTCGGTGGTATATTGGTGCGTAATGGTTTTAGTGGTGGAATAAGGTGTATCCCAGGTTCCGTCGCCGTCGAAATCCCAACGGACAGCCAAAAGTGCGGCGGGATCTTCGGCATCGGTTACGCCGCTTGCATCAAAACCGAAACCGGTTGAAGTTGATCCGCAGGAGGGTGTAACCGTAAATGAAGCTGTGGGAGCCGTATTTCCTCCCGGAACGGGGCACAGCGGTCCGCCGTTTACACTGGTGCCGGAAACAATCAGGAAATCGCCGAACTGCATACCGGCCAAAATTGTTTGCGAACAGCTTGTGTGTATTGATGTATTTAGTACACTGTTAACATATATCTTAATGGCACTACCCATTCTGTGATTGGGATTGTTTGCTCCGTCAAAGTCAAATATTCCGTTTTGGATTACATTATTATTAAATATCACATAATTATGGTTACTCCCTTTTTTCTGGGTGACCCTGATAACCGGATTGGCTTCGCTGCCGAGATATTGCAGTTTCAGGTGATTCACCTGACCGTTACAGGGGCCGCACACATCTCTTGCTTCTTTAAAATTAGTTGAAAAAGCATAGGTAAGTGTGGTCTGATCAATACCCACATTCACAGGAGCGTATTGATTGCCATCACCATAAGTAAGTTGTAACATATTTTCTGCAGCAGGAACAGTGATTTTTGTTCTGAGAACCCGCGAACCGTCATCAGGATAACCGCGGAAATAGACTTTACTGCCGTCGGTTTTTGAAATAGTGAGCAGTTGTAAAATTCCGTCGTCCGGCAAATCGATGCGTACATCAAGTGTCTTGGTTGTTTTCCAGTCGAAATCGGCAGGTACTTTCAGGTCGTTCATACTTTTTACGGTATGCGTTCCCTCAGGTTCCGGGCCGTTAAAATCTTTCCGGCAGGAAAACAACATCAGAAGCGGAATTATCAGAATGATGATGTGTGTTAATCGTTTCATGACCTTTTTTGTTTGTTGCACAAACAGAAGCCAACTACATACCATAATAAATAGGCCGGCCAGAGATAACACACGGTAAAACCTGTAATACAAACAGTTAGATTTATAAACCTGAAGATGCCAAAAAAATTGAAATGATAAAAAAAGGTGTCGGAGTTGGAAATCTATTCCCAAAACGGGAATGATTTTTGCCGATTTGAGCAAAAAAAAAATCCTCTTCGTTTTGAAGAGGATTCTTTTTGTAGTCCGTAGGGGATTTGAACCCCTGTTACCAGGATGAAAACCTGGCGTCCTGACCTGACTAGACGAACGGACCGTTTTTGTCAAATTTTGGAGGTGCAAAAGTAAACATTATTTTAATATCTCCAAACGGAAATTAATTTTTTTTTGAAAAATTATTTTTCAGAGGCTGACAATTCCTGTTTTTACAGGTTAAAAGCTTTACCAAAACCGGAATTAACCGCTTTAAGCCATCTCAAAAAGGAATCAACACAGTTAATCTTTTTATTTTTGTTTACTTTTGGATTTTTAAAGGCAGACATTAAAACAACACTTTTGCAATATGATGAGAAAATGGCTATCGATTTTCGGTTTTATTATTTTCTTCCATACAGTAACAACAGCACAGCAATACAATCCTGATAAAGCATCATTTTCAGTTTCTGACAATGCAGCAGACCTTCTGTTTCCCGCATGGTCGGAAAACGGCAACCTTCTGTTTTATCAGATGAACAAAAACGGAAATTGGGATATTTATGTTTACAATCTTTTAACAGATTCAACATTTGCCGTTGCAGCCACAAAAGCCGACGAACAGCATCCGGCGTGGTGGACGGAGCACAACGCTGTTGCTTTCGACAAAACCGTTGACGGAATACCCGGGATATTCTGTTACCGGTTTGACAAAAAGGCTGTATATCCGCTTTTTAACCGTACCATTAAATGCAAGCAACCCTCTTTTGACCCTAAAGGGCGGCTGGTTGCGTTTTCCGGATTCGACAGGGAAACGGAACGCTGGCAGGTTTTTACTTACGATTTTATTTACGATAATCTGAACCGGTTGACAAGACAATACAACATCGCATGTTTTCCCGTCTTTTCACCAAAAGGAAACAAATTGTTGTACCAAACCAAACATGGCGTAAACGACACAACGGGAGCATTGCATCTGATTAACTGGTACGGACAACCCGCAAAAGACTATGATATTAAACCTTTATTGAAAACAGTTTTTACTACCGACGACTGGCGAATTGTATATTCAACGGTAAAGGAAGAAAACAAAACCTGTTTGAAAAGCATGCGGAAAGACGGGACTTCGGTTTTCGACCTGTCCGGCTGCGATGAAAACATCTGCTGTCCGGCTTTTTCACCCGACGGTAAAAAACTTGCGGTTTCCATAATGCATAACGGGCATTACCGGATATTTGTTTTTGATGTTACCGATGAATAATATTTAACCCGATTTTTATTTTATCCAGACGGTTTTTGCATTGACAAATTCGCGTATTCCCATGTAAGCCAGTTCCCGTCCGTAACCCGACCGTTTGGTGCCACCAAAAGGCAGGCGCGGGTCCGATTTGGTCATACCGTTAATAAATACGGCACCGGCTTCCAGTTCGGCGGCAAGTTTTTCGGCAAGTTCCAAATCCTGCGTCCAGAGGCTCGCTCCCAGTCCGTAGGTGGTATCGTTTGCAATACGCACTGCATCCTCGGCATCTTTTGCAGCAATAACCACCGAAACGGGTCCGAATGTCTCTTCATCATACACAGGCATTCCTTTTCTTACATTGGTTATGAGGGTCGGGGCATAAAAGAGGCTTTTGTCATCCCTGCGGTGTCCGCCGGTAATCACTTTTGCACCCGTTTCCAATGATTTATTAACCTGATTTTCCAGGTTTTCCAACAAATCGGGACGTGCCATAGGGCCCATTTCCGTATGTTCGTCCATAGGGTCACCCAGCACCATGCTTTCCAACAGCACTTTTTGTTCTTCCACAAACCGGTCGAGAACCGCCTCTTCAACAATAAACCGCTTGGCAGAGATACACACCTGTCCGGCATTTAAAAACCGTGAGCAGACTCCCGTTTTGCAACTCTCGTTAAATTCGGCATCCTTCAAAACAATGTAAGGGTCGGAACCGCCCAGTTCCAAAACGCTTTTCTTCAGATATTTACCTGCCTGTGAAGCAACTATCGAGCCCGCCCTTTGGCTACCCGTAAGCGTAACACCTTCCACGGCAGGATGTGCTATTACCGATTCCGACATCTCAACGGGAATAATCAGATTGGTAAAAACGTAATCGGGAAAGCCGGCTTCCGCAAACAATTTTTCGATAGCCACGGCAGAGCCCGTAACATTGGGTGCATGTTTCAACACAAATACATTTCCGGCCATCATGGTTGGCACTGCTGCGCGTAATACCTGCCAAAAGGGAAAATTCCAGGGCATTATTCCGTAAACCGCCCCCACGGGATCGAAGCGCACATAACTTTTTGATGCATCGGTATCGAAAAACTCCTGTTGCAACATCTCTGCTGCATGAACGGCATAATGCTCGCACAACCAGGCACACTTGTCAATTTCGGCTCTTGACTCGCCGATTATTTTTCCCATCTCCATGGTAATCAACCGGGCAAGTTCCTCTTTTTTCATCCTGAGCAATTGAGCCAGATTGTTAAAATACACACCTCTCTTTTCATAGCCAAATGCACGCCACAGCTCAAAAGCCTCTTTTGCATTATTTAATTTACGATTCAGTTCGTCGTACGAAATTTCGGGATATTCGGCCAATACTTCGCCGGTAAACGGGTTTACGGTTGTCATCATTTTCATTTTTTACAGCAAATTTAGGATAAATTTTATCTTTGCAACTTTTGAAATTCAAATCAAATTAATATGGACGCAAAAACTATCCTGAAGGGGGGTGAATTTCTGGTAAAAGATGTTCAAAAAGAAGATATCTTCATTCCCGAAGAATTTAACGAAGAGCAATTGATGATTGCACAAACCTGTGAAGACTTTGTTGAAACCGAAGTAGCACCAAATTTTGATGCACTTGATAAACACGAAGAGGGGCTTATGCCTTCACTGTTGAAAAAAGCCGGTGAAATGGGGCTCCTGGGAATTTCCATTCCCGAAGAGTACGAAGGTTTCGGACAATCGTTTCTGACCAACATGAAAGCCAATGAGGCCATTGGTTCGGCACACTCTTTTTCGGTGGCTTTTATGGCGCACACCGGTATCGGGACTCTGCCGCTGCTCTATTACGGCAATAAGGAACAACACCAAAAATACCTTCCCAAACTGGCCACCGGCGAATGGTTGGCAGCTTACTGTCTTACGGAACCGGGTGCAGGATCGGATGCCAATGCAGGGAAAACAAAAGCCGTATTGTCGGACGACGGAAAACATTATATCCTCAACGGACAAAAAATGTGGATTACCAACGGTGGGTTTGCCGACCTGCTTACCGTTTTTGCAAAAATAGATAACGACAGGGTATTGAGTGCTTTTTTGGTCGAAAGCTCATGGGAAGGAATTACCATGAATCCCGAAGAAAACAAGATGGGAATTAAGGGCTCATCCACACGACAGATATTTTTTAATGATGTAAAAGTACCCGTAGAGAACCTCCTCGGCAGGCGGGGACAAGGTTTCCGTATTGCGTTGAATATTTTACACGTTGGACGTATTAAGCTGGGTGCCACTGTAATAGGTGCCATGCGCCGCGCTATTAACAACTCCGTTAATTATGCTTCCGAAAGAAAGCAGTTCGGTTCGCCACTGACAGATTTTGGTGCCGTTAAACACAAATTGGCCGAACAGGTTGTTAAAATGTTTTCGACCGAATCGGCAGTGTATCGTGCCAGCAAAGACATCGAAGATCTTATTAAAAAAAATAAAGCGGACGGAATGGAATACGGCCCCGCCAATATTGAGGGCATTGCCGAATTTGAACCGGAATGCGCCATGTTGAAAGTTTACGGTTCTGAATCGCTGGACTATATTGTGGACGAAACAGTGCAGATATTCGGCGGCATGGGATTCTCGGCCGAAGCTCCTGCCGACCGCTCCTATCGCGACTCCCGTATCAACCGGATTTTTGAAGGAACCAACGAAATAAACAGGCTGATTGTTGCCGACTCGGAAATGAAAAGAGGCCTGAAACACCGTATCGGATTATTTGAAGCAGCCGACAAGGTAAAAGAAAACCTGCATTCTCTTGACAAACCCAATGTAAAAGAACTTGGTTATTACGAACTGAAAAAGGCATACGTAAAAAACATCAAGAATGCCATTCTGCTTCTGATTCCCGATGTTCACGACAAGTTCAACAAAAAGCTTGTATTTGAAGAGGAAATCATGATGAATATTGCCAATATGCTTATGTATCTTTATGTTCTGGAATCGAACATGTTGCGTGTTGAAAAGTTAGAAGCAAACGGACTGAAAGACGACATAAAACCCTATCGCGACATATTGGACGTATTGACTCATGATATAATGAAAACCGTTAAAGCCGAAGCTGTTGATGCGGTTAGTTCGTACCTTGAGGGAGAAGAAAAAGAGAAGATGCTCGAAATTATGGAAAAACTGCTCTGGTACGATCCCGTTAACGCAAAAGATGCCCGTCGTCGCATTGCCGATAAACTGATTGACGATACGGTGTATAAGTTTTAAAAATAAAAAAATATTTTATTTGCTTGAAAAGGAAGTGTGAATTGGATGACGGGAAGGCGGAGTCAACCCGTGCCGTCATTCAATTCACAATTCCGTCTTTTTTTAGGATTAATGTTGTCAGCGCTCATTATTTCCTGATTATTTTCCTGACGATTAACATACTTTCATTTTCTAACTCAATAAAATAGATTCCTTTTGAGAATTCTCCGATATTGATTTCTTTTGATTTCCGGATTACTCCGCGTTTTATAACTTTCCCGTTTATGTCAATTATCTTGTATGCCGTTTCTCTGTCAATATTTTTTATTGAAAAAACACCTTCCGTTGGATTGGGAAAAACGGATATTGTTTCCCTGTTTTTTATTTCTTCCGTTCCTGTTATTATTTCTTCACAGTCCTGATGATTCCAGCCGTAATCGGGATGAAACGGATTTAAAAACAGTCCCGTAGTACTGTCCTGATAACATCTTAACGGACCGTCAAGCGACCCGTCCAATACAGGGAACATAAATAATGTACTTCCGATTCCTTCAATAACCTGCTTACCGAATTCAATTACCATCCCGTCTCCACAGGTAATGTATTGGATTTTCCTTTCCAGGTTGTTTACCATAATTGTACCGACAGAATCAACAATCATCTTCAACGGTGTTCCGTCATAAGTTGAAAAGTAGTCGAGAATAATTGTATCTCCTGCATCAGCACCAAAATCGTACAACAGATGAAAACCGCTATCTGCAAAAAAGAATACGCTGTCGTTTTCGGAATACATGTAATGATAAATAACCTTCGTTGTGTCGAAGTACCGTTCAACTTCAATCATTTTCATGCATTGCACACCGTTGATTGTGGTGTCCGAAACCGATTCGATGGTTTTAAACGATGTTACATCCGGATTAATGGTACCTTGTGTGTAATGCCAGATTGCTCCTGCAGGTGCGAAATCCTGGGCATAACTTTGCAGTGTAGCCGCAAGCAGAATTATAATAAACACTGTCTTTTTCATTTTTTTTGTTTTTTATAGTGAATATCAACGGTTTTAATATGAAGTTGTTTAAAGTTAACGTGATGACAATGAGTATAAAATTTTCAAACAATCAAAGGTATGATTTTTTTTAATACAAGGGAATTTATTTGCGGAAAACCTGGGATTACAAATTGCAATTTACAACTTAAAAGACTGTAAATTTGCAATAAGCAACACTCAATAAGCAAGTGGGGTGACAAACCAACATACTCTACACCCGGCAATTCAGAGGGCGCCGACAAGCAGGCCAAAGGGCAGGCGCGCCCGATGAATCCCCGAATGTTTTCCGTACCGTATTTTGAATTGGAAAAGAAGCACGAGGGGAGATTCTTCGGCATTCCTGCTCCTCTGGCCAACCTTGAGATGCCTCTGAATTATGAGGGTTTGGTGGTGTGAGTTGCCTAAACTTTTCAGGTCGCCATAGGCCTTGCGGAAAATGACCTTTTAGGTCGCCGTGGGGTATGCGGGTGGAGACCTGAAAGGTCGGAAACAACACCTAAAAGACTGGAAATAAGCAATCAGCCAGAGGAAGACACGTATTCAAAGCTCAATCAGCCAGAGGGGGACACGTACTCAATAAGCAAGTGGGGTGGCAAACTAACAGAAACTACACCCAATAATTCAGAGGGCGCAAACAGGTAAGCCAAAGGGCCGGTGCGCCCGATGAATCCCCGAATGTTATCCTTTACGTGATTTCAATTGAAAAAGAAGCACGAGGGGAGATTCTTCCCAGCCTGAGGCGGATTGGAACTTAACAAAACAGGGTTTAATGT
>JALVZH010000036.1 GCA_027022105.1 Bacteroidales bacterium | reverse complement strand
TCATTCAGCCTACCCGTTATGTAACTACCGATCAGGTGGCCGAAATGATTATCGATAAGGATCCTACTTTGGAACTTATTGATGTGAGGAGTCCCGAAGATTTTCAGAAGTTTTCGTTGACCAATGCACTCAATGTTCCCATCGACAGTTTGTTGACAGATTACGGACAGCAATTTTTCGGATTGCCGGGAACAAAAGTGGTGCTTTATTCCAACGATGATATCCTCGCCGACCAGTTTTGGGTGCTAAGCCGCAGATTGGGTTACAAAGATGTGTATGTAATGAAAGGCGGATTGAACTGCTGGATAGAAACCATTATCAGACCACCGGAACCACCGGAAGAAGCGCCTTACACTGCTTTCGAACAATATCAGTTCCGGAAAGGTGCACAAATGTATTTTACAGGTGCAAAAGTGGAACAATCATCGGCAGGCAAATCGAAGGTTGTTGTGAAAAGAAGAAAAAAACAGGTTGTTGCCTCAGGCGGTTGTTAGTTCGTTTATTGTTAACATTAAAAAAAGAAACAAATGCATGTACACGATTTAAACCCGAAAAAAACATTATTTACCGTAATACTGTTTGTCGTTGTTATTCTTATAGGGTTTCTTACATTAAGAAAACCAAGATTTAAATACAAAATGACCCTCAATGAGTGTGTGGAACAGATTCATAACCAGGATGGAGCAGGTTTTCACCCCTATGAACTGGCCGATGTTTTGGCACAGGTACAGGAAAAAGTTGTGTTGATAGACCTTCGCGACAAATTTACTTTCGGACAGGGGCATATCCCGGGAGCCAAAAACATTTCGGCTTACGACCTCACCGAAAAAGACAATATTTCGTTAATGAATGAGTATAAGAAAAACGGAGTTACCGTGGTTCTTTACGGCAACGACCAGTTACAGGCAAACGGACCCTGTATGTGGTTCAGAGAGGTAGGTTACGACAATGTAAAAGTGCTTCTTGGCGGATATAATTATTACAAGGCCAATAAAGACCATCTGGCCGACACTTACGGCATGGATGATTATATTAAAGAGATTCCGAGATACGATTATGCCAAAGTAGCCGCCGCAACAGGTTCGGGAAATGTAAATACAACGGCAAAAAAGAAACCCGTTGTTGTAAAACGCAGGAAAAAAACAGTAACTGTTTCCGGTGGCTGTTAATGCCGGTTCGGATTATTAAATTCAAATCATAAAAAAAGCCCGCCGAAAAGCGGGCTTTTTTATTAGTTGTTAAAAGATGCAACTATTTTTTCGCCACCATTTTTCTGGTAGAATAGTTAATCTTTAAGGCACTTGCTTTACGCAATTCCTGTTTTATATCCGTTACAATTCCCATACGGGTATCGCTGTCCACTTTCAATGAGGTTGTAAGCTTTTTACGGTCGTTTTCGTCTCGTGCCTGACGCTCTTTTGCAATGTACTCCTGAATATCATCAACGGTAGCAAAAGCATCGTCCAACTGAATACGCGTATTGGTACCATACAATTTTGCATTCATTGGTGTGCCTACGTAAATATAACTGACAAGAGATTTTTTCTCAAGCTTTTGAACCTCGGAAGCTTCGGGGAGTTTTATCTTCACTTTCATGGAGTTCTCACGCATTACGGTAGTAACCATAAAGAAGAACAGAAGCATGAAAATAATGTCAGGCAACGAAGAGGTGTTAATGGCACCAACTCCTTTTGATTTTTTTACTTTAAATCTTGCCATGATCAATCTCCTCCCACATTTTCCGGTTCCGCTTCGGAAACACGAACCGGTACCAGTTTGTTAATTACATCTATCTTCTTGTCGTCAACCAACTGATTGTATTTTACGCCGTAATATTTTACCGACATCTGATCTTTCATTTCATTAAAAGCTCTGGCCAGCTGATTTTGGACTTTTATATACATCTCATAGGAAGTTCCCCTGTCGTTTTTAAGTGAAACAACCCCTTTGCTCATCAAAACCTTTTTTCCCAAACCGTCGATATACTTTTCAGTTGTTTCGGGATAATCAGGATTATCAGGATGAATAGCCATAAAATCCTTTACCTTTTCGGCCAGCGTATTAATGTCTCCGGGTTTACCGTCAACCAAAAGCTGATCGTGGCTGTTAACAAGAATTTTAAGAACGTTTCTATCCTTTACGTCGATGTTTTCATCGGGATTTTCAACAGGCGGGGGCAGCTTCCTTGTAATACCGGTATCCACATCCATCGTTGTTGTTACCAGGAAAAATATCAACAAGAGGAATGCGATATCCGCCATTGATCCGGCATTAATTTCCGGTGCTGCTCTTTTAGCCATAATTCAAACTATTATTTAAAAGGTTTAATAACCATCGAATATAAAATGGCAACTACTGCCAGGGCAAATGTTATGTATGTTGCAATAAGACCCATTCCCACAAGCCGTGATGTTTCGGGTGTAATGCCATATTCTTCCAACTGAAGGCTCGACAACTGATTTGTTGCCAAAACATACGAAACACCTATTACAACTGCAAACAGTACAATACTGATTAACATTTTTACTAAGTTCTGGGGATTATTCAAAAATGTGAATACCGGAGCGATGAGGATAACCACAACACCCGCGATAAGCATAAATTTACCCCAGTTCAGAAAGACATCCGTATCCACTGCACCTGTATAAAACAGGATACCGGGTATTACCGACAGCAAAAGCAGCAGATAGAGTATCCAACGGGTTATGTTTGAAATTTTATCTTTCATGGTAAATTATTTTTTGTATTTGGCAACAATGTCGATGAAAGAGATGGAACTGTCTTCCATATCGTTAACCAAACTTTCGATTTTTGAAATAATGTAATTGTAGAAAATCTGCAAGATAACAGCTACAATAAGACCGAATACGGTAGTTAACAGAGCCACTTTAATACCGGAAGCAACAATGGTTGCAGAAATATCACCGGCAGCGGCAATGTCGTCAAATGCCTGGATCATCCCGATTACAGTACCCATAAATCCCAACATGGGAGCCAGAGCGATAAACAGTGAAATCCAGCTTACACCGCTTTCAAGCCGTCCGGTAACCACACTACCGTAAGCAACGATTGATTTTTCCACTTCGTCGATACCGTCGTCAAAACGGTTCAAACCTTCGGCAAATATGCTTGCCACAGGACCGCGTGTATTCCGAACCACCTCTTTTGCTGCTTCAACACCACCGCTTTGGAAAGCTTCATCAACTTTCTTAAGTAACTTTTTGGTGTTAACAGATGCCAGGCTGAGGTAAATAATACGCTCAATGGCAATGGCCAGACCAAAGATAAGGGTTAACAATACAACACCCATAAAACCAGGGCCCCCTTCAATAAACTTCTCTTTTAAAATTTGGTGAAATGTTTTGGGCTGGTCTGCTTCGGGAGCAGCAACTTGTGCAGCCTCAGCCGGTTGTACAGCCTCATCGGCGGCAACTGTTGTTGAATCGGCTGCGGCAACTGTAGTATCCACACCATTATCCCCCTCCTGGGCATAAACAAAATTAGATAACCCAAAGGTTATCATTGTGGCAATTGAAAGAAATACTAAAATTTTTTTCATGATTCTAAAAAATTGATTTTAAATGTTTTTTCTTTGTTTCTAATTTCTAAAACGACAAAAATATGAAAATATTTGAATTAATATTTACTTTACCCAACAAATATTCATTAATTATCATAAACTTGTTCAAAGTCCCAACAAATAGATGAATTATAAAATATTGAAAACCAGAAAAGTGAATATCTTTTTTATTAACCCACCCCTGCCTCCCGACGTAAAGTCGGGACAAGCTCTCCAAGGAGGGGAACAACGGAATTCATTTTCTGGTTTTCAATATTTTATACCCATTGTCATCAGGTTAACTTTAAACAACTTCCATAAATAAGAACGTAACGGGTCGCTTAATTTTGCGGAGAGAGCGGGATTCGAACCCGCGGTACGCTTTTGGCGCACACACGCTTTCCAGGCGTGCCTCTTCAGCCACTCGAGCACCTCTCCGTTTTTTAGGTCGCCAAAAGTAAAAAAAATCTTTTATTTCAAAGAAATTTCGCCTCTTAATGATGTATTTAAATAAGCAATAATCTCTTCACGTCTGCCATACCGTCCCAGTAGAAACATTAACTTGGTTATCATTGCTTCTGTCGTTGAATCGTAACCGCTTATAATTCCTATGTTTTTCAACCGTACCGATGTTTCATATTTTCCCTGTTCAACCCTTCCGGCAGCACATTGCGTTACATTTACAATTATAATTCCCCGCTCTATGGCATCCCGTAACAAATCGACAAACCAATTATCTGTCAGAGCATTGCCCGCCCCGAAAGTTTCCAGTACCACTGCACGTATTCCGGGAGTATGTAAAACCGACGAAACAACGGTTTCCGAAATACCGGGGAAAAGTTTTAACACCACCACATTGGTATCAAGGTTTTTGTGCACCTTTAACTTTTTAAAATTGGGTTTTAAAATACTACTCCGGTTATACTTAATATATACGCCCGCCTCTGCCAGATTGGGGTAATTGGGTGATACAAAGGCATTAAAATTTTCGGCATTGTATTTCATGGCTCTGTTTGCCCGCATCAGTTTGTTCTCAAAATAGATAGCCACTTCGGGGACTACCGGTGTATCATCCTCTTTTGCGGCAGCCATTTCGATAGCCGCAATAAAATTCTCACGTCCGTCGGTACGCAACACCCCCAACGGCAACTGAGACCCCGTAAAAATAACCGGTTTATTCAGGTTTTCCAGCATAAAACTCAGTGCCGATGCCGTATAAGACATGGTGTCGGAACCATGCAAAACGACAAAACCGTCGTAATTCTCATAATTCGTTCGAATGACTTCCGCCAGTTCAACCCAATGCCCGGGGGTTATATTGCTCGAATCGATCAGCGGATCAAAACAGTGAAAATCCAGATGATAGGGGAAATTCTTCAATACGGGAATCTGTTCGTAAATCCCTTCAAAATTAAAGGGCGTGAGTGCACCCGATTCCGGGTCCCGTATCATTCCGATGGTTCCTCCGGTGTATATGACTAATATGTCTGTTTGTGTTTCCATAAAAATTAAGGAATGTAAATTAAATTTTTGTGTTAATGTCTGAGTTTGTTTTTAAATTTTGGAAACAGGAAAAGTAAATATCTTTTTTATTAACCCACCCCTGCACCTCCCGACGTAAAGTCGGGACAGGCTCTCCGAGGAGGGGAATAATGGAATTTACTTTTCCTGTTTCCAAAACCCTTTTTTTATCAAGATTTTCAATCATCATCCCTATCCAGCCTGAACAGCTTTTCAGCGTTTTCCGTTGTTATTTCTTCCACCTCTTTTACGGTTATTCCTTTTGCTGCGGCAAGATGTTCGGCTATGTATATAAGGTAACTGCTTTCGTTTCTCTTGCCGCGATATGGTACAGGGGTAAGCCACGGGGCATCGGTCTCCAGTACCAGATGTTCCAACGGAATATCTTTCAGCGTTTCGGCAAGTCCTGAATTTTTAAAGGTAACGATTCCGCCCACACCCATTTTAAAACCCGTATCCATAATTCGATACGCATCCTCTTTTGCACCGGTAAAACAGTGGAAAACACCCTTAAGGTCGTCTGTCAACTCTTCATTGACAATTTGTATGACAATATCAAACGATTCACGGGTATGGATGGAAACAGGCAGCCGGAACTCTTTTGCCAGTATCAACTGAGTCCGGAAGACAGCCCGCTGTTCCCCTTCAAATGTTTTATCCCAATAAAGGTCAATTCCGATTTCTCCTACTCCGTAATATTTTCTTTGAAATATTTGTTTGGTAACAACCTCCATCTGTTCATCAAAATCATCTCCTACAGAAGTGGGATGCAGCCCTATCATGGGAAAAAAATGCTCCGGATATTTCTTTTCCAACGCAAGCATATTCTCTACCGACGAAGCATCTATATTGGGAAGAAGCATTTTGTCAACACCGGCATTCAATGCGCGGTTAACAACCTCATCCCTGTCCTGCTCAAATTCTTTTACATAAAGGTGCGTGTGGGTATCTATCATTTTGTATCAAAATAAAACAGGGCACAAAAATAACCTTTTTCAACAGGCCAAAAATAAAAAAGCCGGCAGTTGCCGGCTCATTTATTACTTTACTTCCGTTATTACTTACAATGGATTGGCAGTTACTCTGGTTTGGATGGTAACCGTCAAGGTAAATGATACATCATCCACATCTGTTTGTCCGGTAAACGACACGGTAATCTCCTGTCTGTCGGCAAGCATCTGGTTGATGGTATCCCACTGGCCGTCGCTGTTGTCCAGTGTAAGTGTGGTTCCGTTGGTAACAGGGAGGTTGCTAAACGACCAGGATGCGCTTCTGTCGGAACTTGTTACCGATAAATTTGCACTAATCAGATTGAAATCCGTTGAAACGTTGTTTGCCTCACCGGTAAGTCCGATGATTTCCCAGCTCTGGATAACATTTAGGTATTCCTGAACATCAGGATTTGAGGCCAGATCAATGGTTGCACTTTCGTTGAAAGTACCGTTAACATCCCTTCCGGGAGTAACCGTTACATTCAGATCGGTTGTATAATTTGCGTCAAAAGTAATGTCAGCTTTATCTTTTAATTTGTCGCATCCGGTAAAGCTGATCGCCGTAACAAGTAATGCTAATAATGCTAATTTAATTTTCATGGTGTTTGTAATTTTGTGAATAAATATGATTTTGTTGCAAATATAAACATAAAATGGTTTGATTGGTTGTGTAACGTTTACTATTTTGTTAATAAAGCATTAAATTTGCCCGGTTTAAAACAATTCCGGAAACCTGTTTTGATGAAAAAACCCGATATCATAATCGAACCGTTAACAAGTCACCATTTAAAAGAGGTTCTTCAGATTGCCGACAACCAACTTGGAAAGGGTTATGTTGAGACAAGATTTTTAACCGATCCGGAGGCCATTGCCCATGTAGCTGTCAGCCATTTGGGCAGGGTATTGGGATTTTCATGCGGTAAATTGTTTACCAGAAAAGAACTTGGCCTGCTTAACAAAAAATTACCGGATGAACTGCTTCGGTTTTTACCGGATAAAAGCAAAACGGGATTAACGCTTTCGCTTGCCGTGGACGGCAAAGCACAGCATCAGGGTGTGGGAAGCGCACTGTTCGAGGCACGCATTCGCACTTTTTTCAACCACGATGCCTCAGGCATTTTGATGCCCGGTTGGCAAAAACCGGACGGGTCAACCTCCATTGACCCTCTGGCTCAAAAATATGGCTTTAAAGCACTGGGTATCGTTAAAAACTTCTTCTGCCACGACAGCCTGAAACGGCAGTACCGATGCCCCGTATGCGGACCGCCGCCTTGCAGGTGCGGAGCGGTGGTGTATTGGAAGGGTGTGTGAATTTATATAGTTAGTTTAATTCTGAGCCAACGTAAGGCTGGCATGCGGGGTAGAGTGGTGTGAGAATCTATTCAGTCATTGATAATTCAAGACTCTCACCCCAAGTCTGACACACAGGTCTGTGCTATTTTAGAATTAAACGGATTTTATTGTGGAATATAGGAAATGGTTGCTATGAACCTGCTTCTTATTTGTTGCGGAATGATTTATTCCTGAACTTTTCGACCCACCAAACCCAAAGGAAAAACATTACCACATAGAAGAAAGGACGGTAAATATAATCGTGTGTAAACTTCCAATGCTCGGGATAATAGTTAAGTAAAACAGATAATCCGGTTATTCTGAAAATATTAACAAGATGTATAATAATGAGACCCAGTGGTATAAACCATGCTTTATGGCGCCATGGCCCCGGGAAAAAAGTCATTAACACAATCCATTGCAAAAACTGTTTGAAACCGGAACAACCGTAATGAACTCCCACATAACCGGGCCCCATCAAAATATCTCTGCCGTTTGTTGTAAATTCATAATTTGTCAGATGTTTTAACGCCCATACACTGTTTTCGAATAACAAATTGGTTAAAAACTCATAAATAGGCATAACAACCGTCAAAAAAGGGGCATAGTGCAATTTATAAGCCCAAAACCGAAAGAAAAAATGAAACCCGAGGATTAAGACGGCAAAAAGGGCAACGTCTCGGAGAGGCTGGAGTTTTTTTGAATTAAATATTTGTTTTATATTCATAACCTTTGGGTTTTTAGTAACAGAATTTAGAAGGGTTGGTTTCCATACTTTGTAACATTTTACTTATTTCCAAGTAAACATTTATAAATGTATTGTGTGTATCTTTAGTTATGTATTTAAAATCCAATGACATGTCAAGCCACACTTCCATCTCCATTTCTTCACCATGTGCATCTATTAACTTGCTGACAAATGACTTGGGATATCTTCGTCTTGCCCAATCTTCTGCAATATTTGCAGGAATTGAGCGAGAAGCTCTCCTCATTTGGTCAACCAATACATATTTCTCTTCTTTTGGAAATGTCTTAGTTAAATCTGTAATTTCAATAGCCAGTTTATAGGATTTCTGATAAACAATCAGATCCCTAAAACCACGATATTCATTGTTTTCCATTCAAATAATTTTCAGATTACTAATTACTAATTACTACTTACTAACTACTTCCTACTCTTCTCAAAATCCAATATTCGCTCCCAACGTAACAGTGCTCGTTTTTCCCCAATAGTATTCAGGTGTGTATTTTTCTATGGCTGATTGTTCTCCAGTGATGTTTGAAAAGCGATAATTAAAATAAAAATAGGAATTATTAACGATCTCATACTTTATTGATAAAGTCATTCTTTGCTCTTTCCAGATAACTTTATCTATAAAAGGCAATCCGCTTGAACTCCCGCTATCTTGTAATTCCCTATAATCATAATCGGTGCCATGACGTGCCTGCATATAATCCACTCTTAAATTCAAACCACGCAGAGGCTTATATCCTAACGATACATTTATTACGTCGGAATTATCACGCATATAATGGCCCAAATTATAACTGTTCGATTCAAAAGTTACGGTTTTTAAATAATTTTGATAAACTAACGGATTTGTTCTCGTATATTCAATTCCAGCGTATAAATTT
Organism: Bacteroidales bacterium; assembly: GCA_027022105.1. GTDB lineage: Bacteria > Bacteroidota > Bacteroidia > Bacteroidales > F082 > Sulfidibacterium. Next base: position 5,983 of record JALVZH010000036.1, on the reverse strand, counting down.
TCTACCAATAGGTTTGTAACTCTTGTTCCGGCTTTCACGCTAATATAATTCCTATGCGTCTCTTTATCAAACATATGACGCAACGACAGTTCATCTACAAATAAACTACCATACAAATGTAAATGCTTTATATTTCGTGATGAGACATTAAAAAACATTTGCGAATTTTGGCCCGCATCACCATAATGATAAGTAGCGTTAAGTGTATGATCTACAGATTTGTAAAAAAGAAAAGGAATTAAGTAGGCAGCGTGTACATTCATGTCACTATATATAATTGAATTTCCGAAAGAAATGTACAATCTTTTCAAAGGAACGAATGTAAACATATTTGCGGCCATGTATTTTGGATGAAACACAGCTCTGTATGAATCCCCGTCCCAGTAAGAACGTGTTGAGTCAACCACATCCGAAACCAGCCAACCATGGTAATAATCGAATTGAAACCACTTAACAGGATTAAGGTGAAGAGTAATCATAGCATAAGAAGGAGTTCTTCCCGACAGAATATTTGACTGATAATAAGTACTACCCCATTGGGGATTATCTTTAATCAGGCCCACATTCCCCCATTTCCACGAATAGGTTATTCCTCCACGTGCCTCACTAAACTCGATATCATTGGGCGAAAAGGTTTTAACCGGTGCTGCCTGGTCAGTTACAAAATAACCGGGCTGAATAACATTTTCGGTAATGGTGTTATCACGCAAACTGGTGTAAAATCCAAGGTGTTTGCCTATGTATCCTCCAAAGGCAAGACCCCCGTAAGTATGTTTAAAGGAACCGTTTTTATTGGAATGGTATTCATAACCCAAGATAAGATTTAACCATAAGGTTGTTGTTGAGTCTTTGTAATAAACTCCAAGCGGATTAAGTGTCGCCGCCCATTTTTGATAACGGTTTAATATATTCCATTTGCGGTTAAAATTTAGAGGATATTTCATTTCGGTTTGATAACCCTGAAGATAAAAATCAAGTTCTTTTTTTTGCCTTTTGTTTAATTCTTTTTCTCTTTTTTTTGCTTCCAGCAATTTTTCGGCGATGATTTTTCTACTGTAAGGTTTTACAGCATCACTCAATAATATTATTTTGTTGCTTGCCAATTCATCTAAAAACTCATAAATGTTGGCATTCGTAATGTGTTCGGGAACAGTTTGAGAAAATAAGATTTTTCCACCAAATAATAACAGTATAAAGATTAACCTTGAATTTATTGTAATTTCGCGCTTTAAAAACATATCTTTAATTATATTAAGTTGAAAATATTTCATTTAAAAGAATTGTCTTTACCGGAAGATTTTGAAAATAATTTATTCACTTCCAAAAAATGGCTTTCTGTTATTTCAAAAACATATGGGATTGATTTTTTTGTGGTTGCCAACAATGATTTGTCTTTTTTATTGCCTTTCTGCCAAATTAACAACTATTTTTCTGCTATGAAATCAATACCTTTCAGTGATTATACCTTAATAAATTATTCGGAAGATTTTCTTAAAGAAGCATTACTTTTATTAAAAAAGACATTTCCTGAATATTATATTGAAACCACTGTAATTAACAAAAAATCACCGGATATTGAAGGATACTCAAGTATAATTAACGGATTCCTGGTACAAATTAACATTCCTGCTTGGAAGATTAGTTCTGTTTGGAAAGATTCATACGAAAGAAATATTCGGAAAGCATTGAATTACGGGATTGAGATAAAAGTTAGCAACGAAAAAAGTTCTGTAGAAAAGTTTTATGCTATTCACGAACAGCTACGGATTAATAAATTTAATAAATTGCCCCAACCTAAAAGATTTTTTAATGCAATATACAGTTCATTTATAGATAATGATTCAGGATTTTTCTTGGAGGCATGGCATAAAGAAAAGTTGCTGGCATCGTGGTTGATATTAAAACACAATGAGACACTTTATTATAAATTTGGCGCATCCGACCTTCGTTATTTAAATATGCGTCCAAACGATTTGTTATTTCGCACTTTAATGCAGTATGGCAGTGAAAACGGATTTAAAACCGTTGATCTTGGATTTTCAGGAGCTTCAAAAAGTTACGAAGGTCTATTAAGATTTAAAAGAAAGGAAGGAGGCGAAAAGCTGAATTTTTATCATTTAGAATATTTTCCTGCCGGGTTCGATAAAAGCCGTTTAGAAGAAAAACGCCGGTTTCTTACCAAAATCACCCGGGAAGCCATTACTTCCGGCAATCTATCGGAAATAAGGAAGATTAGTGATATTTATTACGAGAAATTTGCCTGAAAGAAGTAATAACAACACTATCATTTCCTTATCTATTTTATTTGTCATTCTAACTATTTTGGAAAGCATTGTGAAAACCTTCTAAAAATAAACAAGCGCAGCTTATAAAAAAATCACCGGAGGCGTTAATTTTTTCTCAGGAGATTTCACTATGCAGTCGAAATGACTGAAAAGAACCCAAAATGTCATTTCGAACCATGTGGGGAGGCATTGCGTGGGGCGGTGAGAAATCTCCTAAAATTACGCCCCTAAAAAAACAGCTTAGGAGATAACTTCTTGCTCAGGAGATTTCTCGTTCGTTCCTTACTCGAAATGACAACATGAGACTAACTAAAAAATGTTTTGATGTTTTCAATAACATAATCCTGCTGCTCCCGGGTAATTTCAGGAAAAATGGGAAGGCTGAGGATTTGGTTCTGGTAGGCGGAAGCAACGGGGAAATCCGCCGGTTTATGCCCCAGATATTGATATGCCTTAAGATTGGGTAACGCAATGGGATAATGGATTCCCACTGCAATTCCCTTGTTTATTAAATGCTCCAACAAGGCATCCCGCTTGTTTGTCCGAATCACATAAAGGTGCCAGACGGGTTTAACTTTTTGTTCGTCGAAAAACGGAACAACAATATCGCCTATACCCTGCAAATGAGCCGAATAATAAGCAGCCGCAGCACGTCTTTTTTCCGTCCATTCCGGTAAATAGTTTAACTTAACCCCGAGAACAGCACCTTGTATGCCATCCATCCGACTGTTAACTCCCTCAAATTCATGATCATATTTTGAAATACGGCCATGATTGGCATACATTCGTGCTTTTTTCGCCACTTGATCATCATTGGTTACAATAGCTCCGGCATCACCATATGCTCCCAAATTTTTCCCGGGATAAAAACTAAAAGTTGCAATGTGCCCAAAGATGCCTGTCATTTTCCACCCTCCGTTTTCGGAATAATATTGAGCAAGATGACCCTGGGCGGAATCTTCAATTACATATAAATTGTGTTTTTCGGCAATAGCCAAAACTGCATCCATATCAGCCGGTTGACCGTATAAATGAACCGCTATAATGGCTTTTGTCCTTTTGGTAACCGACTGTTCTATTTTTGTTACATCAATGTTATAAGTTTCAGGATGATTATCCACAAACACTACGCGGGCGCCTGCAGCCGTAACCGCTTCGGACGTAGCGATAAAAGAGTTGGCTGGAACAATAACCTCATCACCCGGACCGATATTTAATGTTTTTAAGGCAATAATTAAGGCATCGGTACCGTTTCCTACACCGATACAATGTTTCATACCAATGGCAGTTGCAAAATCCTTTTCAAAATCTTCAACTGCTTTTCCTTTAATAAATGCCGTATTCTCTAAAATATTGAGAATAGCATTATCCATTTCCTCTTTAATGGAACGGTACTGGGATTTAAGGTCAACAAATGGAACGTTCATAAACTAAAATGATTTTATTTTTTTTGCAGGGTTTCCAACATAGATACCCGGTTCGTTAATATCTTTTGTTACAACGGCACCTGCACCGACAACTACATTATCAGTTATTTTCACAGGTAAAATTGTTGCATTGGTACCTATTGAAACGTTATTACCTATTATTGTTTCTTTCCAAAGGCTTTTATTTCCACCAGCGGGACCACCCGTTTTAAAAACATCATTGATAAACATTACTCCATGAGAAATAAAACATCCCGAACCGATTGTAACAAGTTCACAAATAAAGGTATGAGATTGTATTTTTGTATTGTCCCCAATTTTAACATTCTTTTGAATCTCGACAAATGGTCCGATAAAACAATTATCACCAATTACACAACCGTATAAATTAACCGGCTGAACTATTTTTACATTATCACCAAATTTTACATTGTTACTGATACCGGAAAAAGTTATTTCAGGCTTTGCCATTATTGTTTTCGATTTGCGTATAAATCTTGTCTATTATTTCAACCGTTTTAAGTCCTTCAAAACCATTGGTGGCTATTACTCCTCCTTTAGTTAATACATCTACCACATTTTCATACACTTTGTCATGATTCGACATGGAACCAATGTATTTTCCGTAATTATTGGGGGGGTTCCCTTCCGGCAAACCTTCTATTTTAAATCCGTCCAATGACTGGTATTCCAATTCATTTAAATATTGACCTCCTATTTTTACGGTTCCTTTTTCAGCAAAAATTGTCAGGGAACCCTCCATGTTTTTGGCAAAACTATTTATGGTAAAGTTAATGGTTCCCAAAGCTCCATTGTAAAACTGCAGCGCTACAACACCTGCATCTTCAAATTCTATTTCGTCTGTATGGTGAAAATTATCGGCAAAAGCATAAACTTTTTTCACGTCACCAATTAAATAAAATAATAAATCAATAAAGTGACTGAACTGAGTATAAAGAGTACCGCCGTCAAGCGATTTGGTGCCTTTCCAGTCGGAGGAGGAAAAATATTCGGTGTTTCTGTTCCAAAAACAGTTAAGTTGAATGCTGTAGATTTTTCCTAATTTACTTTCATCAATCAGTTTTTTTACAGCAGCAACAGGCGGGTTAAAACGGTTTTGCTTGACAATAAACAAGCGTTTGTTTGCTTTTTCAGCCTCCTGTATCATTTGCCCGCAATCGGCCACATTGATACACATGGGTTTTTCGCATAAAACGTGAAAACCGGCACGCAAAGCTTCTATGCTGTGTTCGGCATGCAACCCGTTAGGAGTACAGATGGAAACAACGTCTATTTCTTTTTGCTCCGACAAAAGATTATTAATATCTTTATATGGTTTTGCATCATATTTTTCACCCAAAAGTTTTGCTTTACTGAAATCAATATCACAAACTGCTGTCAGTTCACCATAGTTATTGATATGTTCTGCATGCCGCTGGCCGATACGACCACAACCTATGAGGGCAAATTTTAATTTTTTCATTTATTTGATTTTTGGCAAAAGTATGAAATTATTGGTTATTTCATTTTAATCACATTGTCATTTCGATACGCCGGAGGCGGAGAAAAATCCCCTTCATAACCATTCTGTCATTTCGAACCATGTGGGAAGGCCTTGTGCGCTGGCGGTGAGAAATCTCCTGAAACCGGAGAGTACCAATAAGAAAAAGGCCGTAGAGAGAACAACTACTTGTCTGGGGGATTTCTCAGTTGTCCCTCCTTCGAAATGACAATCTGGTAGCTGGGAGATTTTTCCTTCTTTTAGTCATCGAAATGACAGAATAAACAAAAGAAACTAAATATCATGAATCTTATCATTCAAAAATTCCCACTCAGGATTAAATGAAGTGATCAATTTATCTTTTTTCTCCCGCCTCCATTTTTTTATTTCCTTTTCTCTGTCAATGGCATGTACTATTTGTGTGAAGTGCTCATAATAGACAAGATAATGACAATTATACTTCTTTGTAAAACCTTTATATTTCCCTGTTTCATGTTCTTGTACTCTCCTTTCCAAGTCGTTTGTTACACCTATATACAAAACATTTTTGTGTTTATTGGTCATGATATAAACAAAATAGTTATGAAAAAGGGACATTTTTAATCATTAATTGTTATAACGAACCATGGCGGGCAGCCTTGAATGGAAGCGGTAAGATATCTCCTTGTATCACTGACTGAAACCCAGGGAAAAGGTTACCGGAAGTACAGGATTGTTCTGAGGAGATTTCTCAGTTGTTCCTCCTTCGAAATGACAACAAACACCATTCT
>JALVZH010000035.1 GCA_027022105.1 Bacteroidales bacterium | reverse complement strand
TACGGAGAGACAAAATATCGACAAAAGTCAGTTCCAAACCGCTGTAAATACCTTTTTCGTATTTCGAATTCAATAGAAACTGATAATCCGTCTGTACAAAAAGCCGGAAAGAGTTCAGGTTTTTTGTAATCCAATGTTTGTTCATTGTAAATTGATAATTCATACCCACCCGGGTGATTACCGGAAGGTCGCCGGTAAACAGAGAATCGCCAGGCTGTGCTTTTACAGTTGAAAAATTCACGTTTTTGATACTTGTCCCCACATTGATTGAATGACTTGCAACCTGTGTTTTCCCAAACTCGAATTTTTTAATTATCCCCAAATCAAAAAACAGAGAATGTGCGGATTTATCGGTCGGTTTCCAAATAAGATAACTGGCATTTAATCCTATCAACAGGTTTTTTACGGGTTGAGAAGAAAAATTCAGGGTATAAACAGAAGTTGTCGGAATAATTCCGGTAACAGAAGGGTTTCCAAGACTGTCGGTAAAATTGATTTCCTCGCCGAAAAAATAATGATTCCAACTGATTCCAACAGTCAGATATTTATTGATATTGTAACCTGCACTTACAAAAAGGAGTTTTGAATTTTCGACATTGTAATATGGTGTTGACAGGGAGCTATAAAGACTGAAGCCTTGCAAGGTGGCAGTACCTGCCGGATTGTAGAAAATAGTCGCCATATCTCCGTCAACGGAACAGTATCCCTTTCCCAACGATTCGGCCCGGGCACCCGGTTGTCTTGCAAAAAATGTCTCTTTCAGAAAACCGTTTTGGTATTGACCGAATAAAAAAGAGGGCAGGGTTAATAGTGCAAATACAATTAATTTTTTCATAAAAATGGCATTTAAATGCCAAAGGTATTCAATTTTTTTTCAATAAAGACAGTTAACCCGGTAAAGAATATTTAGCTGTTAACTTCCGCCTCTTCTTCCAGAATCGATTGTTTCACATAGAAAGCCACTTTCTCAAGCGAAGTAATCATATCGTACTCCTCCAATACAATGTTTTCAGGAACAATCATGGGTGTAGGTGTAAAATTGAGGATGCCTCTGATCCCTGCATTTACCAGTCTTTTGGCGGTTTCGTTGGTTTTGTGCGCAGGCACGGTAACAACAGCAATACTGATATCGAGTTCTTTAACAACCTCTTTCATGTCGTCGGGAGAGTAGCAGGGAATTCCTTTAATACTTTTTCCAATCTTCTTTTCGTCTATATCGAATCCGGCTACAATGGTGAGGCGCGGCCTTCTTTTGTTCAGGTATTTGATAATGGCACGTCCCAAATTTCCCATGCCGATAATGGCAACATTAAGCCCCCTCGGACAATCAATAATTTCACTGATAAGGTTAATCAGTTCTTTTATATTGTAACCTTTTCTTAATGTACCGCTATAACCCACCAGCATCAGGTCTCTGCGTACCTGAACCGCCGTAATATGTTGTATTTCTGCAATTTCATGTGAAAATATATACTCTTTCCCTTTCTCCTGACAGATGAGAAGCGCACGCCTGTACTGGCTCAACCGTTCTATGGTTTTGTGCGGTAGTTTTGCTATTAATTCCTGTGTGTTCATATTGATGTTAATTTATTAACAGTGCAAATATATACCATGTAATAATACAAATGCTATTTTTGTGAAAAAAATAACAATATTTTTGCTAAATTATAACAAAAGCAACTGACAAAACATGGCAAAACTCAATGAGAAATCGTTGGATGAGGTACATTCTTCAATAGACACAACGGCAAAACGCGGTTTTTTCAGGAAGTTGCTGGCATTTACGGGGCCGGCATACTTAGTGAGTGTGGGGTATATGGATCCGGGGAACTGGGCTACCGATATTGCCGGTGGAAGCCGGTACGGTTATGCCCTTATCTGGGTTCTGCTCATGTCGAACATCATGGCTTTACTGTTGCAGAGTTTGAGTGTGCGCCTCGGGATAGTCCGCGGGCGTGATTTGGCACAGGCCTGCCGCGAATCTTACCCCAAAGGTATCAACTATGTATTGTATGTATTGGCCGAGATTGCCATTATTTCCACTGATTTGGCCGAAGTGCTTGGAATGGCCATCGGATTACAGCTTTTGTTTCACATTCCCCTGCTTTGGGGTGTGCTCATCACCTTTTCCGATACATTTTTATTGCTCTTCCTTATGAACCGGGGTATCAGGAAATTAGAAGCTTTTATTCTCTCGCTCATCGGGGTAATCGGCATTGCTTTTTTTGTGGAGATGGTTCTGGTACAGCCCGATACCGGTGCATTGGCACAGGGTTTTGTCCCTTCCATACCCGATACCACGGCACTGTATATCGCCATTGGAATTATTGGTGCAACGGTAATGCCACACAACCTCTATCTGCATTCGTCGCTGGTGCAAACAAGGCGGTTTAATAAAAGCAAAGTGAAAATCGGAGAGGCACTTAAGTTCAATTTCATTGATTCCACCATTGCATTGAATATGGCGTTTTTTGTTAATGCGGCCATCCTCATTCTGGCAGCAGGAACCTTTTACCGTGCTGGTATGTTCGATGTTGAAGAAATTCAGGATGCCTACAAGTTTCTGGCACCGCTTTTGGGTACCAAATGGGCTTCCGTTCTTTTTGCCGTTGCCTTGATTTCAGCCGGACAGAGTTCTACCATTACGGGTACACTTACCGGACAAATCATTATGGAAGGGTTCATCAATTTCAGGATACAACCCTGGGCGCGTCGCCTTATAACACGTACTTTGGCTATTTTACCGGCTGTTTTTGTGTTGATTTATTTTGGGGAGAGTTATACGGGAAAACTATTGGTACTGAGTCAGGTAGTTTTGAGTATGCAACTGGGTTTTGCAGTCATTCCGCTAATCCATTTTGTGAGCGATAAAAAATCCATGGGGAAATTTGCACTGAAACCTTTGATGAAAATTTCCTCGTGGCTCATTGCTCTAATCATTGTTGTACTTAACATAAAACTGGTTGCAGAAGAGTTGGTTGTATGGACAGATTCGGCTTCGCACCCCTGGATTATTTACAGCATTGTTGTTCCCTCCATACTGGCAGTGGTTGTTATTTTATTCTACATTATCCTGAAGCCTTTGGTAAGCAGGGCAAAGGTAAAACGCAGCGAATCGTATGTCCATGCCGGTGTGGTGATGCCCCGTATTTCCGAAACAATTGAGTACAAAAGGGTTCTTGTGGCACTTGATTTCTCGGATGCCGACAGGGCAGCAGCAGAACACGCATTGGCACTTGGCAGCAAAAGAGCCGAATTTATGTTTGTACATATTGTAGAAAGTGCTGCAGCAATGGTTTACGGTGAAGAGTCGGAAGATTTTGAGGCCAATGTGGATGAGCAGCGACTTAAAACTTATGCAGCAAATATCGCAATAGAAGGGTATAACATCACAACCCGTGTAGGGTACGGGAACCCCAAAATACTTATTCCCGAATATGCTGCTCAGTTTAATGCCGATCTTGTGGTCATGGGCTCGCACGGCCATGGCTGGCTTAAGGATATGATTTTCGGTACTACCATAGAAGCGGTACGCCACAGGGTAAGGATTCCGGTTTTGGTTGTAAAATCGGTTTAATTCCGGTTGTTCTTTGCAGCCGTGTTAACTCATATTTCCTTACTTTTGCCCTGCTAAATTCATAGAATGACAGAGAAAAACAGGGAGATGGCCAAAGGAACGGCTGCCATAGGTATAGCGGCTGTTTTGTGGGGTTTCGACGGAGTGGTTTTAACGCCGAGATTGTATGGGCTGGATGTAGGTTATGTGGTGTTTATGCTGCACCTTATACCTTTTGCCCTGATGAATCTTTTTCTGTATCGTGAGTATCGCCAATTGAAGAATTTTATCCGTCAGGATTATATATCCCTCTTTCTGGTGTCGCTTTTCGGCGGTGCCATCGGTACTCTTGCTATTGTTAAAGCACTGTTCCTTGTTAATTTTCAAGACCTTTCGGTAGTGGTTTTGCTGCAAAAACTGCAACCTGTTTTTGCTATCCTGCTGGCGGCTGTAATATTAAAGGAGCGGCTGAGCAGACATTTTGCTTTGTGGGCATCGGTAGCCATTATTGCCAGCTACTTTCTTACATTCGGCTTTCACCTTCCCGACTTTTCCACCGAGAAAAATACCATTTACGCTTCTTTATTGGCACTGCTGGCTGCTTTCTCCTTCGGTAGTTCCACTGTGTTCTCTAAAAGGGTACTATTAAACCACAATTTCATAACCGCTACTTTTTTCCGTTATGGATTTACCTCATTGATAATGCTGGTTTATGTACTGGTAGCAGGAACCTACACCCAGCTTACCGTTACCGACAGCAAACACTGGATGTTCTTTATTATTATCGGGCTTACCACCGGTTCGGGAGCCATATTTATCTATTATTACGGATTGAGACGTGTGAAGGCGATGATGGCTACCATCAGCGAACTGCTTTTTCCGGTTTCGGCCATTGCTTTCGATTATTTTATTAACGGAAACCTTCTTTCACCTGTTCAGATTATCAGTGCTGCCGTAATGGTTTTTGCATTGATAAAGTTAAATAGTTAAAAAATTTTCATATAACCGGTATAATTCGGCAAAACCTTATATTTTTACACTAAAATTATTGTTAACACAAAGGTTTTGAATTATGGAAAATGATTTGGTAGCAGTTTATACGGGTTCGAGAGTAGAAGGACAGTTTGTTACGGAACTGTTAAAGGAAAAAGGCATAGGAAGTATCTATCGCGATTTTTTGCAGGAAAGTGTTGACGCCGGATGGGGC
>JALVZH010000034.1 GCA_027022105.1 Bacteroidales bacterium | reverse complement strand
TAAGAATAGGTGCCGTAAGTGGGCAGCATATCCGTATAAAAAGTATTGGTTGTGTTGGCGACAGGCATTCCGTTTCTGCGAATCAGGAAGTATTGGAAAGTAGGATCCATGGTGGGTGCAAATGTCCATGTAAGATCAACCTGTCCGGTCACCGGATCTGTTAGAGTAGCTTCCAGATTATCGGCAGGTGTCAAAGGATCACCGGCAATAATCATGGTTGCAGGAACCGTTGTTTGCGATATGTTGGGATTGGCTGAATAAACAATATCGGCATTATAAACCTCGCCGGCATTTGTTCCGCTTGCATCAAAATTAACACCGATGGTCATGGAACCGCCGCTGGCAGCTACGTATCCTTCATACTGGCTCAATGTTAACCAGTTACCACCTCCTGAAAGAGGTTCTCCGGTTTCAACTTCATAAACAACATTATTCCCTTGGTTAACAATCCAAAGGTTTCCATTACCATTTAAACCAAGACCGGCACCACTGTGACCGGAACCACCCGGAATAGTGAAGTTTTGCAGCAATGGCCATCCGTTAAACGGATCGTATTCATTAACAGGGTCTGCAGGATCGTTATCAACAACCCAGAGTGAACCTGTACCGTCAGGACCACCCTGCGGATGGAATGCCAAACCACTGACACCGTTTTCGGAATGCTGATCAATGGTAGCTCCGGTAGCATCAACGCGCCAGATATTATCGCTGTTCCAACCGCCGATGTAAAATTCATCGTTGATTTCATCGTGACCCAAACCGCGCTGGCTTGTGGTTGTCCATGCACCGGAAATGCTGTTGACAAGACTACCGCTGGCAATATCAATAACCTTAATTGCATTGTCGCCGCCAACATTACATGCGTAAATATATGTTCCGTCGCTGGACATATCACCAATCCATGAACCGCCAAAGTTTGCATTTATGGTATAACCGGTTGTGGTACCGTCTGTATTCATCTGGTGGATAATGTTTCCTTGTCCTCCAAAGGGGTCGGTAACATACAGATAGGTGCCGTCGAAACAGATACCCCAGGCTTGTAATCCCTGCGGAGTGAACTGTTGTACAACATCACCTACGTCACGGCTTCCTTCCATGCTGATTACACGGTCGTTGGCCGATTTACGGTCGGTAGCCAAAGGATCGTTTACCGTTCCGTATTCGATTTCCGTATGGCCGATACCATATTTTGGATAACTGCTGTTGGCTGAGGTAGTGGGATAAACCACTTCCGCACTCCAGTAAAGATGCCCGTTTCCGGCATTTTGAATGCCTTGGTAATCGGTTAAATACTCCTCAGGATTCAAAGTTTCGGTAAAACTTAAAGGGCTAACAATCATGATAGGAGGAGACAGGTCGAAATCCTGTGTAAGGGTTTGTCCGGCATTCAGTGTTACGGAAGCCGAATCAATATTCAACCCGTCCATAAAGGCATACATGTCATAATCTCCGGTAAGAATGTCGGCAAACTGATAAAAACCGCTTGCATCGGTAGTGATTTCATTAAGACCAACAATACCTACATGGGCTCCGTCCACGGGAGCTCCGTTGGCATAAACATGACCTTCGATGGTTCCAATGGCAATATATTCGAAATGAATATTGTCAATCATAGCCACGTCACCACCTTGGTAGTAGTGGTAATAATACTTATTAGCTGTCTGAAGCACCAGTTGGAAATTTGCTCCCTGATACGGCGACAGGTCATAAGTAATGGTCACAAAAGGATCGGACTCATGAGTCGATGGTTGATGATAGATATTTCCATCCACATCAGGAATCGGAGTTCCATCCACAGTTACCCTAAACCATGAATAATTTACATTGAAAGAATAGTTTTGCCGCAAGTCAAATGTAAGAAACATCATACCCACAGCTCCTGCATCGGGATGAATCTCCATGTTCATTGAGGCAATGTGAGTGGGGGAATTACCGAAAGCCTGGTCACCCGTATTGTAAGGGTAATACCAGCCTGAATAGGTATTTCCTTCCAGCATTGCTCCGAATGATGAAGCGTTGGCAGCATCGGCAGAAACACCAATATTGGCATTTGTGCCGGCAGTAGCCTCAATTTCGGCAGGAAAAGTACCCCCTTCGAAATCAATGTCGAAAGGGTAGGTGGAGATCGGCGTTGCAGCCGTAGGGGACATTACTTGTCCCGGAGTAGTCGGGTGCTGCTTAATTGTGTTTGCCATGGCACGCTCCTTGGGAGTCATGTGCGAAAAATCCTGAGCATACACAAAAGCAGTTGACATTAGCAGAGCCAATGTCAAAGAGAAAAACTTTGTAAAACTTCTCATAATACTACTATTTAGTTAATAAAAAATGATTAATTACTTTATTTTCAAAACTGAAAATTTTCAATATATTAAATGCAAGCCTCTTTTTTATGAATAAAAAGAGGTTCTTTACAACTACAGAAAAAATATTTTGGTAAGTCCTGAAAAGGCCGGTAAAACGATAACTGCCTGCTTTACAATCAACAAAAACTGTCCTTTTCATTTCAGGAATGTTTGTAACAAAATATGGTGACGCAAATATATAGCTTTATTCGATTTTTAACAAAATAATGTTCATATTTTTTTAACAATTTTTTTTATTTATGTGCAAATGCCTAAAAATGCAACTGAAAATAGAATTAAATTTGTCGTTAAATCAAAAACATACAAAATGAAAAAGCAGTCCTTTCTGACAACAGTACTGTTTATTGTACTGGTATTGTCAACCCTGAATCTTTTTGCCGAAGCGTCAGAAAATCTGAAGGTTGTTCCTGTTTATCCGCAAAACAATTCCGTTTTTGTTTCAAAAAGAACAACATTATTATTTAGTTATAAAGGGGATGAAGTTCCCAACGGTTTTTCCATAAATGTTACCGGTAGCAAAAGCGGATTGGTTGAAGGAAAAATAAAAATTCTGACCAAAGAGAACCGCCTTATATTTATTCCCGCTCAAGAATTTATACCTGGAGAAATTGTCGATGTGCGTATTGACATAAATTCAAAGAAAATATTAAGCTATTCATTCGGTATAAGTCCGAAAAAGAAAAAACTTCTTTCCCGTAATGACCTGATAAGATTGGGCTATCTTCCACCGGAGAACAGGCATTATGACAAACCGGCAACAAAATATAAAAAATCAACTTTCAATGGCCTTCCTGCAGATTTCCCTGATTATTATGTATCTGTAATAAATAATCCCGGACCCGGATATTACTTTGTAAATGCAGGGCTAAGAGACTCTACCCGGGGTGAATACAATCTGATAATCGACACAACCGGATTTCCGGTATTTTACATGCGGTTTCCTCCCAATCACAGAGAAAACTTTTTTACATACCACCCGTCAGTGGGATTGCTCACATATTATGACCAAAATTTAAGTAAATTTTCTGCCTACAATAATTCCAATGAATTTATGAGGTATTACGATGCCCAAAACGGCTACTCCGCCGATATTCATGAACTTATCTTAAATGAAGACGGAACCTATTGGTTATTGGCTTATGATGCTCAAAATGTTGATATGAGCCAGATATATCCCGGTGGGTGCGAAACAGCTGTTGTTATAGGAACCATTATTCAGGGAATAGATGGAGATGACAATGTTTTCTTTCAATGGTCGAGCTGGGACCATTTCAATATTACTGATGCCGATACTGGGATTGTGGATCTGACAAGGTGTATGATTGATTATTGTCATGGTAATGCGCTGACTTTTGATTCTGTTGGTAATGTAATTCTCTCAAGCAGAAATATGTCGGAAATTACAAAAATAGACCGTCAGACAGGCAATATTATCTGGAGATTGGGAGGAAATAACAATCAGTTTACTTTTGTCAACGATACCGTACCCATCAAGGCCCAGCACCATATTAGATACAGAGGAAACAATACCTATTCCCTGTTCGATAACGGGAACTCGCGGGTACCTCCGTTTTCAAGAGCTATAACTTATCAACTTGATGAGCAGAATTTAACCGCTACACTGAAATCGGATTTTCAGAAATACAACCCTGCCGATTTTACCCCGTTTATGGGAAGTAACCAGTTGCTGGACAACGGTGTGCACCTTGTGGGTTGGGCTGCCAATTATGAACAAAATGTTCTCACACAGTATAAATCGGACGGAGAAATACAATTTGAGATAATGGGTGCCGATACTTTTGAGCTAACCAGTTATCGGGCATTAAAATTTCAATGGGAAACTTCGCTCTTTGACTTTGATAAAGACACCCTTGATTTTGGCACCAACACTCCCATAGGACAAACGTCTTACCGGACATTATGTATTACAAATCCTTCTTCCGAACCACTTACCCTGCATGGATTTTATTCGACCGACAGTAGTTTTTCACTGGAAAATATCTTTCCTTTTACAATCCCGGCCAACAGTTGCGACAGTGTTACCATAACTTTTACACCAACGGGAACTACACCTGTATCGGCTGCTTTTTCCATCTATTACCAGCCCACCGACACCATCAGAATTTCCAAACAACTCAGGGTACTGGGAGGAGGTATTGTTGACCGGATAAACAAGCTTGAAATAAATAATAATTCTATTGTAATAAAGCCCAATCCGTTTCATAATGCCTGCATGGTAACTTTACGAAACGGAGAATCGGTACGACGGATACTTGTTTTTACAACAGATGGTAAATTGATTAAAACCATTGAAAATAAAAGAAAGACTCCCGTGCATATCGAAGGCCTGAAAAAAGGAGTTTATTTTATCAAAGTTTCCGGAACCTTAACAACGACATC
>JALVZH010000033.1 GCA_027022105.1 Bacteroidales bacterium | reverse complement strand
GGAATGCGTAGCAGAAGTTGCAACTACGAGGGGGTAATGCCGGCTTAATATATCAAGTGATTCACGGACTCCCGGAATAATCGCTGTCTTTTCCCATTTCCACATGGGTCCGGGCAAGTCGAAATCACGCATAAGCGTATCACCCCAATCGAATATTAAAACCGAAATTTTACTTTTTTCAATCATCCGGGCAAAAATAGAAAGTCTGGATATATGAAACGTGTTAAAAAATGATTTTTGTTTGGCTGTTACATCAAATGTTGTTGAGGGACCTTATCACATCAAAAAATAATACATCAAAAATAATACATCAAACATATTACATCAAAAATAATACATCCAAACGTCACATCCAATATCCCGCCTTTTTTGCCATTACCCACATCGAAACTCCGCGTGTTAACATAAAGAGTTCCATTGCCAGCCACAAGGCATGATTTCCAAGCCTGTTTACGGTTAGGTAATATACCGGCAGAAAAACAAACAGCGATGCAATTATCATGGTATTGCGCATGGCTTTTGATGCTGTAACGCCCACATACACCCCGTCCCATATAAAAGCCGCCACGCTGAACAGGGGGAGCAAAATAACCCACAGGGCATAAGTCCGGGAAAGGGTCAGTAATTCCGGATTGTTAGTCATCAGCTTCATCAATAAGGGAAATCCGGCAGCATATGCCAATGATGAAATTATCGCTATTCCCCAGCCCCACCGGAATAACCCATATACCGTTTTCTTTAACAACAGTTTGTCGCCCGAGCCCAGTGCTTTTCCGGTAAGGGCCTCTCCGGCATAGGCAAAGCCGTCGGCAAAGTAAGAAAAGATGAAGAAAAGCTGAAACAGTATGGAATTTACAGCCAGCACATTATCGCCAAACCGGGCCGATGTTCCCGTAAAAAATGCAATGGTCAGAATAAGCAGCAGGGTACGGATGAAAATATCGCCATTTACTTTAAAGAAAACCGACAGCTCTTTCCACCGGATAATCCGGGCAAATTTACGGGGTAGTGTATAGGGTTTGTAAAAGAGAACGGCAAATATCAAAGCCAGCAATAATCCCGTATATTGCGCAATAACCGTTGCCAGTGCCACTCCGTCCGATTTCATATGAAATCCCGATACAAAAAGGAAGTTCAGTCCGATGTTCAGTGCATTTACCGTAACAGCGACAATCATGGGAAATTTTGCATTTTGCATACCGAGAAACCAGCCGTAAAATCCGTACAGCATCAATGTGGCCGGTGCCGCATAAATACGGATATAAAAGTACTGACGGGCCAGGTGTTTTACCTCTTCGCCACCTTTTAGCAGCCGGAAAGCTACCCATTGAATGGGATACTGAGACAGGATAAGCAACAATGAAAACAGCAGACCTGTCAGCACTGCACGTTGCAGCGCCAGTGCCATTTTTTCATTGTTCCTGGCGCCGTAAGCCTGTGCCGTAAATCCGCTGGTTCCCATTCGCAAAAACGCAAAACTCATGTAAATCACATTGAAAATGGTGCTTCCCAGAGCAATGGCTCCCACATAAAGCGCACTCTCCTGTTTCAGGTGACCCATCAGGGCAAAATCGGCCATACCAAGCAGCGGCACGGTGATGTTGGTAATGATATTGGGCAGTGCCAAACGTAGTATCCGGCGGTTTAATGAAATTTGTCGGGAGGCCACTGTTTTCAATTATCGTTTGTGCAGACCGCACTCTTTGGTTTCGGGATTTTCCCACCACCACCTGCCGGCGCGTATATCTTCGCCGGGCTCAATGGCGCGTGTACAGGGTTGGCAACCAATGCTTGCAAATCCTTTTTTGTGCAACGGATTCACCGGAACGCGGTTTTTTGCAATATAATCTTCCACCTCATCCAGTGTCCAGTCGGCCAAAGGATTTATTTTTATCCGGTGGTTGTTTTCATCCCATTCCACCTTTTTCAGCTCTTTACGGGTAACCGATTGTTCGCGCCGCAGCCCCGTAATCCAGGCATCCAACCCCTCCATGGCTCTCGCTAAGGGACGCAACTTACGAACTTCACAGCAAAATTTACGGTTTTCAATGCTGTCGTAAAACAGATTGATTCCTTTCTCTTTCACCATTTGTTCCACATCATGCGCTTCGGGAAAATAGACTTCAATGGTAATGTTGTATTTTTTTGCCGTGCGGTCAATAAGGTCGTAGGTTTCGGGGAAAAGGCGACCGGTGTCCAGTGTAAAAAACCGTGCTTCGGGATTTATTTTGCTTATTATATGGGTCAGCACCTGATCTTCCAATCCGAGGCTGGTGGAAAAGGCAATTTTATCTTTAAAATAATCCAAAAAGAAAGAGATTATTTTTTCCGGTTCCGCCTGTTCAAACCTGTGGTTCCAGGCAGCAATTTTATCTTTCGGTTCGCTTTTCTCCATTTTCATCAGGCAAATGTAGTGCAAAATTTTAATTCAACAATTTTGTGGCAACATCTTTCAGCGAGCGCACCACATTGGCGGTACGTGCCGTTAACCTGCCTGCCGACTGATGTCCCGAGGCCACCAACAGGTGCCTCACACCCAATGCTTCGGCCACTTCAAGGTCGTGCAACGTATCGCCTGCCATAAGGCACTGCGACGACTGCAAACCAAGCTCCGCAAACATGGCCCTAGCCACCTCTGTTTTGCTGTGGGCATAGATATCGTTAATACCGTACACACCTTGAAAATAGTGATAAATCCTTTTATCTTTTAAAGATTGTACAAGGCTGTCGTGCTCCATGGCCGACACAACAACCAGCCTGTAACCGGCATCCTTCAATTGTTGCAATACCTCGCCGGCGCAGGGGAAAAGGTCTGCTTCGGGTAAAAAATTATAATAGAGCGACATAAACTCGGATGCAGGTGTTTCAAAAGGCTCTACGGAAAAATCGAAGCCGGCTTTGCGGTAATACTCTTTTACGGGAAAAGTAAATATTTCCAGGTACCGTTTTTTATCAAGCAGAGGCAGTCCCCGTGCCTGTAGCAGTGTATTTATGCTTTCAATGCAAATATCCACATCATCTAACAGGGTGCCGTTCCAATCCCAGATTATGGTGTTAATGCCGTTGTAGTGCTCTCTTTTTGTCATGGGCAGTGCCTCAGTTTGTCTTCTAAGTTTTGCCTGCCGTTTTCAGCTGCCTTTTTCCAATCAGCACAGGCACCTTTTTTATCACCAAGATAAAATTTTGCCATTCCCCGCCCATACCATGCATTAGCGAATTGAGGATTGATTTCCAGTGCTTTATCAAACAACTCAATGGCCTTTTTGTATTCCTGGCGGTCGGCGTAATAGTTTGCCAGATGGTAGTAGGCTTCTGCATTGCCAGGGTCAAGTTTTATGGCCTCCTCAAAAAAAGCTTTGGCCTTTTCCTTTTTCATTTGGTACATCATATCAACCCCTTTGTCCACCTTTTCAAGAGAACGCTCCCTGTTGTCGGCACAGGATGCAAGAAAAGCCAATAAAATCAACAAGATGAAATTTCGTACCATAACGATGAAAATTTCGGGCGAAAATATGGATTTTTCCGGTTTGGATGCTTTACTCTGTAACGGTTTGCCAAAAGATCTTATTCCGGATTCAAAACTTTGTGGTATTTTTCCGCTTCGTTAAGGAATTTAACGGCCGGTTGTTTCGACAAAGGGCTGTTCATCGTCATTCTTTCGGGATGCCACTGCACTGCCATCAGAAAGCCTTTTGCAGATGTGCCGGCCCATTCCACCGCTTCGGGAAGACTGTCGGCCGACCGTGCCGAAACCAGCAGCCCCTCGCCCAACTGTTCAATCCCCTGATGATGGTTGCTGGTTACCGTATCGGTGCTTACCTGAGTGATAACCGACATCAGGGTGCCCGGCTCTATCCATACACTGTGCCGGCAATGCTGCCAATCCTCCTGCCTGTGAACCACAAGAGTGCTGAAATCCGTAGGGATATCAATGTACAATGTACCACCCATTGCAATGTTTATAATCTGCTCACCACGGCAGATGCCAAACAGCGGTTGCCTGTTTTTTATTGCCTGATCTATCAGGGCAAATTCCAGTGAATCGCGATAGCGGTCGAAAGTTCCGCAGCGCGCCGTATCGTCAATTTTACCATAGTAGCCGGGAAATACGTCATTGCCACCCGTAAGTAACAAACCGTCGCAGGTGGCGGCCACTTTTACCGCCGAATCAACGGGAAGTCCGTACAATATTTTATAATCAACATTCCGGTTGTAGCGCAACAGCCAGTTGTGATAGTTTTCGCTATTACCTGCCTTTTTTTCTTTTGAAATGGCAATGGTTATTTTTGCCTGTTCCGCCGGCTTTTCACAGGCTGCAAAAAGCAGGATAAAAATCCAGAAGAATTTCAGAGGAACCGTTTTGTAAAATTTATTCATTTTATTAAAAGGCTGTGTCTTGCAAAGATAAGTTATTAGTTCGTCGGGCGGTAAAATTTTGGCCCGATTGAAAAAAATCAATTAAATTTGTAAGCGGATAAATACCGGAACGGCAGAAAGGATTGATGTTATTTAATCTTATCTTATTGTATATGTTTGCCATGCGGTGTAATTGCAGATAGGATAAAGTAAAAATGAATGCTATGGGGGAGCCGGTTATTTGGTAGTTGTAGACAAAGAATAAATGAAAAATTATCATGAAAAAGGAAATTACTCCTGGATTATATGTTTTAACTAATTATTTGAATAAATACAAAATATCAATTCTACAAATTGATGGTGATTTAGGATTGTATATTCTAATAATAAAAAACAAAGAAATAATATATTTTCATAATATTGATATTATTTTAAAATGG
>JALVZH010000032.1 GCA_027022105.1 Bacteroidales bacterium | reverse complement strand
AAAATGCTCAAAAACAATCTTCGCCTTTGCTTTTCCCACAACTTCCCGCAACTCTTCCTGTGTAGCGGCTTTTACTTTTTTCACCGATTTGAATTTCCAAAGCAGTTTTTTGGCCGTGTCGGGCCCTATGCCGGGGATTGAAGTTAATTCCGATTTCAGGCTTCCCTTTTGTCGGCGTTTCCGGTGGTGTGTAATACCGAACCGGTGTGCTTCGTCGCGCAATTTCTGTATCAGGCGCAAACTCTCCGATTTTTTGTCGAGGTAGAGCGGCAGCGGGTCGTTGGGAAAATAGAGCTCTTCCAGCCGCTTGGCAATGCCCACAATGGTTATTTTGCCGTAAAGCCCCAGCTTTTTCAAACTTTTTACCGCCGAGCTCAGTTGCCCTTTCCCACCGTCAACAATGATGAGCTGCGGCAACGGCTTTTTCTCTTCCAACAGCCGGTGATACCTGCGGTAAATAATCTCTTCCATCGAGGCAAAATCGTTGGGGCCTTCAACGGTTTTTATGTTAAAATGGCGGTACTCCTTTTTATTGGGTTTGGCATTGTAAAACTGCACCATGGATGCTACCGGATATGAACCCTGAAAATTGGAATTGTCGAAACACTCTATCTGTACCGGCAATACGTTCATGCGCAGGTCGCGTTGCAGCGTTTCCAATATCCGTTTTTTGTATTTCTCGGGGTCAACAATCTCCTGCTGTTTCAATTGTTCCAAGCGGTAATATTTTGCATTTCGTTCGCTGAGTTCCAGCAACTGCTTTTTATCTCCCTGTTTGGGAATGGTAATTTTCAGTCCTTCGGGAACCACTTCGGGCATAAAGGGTACAATTACTTCGGATGCACTGCTGTCGAACCGGTTGCGGAAATCCACCAAAGCGTACGACAGTATTTCTCCGGCCTCCTCGTCCAGCTTTTTTCTGATTTCCACCGTGTGCGCCTGAACAATAGCGCCGTTCATTACCTTTAAATAATTTACATACGCCCGGCCGGGTTCGTCAATAATGGAAACTACATCCACATTGCTGATACGGGGATTTACAATGGTTGACTTGCTTTTGTAATTTTCCAGTATTTCCAGTTTCTCTTTAATTATCTGTGCCTGTTCAAATTCCATCTCTTCCGCAAAACGGTGCATCAGGCTTTTCAGATTGTCAATCACCTCGCTCAGGTTTCCCTTTATAATGCTTCTGATTTGCCCAATCATTTCGTTGTACTCTTGTTCCGTTTGTTTTCCTACGCAGGGTGCTTTGCAATTGCCAATGTGGTATTCCAGGCAGACCTTAAATTTCTTTTTTTGAATATTTGCCTGCGACAGCTTTAGCGAACAGGTTCTCAAAGGGTAAAGCCTGCGGATGGTTTCCAGCAGTGTCCGCATCATACGCACTGAGGCATAAGGCCCGTAATATTCCGAGCCGTCTTTTTTAACCTGCCGGGTGCTGAAAACCCGCGGGAACGGCTCTTTTTTGATGCAAATCCACGGAAAGGTTTTGTCGTCTTTCAGCATTACGTTGTAGCGCGGTTGCAATTTTTTTATGAGGTTGTTTTCCAGCAAAAGCGCGTCCTGTTCGCTTTCGGTAACCACCACCTCAATGTTTTCAATTTTTTTCACCATCAGGCGCAGTTTGCCGCTTTCATGTTCTTTGTTAAAATAGCTGGCAACCCTTTTGTGCAGGTTTTTTGCTTTGCCCACGTAAATCACCTTTCCCTCTTTATCGTAAAAACGGTAAACCCCCGGCTTGTGCGGCAGGCTTTTAACAATGGTTTTTATCGTTTCACCGGTTTGTTTCACCTTTTGGACATATTTAAGAGGCAAAGGTAATTAAGAATTGGATTTCGGTGAAAACCTGTAATAAAACAAAATTCCGGGGTTCGGCAATTATTACGGATGATTTCTTATTTGTTTGTTTGGGCGGCCGGGCGGGCTGTCCGCTTGTAGTTGCTTGCCGCCGGGCATGTTTCGCGACGGCGTACGGGGTCTTCCTAACGTCAGCCTCCGCCGCCTGCTACACATTGCCCGCCGGCTTTGCAAGCTACCGCTCCCATCCCTGCCGCACTTCCCGTTCATAATTCTAATGTCTTACATCGGATATCTTACATGTGTCCGCCGCAGGCAGATCAATATAAATAAATTCACCGGTTTTGACACGATTTTTGCCTCCAAGGGCAAAAATCCCGCCAAAACCTTATTCCCGTTACCTTTTGCACCGCACTTCGTACGGTGCTACATATATTTTACCCTTTCAGGGTAAACTGTCCCTGCCGCACTTCCCGTTCTTAATTCTAATGTCTTAAATCGGATATCTGACATCATTTCTCTCTCCCCTTCTCAATTCAGAGGCATCATCAGGTTGGCCATATGGGATAGAATGCCGATGAATCTCCCCTCGTTCTTCTTTTCCGGTTCAACATACGATACGTTAATCATTTTGGAGATTCATCGGGCACGCCTGCCCTTTGGCCTACCCGTCAGTGCCCTCTGAATTACGGGGTGTGGGGTATGTTATGTTTTCCCACCCATTTGTTCATTGCTCGCTGAGCATTGAATACGTGTCTGCCTCTGGCTGATTGCTTATTTTCAATCCATTCGCCTATACAATCATTCAATCAATTGCTCTTTCACCAATTCATAACTTCATAATATCAACTATTCACTTTATCATTTTCCCAATCTTAACAACATCCCCCGCTTCAAATCTGAAATAATAAACTCCTTTGGGAAGTTGTGCCGTGTTTACGGTGAGTTTGTGTTTTCCGGCATTTTGCCGTTCCATAATGATGTTTTTTACCCTCTTTCCTTCGGTGTTGAAAATTTCCATATGAACACCGGATGCCGCCGGCAAAGTGAAATCGCAAATTATTTTATCCGAAAAAGGGTTGGGATAAAGAGAGAAATGTTCACCGGCCCTGGTAATACCTGATGTGCCCAATACCGGTGGCAGCAGGGTAACGGGTTTAATTGCCGATACTGTATTGTCATTGTTGTCAGTTAAATCGAGACGCAGAAAATAATTTCCCGGTTGTAAACCGTGTGTATCCCATTCAATCAACGTGTTTTTTCTTACTTCATGGTAATAAGGGCCGCCGGCTTTGAACCAAACGGCGGTATCGTCAACGGGTTGATAATAGAGAGCGTAATTTCCGAAATCCGTAAAAATGTTTTCGGTTCCCGCATCAATCCATGCCGAGCCTGTAACAGTAACCGTTGAATCGGAGAATCCCGTCACGGGAGAAGAAATATTGGCCATCCAAACCGCAGCCGCAGCATCATAAGTTATTTCATCGGGGACAACCGACTGAATTATAAAAAGAACCGAATTTTGCAGTGCCTGAACCAAGCCGCCTGTCATGGTGGAGTAAGCAAAAAACAAAAAGCTGTTTCCGCTGCTTCGCAATGAAGAGGTGAGGGAAGAAAATGCAGCAACCATCAGTGTGGTATCTGTTGTCCACAGATAACCGCCCGAACCGTTGAGAAAATAATTTTCCGCATTAACCGTTGAACCGTTCATTGCGCCGATTTCGCCGAGTATGGAACCGGACAGGTTAACTGTTGATCTGTTGTATGTGTATAAACTCCATGTTTCCACAGAACTGTTGATCAGGTGAAGATTCCGGTCGGTTAATGCCGGAGAAAAGTCGGAATAATAGCTATTGTTCACCAAACCGTTGACATTCGTTGTATTGTTTCCGGTAAACCAAAGCCCTATGGAGCGTATGGCGGAGCCTGTAACCGTGATATCGGAGCCGCCGGACGGCATCAATCCCCACATAACATTGCTGCACGAATCAATATGAATGGTATAATCAATTCCCGAAATATCCGGCAGGGAATTGCTAAACAGGTAGTGTTCCACAAAATCGCCTGAAGGGAAAGAGAGTTCCGCCACGGAATTTTCGCGGAACACATGCCACAGCAATACCGTACCTGCTTGGGCAATAGCCAAATCAACATTATTGTCAATAATAAATTCGCCGGCTATCTCCACATTGCTTATGTTAATGGAAGAATTGCCATACATTGCAATGGTGGAAAAATCGGTTTTGTGAACGTCAGTCATTTCAAGATGTGCCGAATCGGTTAGTGCCATGGTGTGAACCATTCCGCCGAAATCAAGCGTTGAATTTCTGAAAACCGCCGTAGAATTGCCGGTAAAAATCAATGACCGCTGATAAAAGTACTGTTGCGGAAACCGTATAACTGACGAATCGCAGATAACCTGTCCGTTTTCGAGGGTATAAAGGTTCCCGAGAATAGCAGCATCGGCGTTACGAAAACGTAAAGTTCCGTTGCCCAGCACAATAACCGGCCCCCGGTGCAACCATGCCGAATCAATAACAAGCTCTTCATCCGGCACCAAACCGATTATCAGAGTGTCGTCCGACGAACGTGTACCGGGTGACGGAAGCAGGTGCCGGCAGCGCTCTTTCAGGTTTAATACGGATAAAAGTGAATGAAAATTCACTTCCGGATTCGGTTTTCGGGCAACATCCGTGCTGTTATCCTGAAAATAATCAGTTTTGAATTTTTGTTCCAAAATCAGGGAGGCTTTTTTGATGTTGCGGGACAGAATTTTCCCGTAATCATTTTGAGAAAAGGCCGTATGGGTTAAAAAAAGCAGAAATGCAGGAATGAGTATTTGACGGAGGTGATGTTTCATAAAATTAAGAATTTGTACTTGTTTAAAGTTTTATAAACCCGTTGTAAAATAAAATGTAAACAATTTCTGTTTTGTTGAAAAAGTCGGGTGTAAATATAATGGTAAAAGTCATGCGGTTTAGCAAATAATCATCTGTTTAATAACCACTCTGTGGTTTTTAATAACTCTTCGCTACTAACGGGTTTTAAGAGATAAGCATTAAAAATTTTTTGCTCTTCTTTATTTTTATTACCAGGTCGAACTGCCGTAATGGCAATTCTCGGGGTGGTTTTGTTGAATGATGATTTGTTAAGTTCATTCAGGACAGTCAACTCTTTTCTGTTATCATTATGATCAATGTCGGCAATTATCAGGTCGAATTTTCGTGAATTTATCAGTTGTTTCCATTGGTCATGACTTGTGACGGAATGATAATTATAGCCTCTTGAAAGTACTTCCTCTATTATTCTACTGGTGCCGGAATCTTTACAGAAGCATAAAACTGTTTTTGAATTTTTTGTTTTCGACTGAATGTCAACAACGGTTGAGGCAATATATTTACCGTTATCTTTTGCTTTTTCGGCAGGAAACTCAATAATAAAAACACTTCCTTTACCGGGTACGCTGGTAAGTGATATATTCCCTCCCAGTGCTTCAATATATTTTTTACTGATAGAAAGCCCCAATCCCATCCCCTCATAATTCCGTCCGTATCCTTCGCTAATCTGCCTGAAAGGTTCAAATATTACCTTGTAATACTCTTTTGGGATACCAATGCCCGTATCGCGTACATTTATTCGAATAATTCTTTTTTCTTCAAATACAGAAGTATCAAGGTTTATACTTACTCCGCCTTTGGATGTGAATTTAATTGCATTATCAACAATGTTTGAGACCGCTTTTTCAATGATTGATTTATCGGAAATAATCATCAAATCAGCAATTTCCGGATTAAAATAAAAGAAAAGGTTTTTATGTCCGGCCAGCGGTTCGTAGTTGTTTTTTATTGTTTTTAAGATTCCAATTAAATCAAACCTCTTTTTTTTAACGGTAATTCTGTCTGCATTTAAAACGGAGTAATCAATTATCAGGTTTAATGTATTGAGTAACCTGAGGCTGCTGGTTTTGATATAACCTATCATCGTTCTGATTGCTTCCGGCAAGTTCTCCGATTCCAGTAAATCGGAAAAGCCTAGAATACCGTTTAACGGGGTCCTCAGCTCATGGCTGACATTGGCCAGAAAATTGGTTTTTAATCTTTCCGCAGCTTCTGCCTTTTCCTTTGCGTCAATAAGACCATTGATGTATTCTTTTTGCAGCGTAATATCTTCTTTGACTGCTATAAACCGGACAATTTCACCGGTTCTGTTGACAACAGGCGTAATCAGGGCACGTTCTATGTAATCTTCTCCGTTTTTTTTACGGTTTATAAATTCCCCTTCCCATGTTTTACCTGATAAAATGGTATCCCAAAGTTTCGGATAAATTGTTTTATCGGTTTTTCCGCTTTGTAATATTCTCGGGTTTTGCCCGATAACTTCTTCTTCCGAGTAACCGGTCAATTGTGTAAAAAACGGATTGACATACTCAATATCACCTGCCAGATCGGTTATAACAATAGAAACGGGAACCTGCTCAATGGCAAGCTGAAGCATTCTTATGGTTTCTTCGCTTTTCCTCTGTTCGGTAAGATCCCTGACCAATACCATGAGCATTTTCTTTCCACGCCATAAAGTTGTTGTAGTATAAAATTCGGTAACTACTTTTTTTCCGCTTTTTGTTAATATGATTCGCTCATATATCCTTTTATGAGGAGCCCCTGCAAACCGTTTCTTCATACGCTCCTTATAAAGTAATCTTTCTTCCGGAAGCGTTAATTCATTAAAGCTGTTCAGACTTGATAATTCTTTAAAAGAATAACCGGTCAATTTGCAAAAAAAGTCATTGGCGTAAACAATATCCCCGTTAGGTTCTGCAATCACGACACCGAAAGGTGAATTTTCCACAATGTCTTTAAAATTCAACTCACGTTCTTTTATTGCCAGGTTGGCTTTAATTAGTTGAACCTCTTTCCATACGGCGTCCATTATTAGCCGCATTTGCCGTATATCGTCTTTGCTAAAGCCGTTTTCTTTGTTTGCAACACCGGCCACCGCAACAATCTTGTGGTTTTCATAAACAGGAATGCTAAGATAATTGAAGAGCGTAATATCCTCTTTTTGATGCTTTTTCTTTAAAAGGGTGTTGTTTTTGAAATCGTTAACAAGGACAGGTTTTCTCTGAAATACTGCTTCTCCCCACCATCCGGCATCTTTCAATGTGCAAACAGATCCTTTTTTGCTTCCGGGACATTCTTTTATAATATCTTCATTCCATGTGTTAAGTGTAAAAGTTTCGGTTTCTTCATCGTAAAAATAGATGTAACCCATTTGAGCACCGAGAAATTCAATAAGTTCATGGAGTGCATAGTCAAGAAAACTGTTTATGTTCCTTTTGCTTTTTTCCAAAATTCGCAGCAATGTTTTATTGCGACGATTTTGTGTCATCAACTCATCTTCTGCATGCTTCCGGTTTGTAATGTCATAAACGGTTACAATGGCGGTTTCTTTGCCTTTGTAAGGAAATTTCCCCCCAATTACATGAACCCATTTGATTTTTCCGTTCTTGGTTACAATTTTATATTCGTATTCCGAATTTTGTGCATCTCCTTTTACGCGCAAATTCACATTTCTTTTTGCCAATTCGTAATGTTCAGGGTGAATGAGGTCAGTATGAGTCATTTTCAGAAGTTCCTCTCTGGAATAACCTGTTAAGGAGGTCATTTGAGAATTCACATACAAAAACTTTCCCTTATCATAAATAGCTATTCCTGCATCTGTATAATTGGTTATGGATTTGAAAATTTCTTCCGATTCTTTAATTTTAGATATGTCATAAATGTAGCCATAGACAACGGTAATCTTATTGTTGTTGTTTTTTTTAGCGGTGGCATTTTCCAAAACATGGATTATGTCTCCCTGTTTTGTGCGCATAGTAACGGAAAAATCGGTAACCTTGCCTTTTTTCGTTAATTCTTCATAAAGCCTTGATCTGTCCTCGGGCTTTACATAAAGGTTAATGCTTTTAAACTTATTCAGTTCTTCAACGGAACTAAACCCAAAAATATTTAACAAACGTGGATTGGCATAAATTACCGTATCGCCTTTTTCAATATAAACACCCGAAATATCATTTTCTACCAAAGTTGTATAAAGCGCTTCAAACTCTTCTGTTTTTTCCTTTTCCACTATCTGTTCTTTGCTGTACAACAACTGTTTTAGTGCATTGGTTATTGCTTTTGGAAGAGTGTGCAAATGATTTTTAGTAATAAGGTCTGTGGCTCCGTTTTTTATCAGACGGGCAGCCTGTTCGGCATCAACCGAAGTCGTAACCACAATAAAAGGAATCTGTTTGTTTTCTTTGTTTCTTATTTTTAGAGCTTTTAAACCGTCAAACCCTTTTGCGAGCCGATAATCGGAAAGGATTAAATCGGGCTTAAAATAATCTAACGCTTTTTTAAATTCATCTTCTGTAAATAGATGTAATAATTCATAATCGAAAGTATTTTTAAGATGACTTTCAATCATCTTAACATCCTGGTAATTGTTATCAAGACATAAAATATTCAGCATATTGTATGCAACTAATTGGATATGAAAAAAACAGCGCAATATATAAAAATTGTCTAAACGATTATGAAATATATGTATGCATTTATATAAAATGCTGCAGAGGTAAAAGTATCGAGCTCAAAAACAGCTTCTGATATGCCGTTTTTCAAAAAGAGTGTATCTTTACCCGCATGTTTAATTATATTAATGTACAATGTATCCCCGATTAAGCGATTTAATAAATGATTGGTTCGGCACCCACATTGTGTTGCCTATAATGAGTTACGGATTTTTTGTAGCCATTGCCTTTCTTGTGGGCGCATGGTTTCTTTATGCCGAACTGCGGCGAAAGGGCAGGGAGGGGGTGTTGCAGCCAACCGTTAAAAAAATAACCACAGGGAAACCGGCAACCGTTTCCGAACTGCTGATTAATTTTGTTTTGGCAACCCTTGTGGGTTATAAGGTTGCAGGATTTTTTATGGATTACAGCACTTTTGCAGCCAATCCGCAGGAGTTTCTTTTTTCAAACACAGGTTCTTTTGGCTGGGGTGTTTTTATCGGCATTGTTTATACTGCATGGATTTGGTATGATAAGGACAGGAAAAAATTAAATCCGTCAAAAACGGAAGAGGTTATCATCCCTCCCGAAAACCAGACCTGGCCCATAGTAATTGTTGCAGCCGTTTTCGGTTTAATAGGTTCCAAAATATTTGACCAGTTAGAAAACTGGGACAGATTTATTAATGATCCATGGGGTTCCCTATTTTCGTTCAGCGGTTTAACATTTTACGGAGGGCTTATTGTTGCCGGAATAGCAATTATCTGGTATGCACAAAAACACAAGATACCATGGGAACATTTGGGCGACAGTATTGCTCCCTCATTGATATTGGCCTACGGAATCGGCCGTATCGGTTGCCATGTTGCCGGCGACGGCGACTGGGGAATTGTTAATACATTACAAAAACCAGGCTGGTTGTCATGGCTCCCCGACAAGCTGTGGTCGTACAACTATCCGCACAATATCATAAATGAAGGAATTCCTATTCCCGGATGTACGGGAGAGCACTGTATGCAGCTGGCGCAGGGGGTGTTTCCCACGCCAATCTATGAAACTGTTATGGCTCTGTTGATTTTTGCTTTCTTGTGGAGCATCAGGAAAAAGATAAAAATACCAGGGACATTGTTTGCAATTTATCTGATATTAAATGGAATAGAGCGGTTTTTCATAGAACTTATCAGGGTAAATAATACCTATGACATTTTCGGGATGAAGATTACCCAGGCCGAAATCATCTCCGTAGCGCTGATTATTACCGGCGCGGGGTTGTGGCTGTTTTTGTACAAGCGTGCAAAGGTTGGAACACTTGGGAGTACTTAACGGCTAAAGCCGGGTGATGGTAATGTTTTATTAAACCGCACTAAAGTGCGGAAGAAAATATGGTGAAATATTAATCGAATCCTCAAATTTAATTACTTCCCCTCTTTTTGTATCCACTCTCCAAAATAGTCGATGGCTACATTTGTTTTCGGTTCGGTAATGTAAGAATTATTGATGTTGTAATTCCATCCCATGGTTTCCGAGCCGCCGCCGCTTTGTGTGGTAATGACGTAATGGCTTGAAACAAATCCTATGCGTGAGGCTTGTCCGCGAGGCGAAGGCTGGTCGCCGCCGCTGGGGTCAACGGGTATCCAGCCGTAATTGGGCAGATATACCTCTACCCAACGGTGAAAAACATCGTCCAAAGTATGGTCGTCGCCCCGTTTTGCAATGGAGCCTACATACCGGGCAGGAATTCCTGCCGAGCGGCACATGGATATGAAAACAAACGAATATTCGGAACAGGAGCCGTTGCCTCTGGCCAATACCGTGGGCGCCGTATTCCAGCCGCCAACACGTTCGTAATACATGTTTTTGATGATGTAGTTGAATATCTTTCGCATTTTTCGATACAGGTTGGTTTCGTCGCCTACAGCCTTAGCCACGGCATTTGTTATTACCGGATCGTGTATTTCATATTTGGCATTATCTTCCAGATAGAGGTTTTTAATCTCTGCGGGTATTTCATCCTCGCTTCCCACTTTATCCGGATAGATAAAATAACGTACGTTGTATGTTGTGATGTCGTAATCCACCGAAGCCTCTCTTTTTTCTCCCGACGGAATATTTTTAAAAACAAAATGAGCAGTCTTTTGTCCCCAGCGGTCGGTGGCAATCTCATTTACGCCGGGCAGGTAGCTGAATTTAACGTTTAACTCCTGGTTGGGCCTGTTTACCGGAAGAGCAATATGGGCATCCGCTCTTTTTATTTTTCCCGGTCCGAAATTGCTTACCACAAACCTGAACGATATGTGCTCTTGCGAGGGGTTTCTTCTTACATAGAGTTCATCGTCGTAAACTTTAAGCTGATATATTTTTTTCGATTCGAAATCCGCATTCCACAGATGCTTTCCGTCGAAAGCCAGTCCGCGGGCATATTTTCCCGGTGCTTCGGCAATAATAATCACGTTTCCGTTTGCGGGGTCAACCATGTAAATTTCGTCGGCACCACGATCCGATATCCAAAGGTATTCTCCGTCGAATGTAATTCCCTGCGGATTTCCCGCCGGCGAAGGATATTCCCTGATGGTGGTTCCGTCTTCCGGGTCGAACTGA
Source organism: Bacteroidales bacterium (assembly GCA_027022105.1). Taxonomy (GTDB): domain Bacteria; phylum Bacteroidota; class Bacteroidia; order Bacteroidales; family F082; genus Sulfidibacterium. Next base: position 4,198 of record JALVZH010000032.1, on the reverse strand, counting down.
ATGAGCTTGCGGTGCAGGTCGTCGGTGCACCAAAGGTAACTGCCGTCCCAGGCAAGACCAGCCGGCGACGGGGTGGGCGCCGGAACGGAGCTGAGTATTGTTCCGTCTTTGGGGTCAATCTTGTAAATCCTTCCCCGGTGATATTCGTCACCTTCGGGTATTTGTCCTTTTGTGTCGGAATTCCACAGATATTTTCCGTCGAATGCCAGATCCGCAGGCCAATAAGCCGGCGATTCAATGGTATGAATTACTTTCCCGTTTTTGTTTATCTGGTATATTTTGTCGGTACCGAAATCGCTGATCCATAAATATTTCCCGTCCCATGTCAGTCCCGCAGGATAATCGGACGGGGTGTCGAAACTGTTGATAACTTCCCCGGTATATGCCGTGGCCACAAAAGGTAAAAGAGAAATCAATGCGATAATAAATTGTTTTTTCATAAGAAGATATTTTTAAATTTCAATTCTAACCGAAGCAGGACAAAAGTATAAAACATTTATTTTATGGTATCCAGTATTGCTTTATACTGTTTCACAACAGAGTCGAATTGTTGGCGAAGGGCAGAATCCACCGGTTTGGCCGGGGGCGATTTTACCTTTAAGGGGTCAATTGCCCTGCCGTTCTTGAAAAACCTGAAATCGAGGTGCGGGCCGGTGGCCAGTCCCGTATGCCCCACATAACCTATCAACTGTCCTTGTTTTACATGCATTCCCTTTTTCAACCCTCTTGCAAATGCTCTCAGGTGGGCATACTGGGTGGTATAGGTACCGTTGTGTTTTATTTTTACGTAACGTCCGGCACCTCTTCTCTGATATCCCATCTTACTCACAGTACCGTCGCCAATGGAATGTACGGGCGTTCCTTCGGCAGCAGCATAATCCACGCCATGGTGCGGGCGGCGTATTTTCAGGATGGGATGGTAACGGCTGTTGGAAAACCGGGAGCTGATTCTCCGGTATTTCAGGGGCGCTTTCAGGAATGTACGCTCCAGGCTGTTTCCCTCCTCGTCAAAATAATCACCCGAACCGTTTTGCTCAAAATAAAATGCATAATAATCGTGGTTCATATGGTTAAAAAGAGAAGCTTTTATTTTTCCCAAACCGACATATTTGTTGTCAACATACAGCTTTGAATAAAAAACCTTGTAGCTGTCTCCCTTTTGCAAACCGAAAAAGTCAATGGTCCAGGCATATATTTCCGATAATTCATTGGCAAGTTCGGGGTCATTACCTTTGTCAACCATGGCATTCCAAAGCGAAGTACTTATCTCACCCGAAGTTACGGTGTCTTTTTCCACAATCTCTTTCCTGCCTTTCCGGGCAACAACGGTATCGCCCAGTTGGTACAACACATAGCGCGAGGGAGAAATCTCGTAAATAAAATAGAGTGGTTTTGCCACCGAATCGTTTGTCAGAATAACCGTGTATTTATTGCCTCTTTTTATCCTCCTTACATCAAATGTGTCGCGGGTATGTTTTGCAATATAATCTATGGTGGCATAATCTACATGATAATGCAGCAGAATATCCGCAAGAAACTGGTTCTTTTTTACCGTTCCGGTTTCCACACTAAGCGAATCGACATTAATACCGTACAATAGTTTCGGAATTATCGTGTCTTTTTGCAAAGTTTTGTCAACATCAGGGTTGCTGTTTACCCTTGCATTTTGATGGCATGCCTGAAACATTAAAACAGCAATAAAAACCGTTAAATATGGTATCGTTCTTTTAAAAATCATTCCTGTCGAAATTTGAGTCCGCAAAGTAAAAGAAATAATAAGCCTGTTGTTTCATTTTTGGCTATAATAATGAAATATTTTACATACTATATTATGATGTTAACAATAAAGTTGTTTAAAGTTAATATAGTGATAGTGAGAATAAAATATTGAAAACCAGAAAATGAATTCCCCTATTCCCCTCCTCGGAGGGGGGCAGGGGTGGGTTTATAAAAAAAAGATATTCACTTTTCTGGTTTTCAATATTTTATTTTTCATCCAATTAGCAACACCTTAAACAAATTCAATCAAAGAATCAGGGGTAAAACAGATGATGAATAAAAATATTATAAAAATAACTACGGCTTTTATAAAAATTTTATTAAAGTTTTGTTGTTTATTTAAAAAAATAATTTATGTTTGCGTTCTTAAAACAGAAAGATGACTTTATTCTTTTCGGACGGTTTTTTAAATAAGCTTACCCGCGTCGGGTTAAAGAAGCATTTTCAAAAGAAGAAGATTGTCCGGACATTATATTTAAACGGGCCTTTGTCTCAGGCTGAAATCATCTCGTTTCTTGAAGTTAGTGCTCCCAAACTTCAGGGGCTTTTGGAAGAATTGATAAACGAAGGCATTATAGAGATAAGGGGTTCGGGTTCTTCCAAAGGGGGGCGTCCACCGGTATTGTACGGGTTAAAAAAGAATGCATTTTTTGTTTTATCCATTCATATAGGGAAGTATGTTACCGACCTGGCATTGTTTAACAGTACCAACAAACAGGTTAAGAGTATTAAAAAGATAGCTTTGCCGTTGAAAGCCGATTATTCGCTGATTGAAAAAATATACGATTGTGCGTCGAAACTGATTGAAGAATCGGGAATTGACGAGAGCCGGATTCTCGGGGTGGGAATAGATATGCCCGGTTTGGTGGATTCGGAAGCGGGAATAAATCATAATAATCTGAATTTTGAAAAACCTGTAAGAGATTTGTTTGCCGAAAAATTCGGCAAACCGGTAGTGATAGAAAACGATGCCAAAGCGCGGGCACTTGCCGAGTTCCGGTTTGGGAAGGCAAAAGGCAAAAAAAATGTATTGGTGCTTTACCTGAGTTGGGGTATCGGTATGGGTATGATTTTAAACGGGAAACCTTACAGAGGGGCCCGTGGCTTATCGGGTGAATTTGCCCATATACCCATGACCGACGAAAGAGCTTATTTATGCAGTTGCGGAAAAAGAGGTTGTCTGGAAACCGTAGCATCCGGTTCGGCACTGACCCGCATGGCAAAAGAGGCTTTGGAAAACGGCGAAATGACCCTTATAAAAGAGATGGCAAACAACAATGCCGGTAAAATAACCCAGTCGTTGGTGCTGGAGGCGGCAAAAAGGGGCGACCAGTTTGCAATAAGTATTATATCAAAAGTGGGATTCGACCTGGGAAAGGGAATTTCTTCGCTGGTTCAGATTTTAAATCCCGAAATGATTATTCTCAGCGGGCCGTTGGCAAATGCGGGTTCATACCTCACCACTTCCATCGAACAGGCTTTGCAGCAATATACCTTTGCCATAATGACGGAAGATCTTGAAATTACACTGAGCGAACTGAAAGCCGATGCAAACCTGTTGGGGAATGTAATCAATGTTATGGAGAATTTTATTAGCACAATGAAAATAAGCTCATTATAAAAACATGCCTACATGAAAATGAATCTTTTTTCACCTGTTGAAACCCGATTTTTGTCTCAAAAAGGAATAACAACCCAAAGCACCAAAATTCCCTATTTACTGGTTGATAACTTTCCGCAATTGGGTATGATTACCGCTTTGCGTTTTTTGGAATGGGTTCAGGATAACCCCGAAGGAGTGATAAGTCTGCCCACCGGAAAAACACCGGAATATTTTATTAAATGGACTCAGTTTTTTTTAAAAAACTGGAATACCGATAAAGGGTTGAAAATACTGGAAAAATATGACCTTCATAAAACCGGCAAGCCCGATTTAAGCGGATTGCATTTTGTACAAATAGATGAATTTTATCCCATCAATCCCCGGCAAAAGAACAGTTTTTATAATTATGTGCAAAACTTTTATTTGAAAGGATTCGGACTTAACCCTGAAAATGCTTTGCTAATCAATGCCGATGAAATTCCTCTTTATCAAAACAAATCGTACAAAGAAATTTTTCCTGATTATAAGGTTGATTTAACCCTCCGCTACAGGCAGGCTAAAACAAATATGGAACGCTGTCAGAAGGAGTCGGTTTTTCTGATTGACGACTGGTGTGCACATTATGAAGAAAAGATTCAGGAAAAAGGAGGAATAGGATTTTTCCTTGGCGGAATAGGCCCCGACGGACACATAGCTTTTAATATAAAGGGTTCCGACCATTACTCCACCACACGGCTTATGGAAACCAATTTCGAAACCCAGGCGGTGGCAGCCGGCGATTTGGGAGGAATTGAAATTTCGAAAAACAGGCTTGTA
>JALVZH010000031.1:5306-15147 GCA_027022105.1 Bacteroidales bacterium | reverse complement strand
TACGTATCTCATACAATGTTGATTTTCAGTATTCAAACCATTTTATTAAAAGAGCCGACAGGAACCACGGCAACCGCTTTTTCGATTACAATTACAACGGAAAATTTACTACGTACAAAACCCCTGGGTATGTGCCAGGAAACGTTACCATTGACGATACAACATATTTTAATGTAATGAAACTGGTTTCGTGGGATTACGATACCCTTATCCGGTGGGAGCCGGGCAACATCAATCCCCAATTGGCTGCCTATAACCGGAACCTGTTCGACTATTATGGCGACCAACTGAAAAACAGTGATGAAATACGGCTGAACGGAGGACTTATGAATGGCGACACTCCGTATTACATTTACAATTTATGGAAACCCGCAGGAACACCTTATCCCAATTATAACGAAATGAATAAAGAGAGAATCCGTGCTCTTTTCCATACGGAAATAACCTATGGAAAACACCGGATTTTGATTGGAGGCGAATACAACACGGAAACAAAACGATATTACAACCTGCTGCCTTCGCAACTGTGGAACCTGATGCGCGGACTCACCAATTTTCATCTGCGGGAACTCGATTTTGCCAATCCTGTCCTCATAGAACACAACGGCAAGGTTGATTCCGTTATTTATTACCGGAAATTTGATGCGGATAATCAAAAGCAATTTGATAAAAATTTAAGAAAAGCGTTGGGACTTCCCGTTGACGGGCTTGATTTTATTATTATTGATTCGTACGACCGGAACAACAATACCATTAGCTATTACGACAAAAACGGCACGATGCATACCATAAAAGTTCCCGGTAATTTATTAAATCTGAACCTTTTCAGTGCGGAAGAGTTATTAAACTCGGGAAATTCTCTTGTCAGCTATGCCGGATACAATTATTTGGGACAGAAAGTCAAGAACAACGACGATCCCTATTCCTTTTTCGACGATTACAGCATAAATGCCGAAAAACCGGAATATTGGTCCGCTTTTGCGCAAGATGAATTTACCTGGAAGAATTTGCACGTAAGGCTGGGAGTACGCTTGGATGTTTACAATGCACGGCATCCCGTTTTAAAAGATAAGTATTCTCTTATGCCCATAAATACCGTGGAGCAGGCGCAGGCATTGGGAGAGATTGATTTCAACAAACCCGACAACATAGGGTCCGGTTACAAAGTGTATGTTGACAAAATTTATAATCCGGGGAGCGTTACCGGTTTCAGAAACGGCGATACATGGTACGACGCAATGGGAAACGAAATTACCGACCCTTCGCTGCTTGATCAGGGATACGGTATTTCGCCCTATTTACAATATCCCGGTATCGGTGGACCGGGTGATGAAAACTGGATACCCGGAATGACTTTCAAACCTTATGAAAAAGCCGTAAATCTGTTGCCGCAATTGGCACTGGACTATACCATCGCACGGAAAACCAACCTTTATGTCAATTATACATCGTCCACACAAACGCCCTTCTGCTATTCCGATTTTCGTCCCGACATTTATCTGTATTTTAATCATCCCGAACAAATCATTCCCAATCCGGCATTAAAGCCCATGCGCAGCGGAAAATTGTTTGCCGGACTAAACACCATGATTTGGAAAAACCTGAGGGGCAATGTTGCTTATCTGCGCACCACCATTGATAATTTTATTTCACTTAAAATAATGGACGGAGCCTATCCTCATCTGTACGTTACATTCGACAACAGCCCGGACAGGATTTCAACCGGCGGATTCAGGGTTAATCTGCAATGGTTAAACAACCGGAATACGGGATTGAGCGGAGGAATGAGTTTTGTAAAGATTTATCCGAAGAAAGAAGATGCCAATTATTATTTGGTAAGCGACCTCACTTTTAACATTCATGCAAATTACCGTTTTAATAACAAACACAGGTTTTTAAAAGGTTTTTCAACTGCTGTTTTTTACCAGTACAGGAATGGTACGCCTTACGATTATACCAATCTGAACGGTGGACAGGGGACAAAACGTACACCCTCTTTTCAGTTTGTAAATCTGAACATTCAACGCGATTTTATCCTTCCGGGAAATTCCGTTCTTACAGCCTATCTGCTAATCGAAAACCTGTTCTACCGGAAAAATGTATTCCGGGTTTATTCCGGAACCGGCAGTGCAACCGACGACGGATTTCTTTCGGACCCTGCAAACCAGAACTTTATCAATAACCAGATTTCACCCGAATCCTATCGTTTTTTGTATCAGCAGCACCTGTACAATCCCGAATTTTACGATATTCCGCGTATTGCACGATTTGGGGTTATTCTAAAATATTAATTACCGGAAGGGTTGAATGCCATTGTATTATTGTCCCGTCAGTGACAAAATATTTGTAAAAAATCAACAACAGACAGCAAAGTCCCGTATGGGACGATATATTTTATGCCATTCGAAACACATTGCCCATTCCAATCGGCAATTTTATATTCATTCTTGAAACAAACATTGTATTTTTGCTGCTTTATTATAAAACCCTGAAAAGAAAATGGACAATACGGGATATGCAGGAAACAAAGGGAACGATGTACGGTCGGATCTGTTTGTTTCGTTTACAAAAAAAGAGTCGGGCGGAAGAAAGATACACCTAAAAAGCAAGGTAAAAACCCTGTTTGGCAACAGCATTGATGCGCTGGTACAACAAATGCTGGATTATTTTGCCATAGAGCATTGCGAAATGGAGATTGAAGACAGCGGTGCGCTGGAATTTGTTATTGCCGCAAGGGTGGAAGCCGCCATTAAAAAGGTAATCAATACGGATAAAGAGTTTTTGTTGCCTCAGCGCGATGAAAACAAAACGGGCACTGAAAAAGAGAGGTTTCGTTTTTCGCGTCTTTATCTGCCCGGAAATTCACCCAAACTGATGATCAATGCCGGGGTTCACAAACCCAACGGACTGATTCTCGATTTGGAAGATGCCGTGGCACCCGATAAAAAATTCGAAGCCCGTTTTTTGGTGCGCAATGCCCTGCGTTCGTTGCATTTTTACGGTGCCGAACGGATGGTACGCATCAATCAGGGTGATGCCGGACTCGAAGACCTTGACTTTGCCGTTCCGCACCACGCCAATCTGATTTTGATTCCTAAATGCGAATCGGCGGAAGATGTTATTAAGGTGGATGAAAAAATTGCAGTTTTGCGCGGTTTGCACCAGATAGACCATCCGGTTTGGCTGATGCCCATTATCGAAAGTGCCAAAGGGGTAATAAATGCATACCAGATTGCATCGGCATCGCCCAATGTATCTTCAATAGCCATTGGTCTCGAAGATTACACCGCCGACATCGGCACCCGCCGCACCAACGAAGGTACCGAATCGTTTTTTGCACGTTCCATGGTGGTTAATGCCGCCCGTGCCGCCGGTGTTCAGCCCATCGATTCCGTATTTTCCGACGTTTCGGATATGGAAGCCCTTGCTGCCAACGTAAAACGTTCCAAAGCCCTCGGTTTTGACGGCATGGGATGTATCCATCCGCGGCAGATAAAGGTAATCCATGAGAATTTTGCACCCGAACCGCAGGAAATTGAAAAAGCTCTGAAAATTTACCGCGCTTTTAAGGAGGCCGAAGCCAAAGGGCTCGGAGTGGTTTCGCTGGGTTCAAAAATGATAGACCCGCCGGTGGTGAAAAGAGCTTTGACAACCATAAACCTGGCGTTGAAAACAGGATTGCTTACCGATGAAGAAACGGAAGGATAATAATTTTGAAATAAATTGATGTTAAAAAATATCGAAAGCCTGAAAAATGAATATCTTATCATTAACCCACCCCTACCCCTCCAAGGAGGGGAGTTATGGAATTCATTTTTCCGGCTTTCAATGTTTAACAAAGAATTTACAAAAACAGAAACCGGATCATGAAAAAATACGATAAATTAGTAAAAAATGCCGCAGGACGGATGGTGCCCACCATCATCAACGGTGAAGAACATATTCCTTTTATGGGTGTAGGGAAATACAAACCCAAAGGCAGAAAATACGGCCCGCGAATAGCATCCTGTGCCGATTATCCCGAAGACGGCAACAAGCTGGTTGACAGCCTGAAAGAGGCCTTAATCAAAGCCGGTTTGCGCGACGGCATGACCATTTCGACCCACCACCACTTTCGCAACGGCGATTTGATTGCAAACAAGGTGTTCGACATAGCCCATGAACTGGGTGTAAAAAACCTTAGGTGGTTTCCTTCGGCATCATTCCCCTGCCATGCCCACCTTATTCCTCACCTGGAAGACGGAACCATTAACCGCATTGAGGGGAGCATGAACGGCGCTTTGGGCAAATTCTGTTCCGAAGGCAAAATGCATGGACTGGGCGTATTGCGCTCTCACGGAGGCCGTTACCAGGCGGTTCAGGACGGAGAGGTGCAAATTGACATTGCCGTAATAGCAGCGCCCACCGCCGACCCCTTTGGTAATGCCAACGGTGTAAACGGTCCGGCAGCATGCGGTTTGCTGGGGTTTGCCCTTGCCGATTCGCAATATGCCGACAAGGTAATTGTAGTAACCGACAATCTGGTGCCTTTTCCCGCTATCCCGTGGCAAATTCACGGTAACTATGTGGATTATGTAGTGAAAGTGGATCAGGTGGGAATCCCTGAAAAAATAATTTCGGGGACTACCAAAATTACCAAAAGCCCCGACCGTCTGCTCATTGCCGAGATGACGGCTAAATTTTGCGAAGAGACCGGACTTATTTACGATGGTTTCTCTTATCAGGCCGGAGCCGGCGGAACGGCATTGTCCATAGGAAATTATTTCGGCGACATTCTGCGGAAAAACGGCTGGAAAGCGCGGTTTATCCGTGCCGGAAGCAATAAATACCCCGTGGAAATGTTGGAAGAGGGTCTTGTGGAATACATCCTCGACGGCCAGACATTCGACCTCGAAGGCGTACGTTCCATGCGCGAAAATCCCAACCATGTATGGACATCGCCCTTTACATCGTACAATTACCACGGCAAAGGGAATTTTGCCTCTATGGTGGATGTGGTTGTATTAGGTGCCACCGAAGTGGATGTAAACTTTAACGCCAATGTGGTTTCCCACTCCGACGGTTACCTGCTGCACGGCATAGGTGGCTGGCAAAACACACTCTTCGGAAAGACCACCATTTTGCCCATTCCGCTGTTCCGCGACAGAATTCCGGTAATTCGCGATGAAGTAACAACACTGTGCGCACCGGGTGAGATGATCGACGTAATCGTTACCGAAAGAGGTATTGCAATCAACCCGCTGCGGCAAGACCTGATAGACAAAGTGAAAGGCTCGGGACTGCCCGTAAAAACAATAGAACAACTAAAAGAGGAGGCGGAAGAGATTTGCGGTGTACCCGAAAAACCCAAACTGAGCGACGAAATTGTAGCCGTTATCAAATGGGTTGACGGAACGGTAATCGACTCGGTGAGAAGAGTGATTGAGGATGTTTGATTTTTGATGTATTATTTTTGATCAGCCAGAGGCAGACAAGCGTTTGGATGTATTATGTTTTATGTATTATGTATTATGTCTTATGTTTTATGTTAGATATCAGATATTAGAATTAAGAATGGAAGCAATGCAGTGTGTAAAAAAGGTTGGATTACGGTTTAATCAATTTTTATCACCAAATTTTTCAACCTGACGGAGGCCTTACCCTCAAACCGACGTTCAATCCGTCAGGTTAAAAGGCGCACCCGATGAATATCCTAAATGATATCCGTACTGTATGTTGAACTATAAAAGAAGTACGAGGGGAGATTATCGGTATTTCCAATCTTCAAGGCCGGCCTGATGATGCCACTCAATTGTAAGGGGTTAGTAGTTTGAATTGCCCAAAATTATCAGGAATGATGAATTCCATTCTTTCCATGAAATCGTTTCCAATGATTCCCCGCATTTCCACCCCGAATTTTCCTTTATCTTTGGGCAAAAAAGTGCCTTATGAACTCTAAACGCATTATCAACTACTTTTTGCAGGGGCTGCTGTTTCTGGTTCCTATTTCAGTAACGCTATGGACCATTGTTGCCCTTTTTAATTTCATTGACGGATTATTGTACGATTACATTTACAGCATTATCGGTGTTAAAATTCCCGGTCTGGGGATTTTGGTATTGTTGCTTATCATCCTGTTGTTCGGTATTTTGGGAAACACCTTTTTGTTCAATCCCGTAATCCGGTATTTCGACAGGGTAATGACCCGTGCCCCGCTAATTAAAATACTCTACACCGCCATAAAAGACCTTGTATCGGCTTTTGTGGGGCAAAAGAAAAAATTTACGGAACCGGTTCTTGTAAAAATAGATAAAGACATTGCCATGGAGCGCATCGGATTTGTTACCAACCGCGATATTTCGTTTCTTGGCAATGAAAAGCGAAAAGTAGCCGTATATTTGCCACACGCTTATGCCTGGTCGGGAAATGTGGTGATTGTTCCCGAGGATCACATTCAACCCATCGACCTTCCGGCAACCGAAGTGATGAAGTTTATTATTTCGGCGGGCGTTACCAATCTGAACAACAAAGAGATATGACAGAAAAACCGTTAATATTAGTTACCAACGACGACGGCTATCAGGCGGCAGGTTTGCGCAAGCTTGTTTTGCTGATGAAGCAACTGGGAGAGGTAGCGGTAATTGCATCGGAGCACCCCATGTCGGGGATGAGCCATGCCGTAACCGTAAAAGTACCGCTGATGCCCCGTCTTGTGGCCAAAGAAGAGGAATATACCGAATGGCTTACCAACGGAACACCGGTGGACAACGTAAAACTGGGCAAGCACACACTACTGGAACGCAAACCCGATTTGATTGTTTCGGGCATTAACCACGGTTCCAATGCATCTATCAATATCATCTATTCGGGAACCATGGGAGCCGTATTGGAAGGAGCCATCGACGGTATTCCGGGCATCGGGTTCTCGCTGGACGACTACTCACCCAAGGCGGATTTCAGTCATGTTGACGATTATGTATTGCGCATTACAAAAAAAGTATTGACAGAGGGACTTCCCGAAGGTGTGGCATTGAATGTAAATTTTCCCAAACGGTCGGAAACGCCCCTGAAAGGAATAAAAGTGGTACGGCAGGCCAAAGCACGCTGGGTTGAAGATTTTGAAAAACGGGTTGACCCTTTCGGACGCACCTATTACTGGATTGGAGGCGTGTTTGAAAATGGTGACCCGAGGTCCGATACGGATGAAAAAGCCATGAAAGAGGGGTATGTTGCCGTGGTGCCGGTGAAAATTGATTTTACCGATCATCAATTGATTGAAAAACTTACTTTTTAACAAACCATGTTTTCATTTTTAAAAAAGAACGACTACTTCGTCGGCGCATTAATCGGTTTAATTACTCCCGTGATTTTTTACGGGGTTCTTTACTTTATCCAACTTCTTTTGGTCCGTTGGGGCGTTTGGGGAGGATTTAACCCGCAAGAAAACATTTACCTGTTAAGCACTTTGATTAATATTCTTTTGTTCAGGTATTATTTTGTTAGAATGAAATATGACAAAACAGGACGCGGACTGCTGCTGGTAACCATTGCAATGATTTTGGCATTTTTCTATCTTTACTTTGAAAATCCGAAATAGGCAACCATTCATGAAATACTACATCATAGCGGGAGAGGCTTCGGGCGACACACATGCCGCACATCTGATTCGTGCCTTAAAAAAACAGGATACGAAAGCAGAGTTTCGCGGGTGGGGCGGCGACAAAATGGAAAATGAGGGTGTAAAACTGGTAAAACATTACCGCGATCTGGCTTTTATGGGGTTGGCCGAAGTAATCCTTAATTTGAGAACCATTTTGAAAAATATCTCATTTTGCAAAAAGGATATCATTGATTACAATCCCGATGCGGTAATTTTTGTGGATTACCCCGGTTTCAACCTGAAAATTGCCGCTTTTGCGCATAAAAAAGGATTTCGTACAATTTACTACATATCGCCGCAAATATGGGCCTGGCACCGTTCGCGGGTTAAAACCATAAAAAAAATAATAGACCTGATGCTTGTGATACTTCCCTTTGAGAAGGATTTTTATGCAAAATACAATTATCAGGTAACCTATGTGGGTCATCCGTTGTTAGACGAATTAAAAGAGGCGGAATTTTCCGCCAGAACAGAATTTTTGAAAAAGAACAACCTGCCCGACAAGCCGGTCATTGCCCTGTTGCCCGGCAGCCGTATTCAGGAGATAAAAGCAATATTAAACAAAATGTTGCAGGTTTCGAAACGGTTCCCCGATTATCAGTTTGTTATTGCCGGCGCATCGTCGCAACCTCCCGGAATTTATGAAAATGAGCAGGGTATTCCGGTAATTTACGGACAAATGCACGATTTGGTATCCAACAGCGAAGCGGCTTTGGTAACATCAGGTACGGCATCGCTGGAAACGGCACTTATTGGTACCCCTGAAATTATTTGTTACCGCACCAGCCGCATTACGTATGAAGTTGCCAAAAGGGTTATCAGGGTAAAATACATCTCGCTGGTGAACCTTATCCTCGACAAACCGGCTGTCAAAGAACTGATACAACACGACCTGACACCGGAAAACCTGACAAAAGAACTATCAATGCTTTTAAACAACAGCGAAAAGCGCAAGCAGATGCTTGATGATTTTGCGTTGTTAAGAGAAAAACTGGGGAACGAAGGAGCCTCGGAGAGAGCGGCAAAAGAGATTTTGGATGTAATATTTTTGATGTGATATTTTGGATGTGATATTTTGGATGTAATATTTTTGATGTGATATTTTGGATGTGACATTTTGGATGTGGTTTTTAAGAATTATACCTTTGATTTATACATGGAGAGAGTTGAAATATACCATTAAAAAGAGTCTGATTATGCTCCTGATTGTGGTTATTGCAATGGGCAGCTGTACCGGACAAACGGAAATACCGGATTCAACAAAGTATTCATCACTATTTAAACAAAACATTGTTCCTCTTACATTAATACTTTCAGGAGCAGTTGTGAGCGGTACACAGCTTGAGAAAGAGATACAATTAACGATGAGCGGGAGCCACAAAACCTCTCTGGATAACTATCTGCAATATGTGCCTGCTGCTACCATGTATGTTGCCGACCTGGCAGGCGTAAAAGCAAAAAACCATTGGTTCGACCAAACCAAATACATGTTTATTTCAGGGATCGTATCATCGGGGATTACCTGGTTTTTTAAGCAAACAACCCTGAAAGAGCGCCCCAACAATCAGGATTTTTATTCTTTTCCGTCGGGACATACGGTGAGGGCTTTTGTTACGGCAACGGTACTCTACAGAGAATTTCATGAAACATCACCGTTTATTGCCTGGAGCGGGTATGCGATGGCTGCAGCAACAGGAGGATTGCGTATGGTAAATAACGAGCACTGGATTTCGGATGTTTTGTTCGGCGCAGGGATGGGAATGCTTGTTACCAATTTGGTATATTATTACGAACCTTTGAAAAATTTCAACCCGTTTAAAAAGAGTGAGAATATTTCCATGATTCCGGTTATTTCAGCAGATGAATGGGAAGTGAGTTTTGTTTACCGGTTTTGATGTAAAACAGCCGTATTCCGGTACTTTTGCAAACGGAGTGCAACATTTCCCTAATTTGAATTACCGGCGATTAATCGGTGCATCAGGTGCATTATTCAATTACCAACTTTTTACTTATTACCATCTTATTGTCTGTCAGTATATTCAAAATGTATGATCCTGAAACCAAATCTTTTGTATCAATAGAAATCAAATCTTCTTTTGTTTTGCCGGTTATTGCTTTTCTTATTAATTTTCCATTAAGATTAAAAAGTTGAAAGGAATATTTTTGATACTTATTTCCGTTGATTTTCACGTATAATTTATC
>JALVZH010000031.1:2595-5296 GCA_027022105.1 Bacteroidales bacterium | reverse complement strand
GTCTTTTGTTGTTGTCGAAATCGAACACCGGAGCATTTGCTGAACTGCCGTTATCAATGGCAGGAGAATTTACCTGTAAATGAAAATCGAATGAACTTGAGTTGATAAATAACGGATTGCCAATGATACTGTCGTTTCCATAAACAGCTCCCAAAGCGGTATTATTCCCGTAAAACAGATTGTGGTCGATAATTTCGCCCGAATTGATTTGCTGCACTCCGATTTGCGCACTGTTTTCACTGCATATATTATTTCGTATGGTAATATCCTTTGCATCGGAATTGTTAACAAGAATCCCAAATCCCCAACCGTTTGAAATTCCTCCGTTTTTGTACAATGTATTGTTGATAATCTTAATGTGGTGAACCGGGGTTGAAGATACGGTATCCGATGCCGTAACGCTTCCCACTGCAATTCCGTCCCATTTGTTACGATACACTATGTTGTTATAAAATGATACATATTCGATAGTTCCTCCCATTTCCGACTGAACAACCATTCCGTTATTTCCGCAGTCGTGAACCGTATTTTGATAAATATTGATATTGTAAGTATATCTATCCCATGCATCTGCATAAATACCAATTCGTTCGTTGAGGTGGTGTACGCTGTTATTAAAAACATTTACATCATGAGACCCTTGTTTGATGTCAATTCCTTCGCCTCCGTTTGCTCCCGAACCGTTATTGTGAACATTATTTTGGCTGATTTCGCAGTTTGAAGAATTGGAAACGGTGATACACTCCTGTTCGCCGTCGTTACAAGCCAGTTCCACTTCATTGTTTTTTATGGTTATAAAACTGCTGTTCCACACACCGATTCCTGATGAGAAAGTATTATAGGTACAACTGTTTTCGATAACAATATGGTCGGAATTTTCAATCCAGAAACCGCCGTAATCTGCATTTTTAATGTTTAAACCCGATATCTTGATATAACTTTTGCCTGATATATCAAATAAACCGTTCCAATTGCTTCCCCAGGAAATTCCGCTACCATCGACAATAACGGTATCGTTTTGATAATTTGAAAAAACCACGTAATTATTTGGTGTGCCTGAGTTTTGAATTACAACCCTTTCGTTGTATGTACCCCCTTTAATAAAAACGGTGTCTCCCGCAACTAATGTATTTGCAGCTTTTTGTATGGTCTTCCACGGTTGTATTTCGGTTCCAGGATTTGAATTGTTTCCGTTTGTCTCAACATAATATGAATTTGCATAAAGATTAAAAGAAACCAAAAGTTGTATTATCAGGAAGATGTTTATTTTCAGGTACATACTAATTTATTCAAGGATTTATAAAAATGCAAGTCTCTGCCGGACGGAATACACCAAAATACACCACAGCGTAATAATATTTCATTCTTTTCCCCATCAAACCAACGTATCAAAGATAACAAAAGATTTGTTACCGGAAAATGCTTGCTGCAAAACCGGTGAAATATGTTTTCAACCTGCCTGAGGCGGACACGCGTTTGGATGTATTATGTGATATGTATTATGTAATATGTTTGATGTAATATGTTTGATGTAAGATATCCGACATAAGATCAGCCAAAGGCAGACACGCGTTTGGATGTATTATGTATTATGAGTTATGTAAGATCAGCCTGCGGCGGACATGTGCTCAATGAGCAAGTAGTGCGGGCTAAACAACATTCATTAAACGCTGGTTATTCGAAGGGCGTTGACAAGCTGGTAACAGGGCAGGTGTGCCCGAGGAATCTACGAAATGATATCAGTCATTAAAACACATGCTTTCTTTTCAGAACAAAAACCGGAAGATAAATAACAATTATTAAAATGGAAAACAGTAATCCACCCATGGTACCGGCTGCCAGAGCATACCAAAAAACCTCGTTTTGACTTCCTGCAATAAAAGGTATCAAGCCCAAAACCGTAGAGAGTATGGTAAGCAAAATGGGGACTATTTTATGATTAAAAGCTTTTAAATATACTTTATGTTGGTTTGCCATATGCTTTGTTTTACGCAAGTTGTCGAAATCGTAAAGAATGTATATTGCTGAGTTTACTACCAATCCGGTGATAAGAATAAAAGAGGCGTAACCACCTTGATCGAAATTCAAATCGAAAAGGTAAAAAGTGAGGAAAACACCGATAAAAGAAGCGGGAACGGTTAACAGTATGGCAAAAGGACGTGTTAAAGACTCGAAAAGTATGCTGCACAATACAAAAATAATCAGGGCAATAAACAAAATAAGAAGTGTATATGGAATAGTCATTTTTTTATAATCGTACCGCGATTCTGCCGGTTCGGCACTGTAACCGGCAGGCATTTCGGCTCTTAACTCATCCAAAACCTTATTCAGATATTTTCTGCCGAATTTCTCGTAACCGATATATTGAAAGTCAACAATCCGCAAGTAACTTTGATTTTCCTTGTAAATATGTTGCTGTTCCTCTTGTTTTACAATACTCACAAAATCCGATGCCTTCAATTCGTTTTCGGTTAACGGGGTATTCATTATTTCCCACACATCGGGAGGTTTTTGTCTATCGGCTTTAAGTTCTACAAGGGTTATATTATCGCCGATTTCCTCATACCATTTATAATTGTTTATGGCACTTCCTTTTTCAAGGTGATTATAAACGTCGTAAGCATTTATCTGATAAACCGGCAGCTTTTCTTTATCAATTTTCGCAAAAAACTCGTATGACTTTGAGTTATTCCACCAGTAT
>JALVZH010000031.1:0-2585 GCA_027022105.1 Bacteroidales bacterium | reverse complement strand
TAATAATTATATCCTTTCAGATAAACTTTAAAATTCATTCGTTCACCCGCATTAATGCTATTTGAAAAACCTTTACCAACTCCGTAAACATTCCAATTAACTCCGCCTTTGTCAATGGTACGGCCGATGAGTTTCGATTTTAAAATCCAAGGCAAAGTATTGTTTTCATCGTTGTTTTTAAAACTTATTTCTATCGAAGCATACCGGGGACTGTTGATGCGGCTCACAAAATATATTTTGTCGCTGATATTCAACAGGAATTTTTCCATATCCGAAATCAAAACATTCATTTGTTGCAGCGTGGCACCCTTGGGCAGCGAGGCATCCACAAAAAGTTTTGTTTCCTGATGTTTTGAGTAATAAGAATTTTCGAAAACATAAAATGAAAACAGGCGCAGACTGCCGCCCAAAAACCTGTTTACCAACGGTCTTGCATTATCAACATACCAGTCGGAACCGAGGGTAGCGTTATAAATCCGCGCAAAACCGGTATTGCCGTCAACTTTTACGGGGAGCATGAATACCGGCAGTCCGAACGACAGTAATAAAACCAACAGAGCTATTTTCCTGTACTTCAACATCATTTGTATAAAACGCAGATAAAATTTATTCAACAAAACCTTTATCCGTAAAATCCGGATTGCCGATTTTGATTTTTTCCGGCTGAAACCCATCAGACCCGTAAGAGCGGGAATATAAAATAATGAAACAAGCAGGGAAACCAAAAGATTAATAACAATAATAAGAGCAAAATCCCAAAGGTTAAGCCGCAAATTTTCGGGCAAAAACCAAACTACTGCCAGCGAAACTATGGTAGTAAGCGTAGAAGCAAGCAGGGCGGTAAAAATTTTAAGATTTTTTCGGTAAATCAAATGATCGGCCATTACAATGGAATTGTCGATTATGAGACCCAGCGAAACCGTAATACCTGCCAATGAATAAAGGTGAATCTCGATTTTGAAAAAATAGTAAAGGATAAATGCCAGTGAAATATTGGTAAACAAACTCATTACGATGAGAAGCACATATTTAAAGTTAAAGCTGACCAAAAAAACAAATATCAAAAGAATGAGTAAGGTAAACAGGGTGCGGCGGTATATTTTATTTAGTTCATCGCTGACAAATTTTGTTGAATCGTACGACAAACTGAGATTATAACCGGAGGGCAAATGACGGTTTATAATGCTTTCATGAGCTCTTATTTTTTTTGCCAGCTCAACCGTATTTACCCCTTTATCGGGATAAATAACGATGTTAAGGGCATTACGTCCGTTTATTCGGAAATAAGATACGGGTTCCTGAAGTGACTTTTCGAAACGGGCAATGTCGCCGAGGCGGATTATCCTTTCATCTGTTTTTTTTACGGGTATTTCGCCCCACCCGCTAAAGCCGTTATAGTTATTGTCAAGTTTCACGCTGATGATTTTCTCTTTTCCGTTTTCATTAATGCGGCTGCTGCCAAATGATGTTTCTTCAAAAAAATCGGAAACGGCATTTTTAATATCATTCCGGCTAATGTTCAGCGTGTTGCAGATATTTTCATTGTAAATAATATTCCATTGTTCATCAAGGCCTCCGTATATTTCAATTCCGTTAATCCCTTTTATCATGGCCAAATTTGCCTTTACGGCATTATCGGCAAGTTTTTTTAATTGATTGTTATCGGCAGGTCCGTTGAGGGTATAGGTAAGTAAAGGTTTTTCATTTTCGTTTTCGGCATAATTCATCCTTAAGCGAGGATAAGAAGCTCCTTGCGGTAATGAAGGATAAATGCGGCGCAGAACAGAAGAGAGTTCAAGGCGGAGTTTGTCGGGATCGGTATATTTATCAACCTCTATATCAATACTTGCCTTTGCCGGCGAGGATACGGAAGTAATTTTTTTTATGCCTTTGAGTCGGTTTACCGACGACTCGATTTTGGAAGTTATTCGGGCTTCCACATTGTTGGCGGAAGCATTGGGCCAATAACAACTAATGTTTAACGAAGGAAGTGTTGCGGAGGGGTGAAACCGTACCGAAAGCATGGGCACAAAAAACCAGCCCGTAAGGCTTAAGGCGGTAAATATAAGAACCGTTGAAAATGCAAATCCCCGCTTGTAAATCATTTTTAAGTTGTTTGGAGGTCAAAAGTAGAATTTTTTTGTTGTGGTTTTAACACCATTACAAATAAAAAAGTTAGTGTCGGGCGCCTCTTATTTACAATCGTTACAAATTACAAAAAAACACTAAAAATATTTGGTTTTTTTGAAATCTTTTTTTTTTTTTTTGCAAATGATTAATCCATAATAAGTTTACGGAGAAGGTTTATAAACAAGACGCGCGTCCTAAACTCTGTAAGCGAAAAAGGAACTATTGTTTAACTTAAAATTTTTGTGTTATGAAATCATTATTAAAGTTTCTATCGGTATTTATAATAAGTATAACTATTTTCGACGTTGTATTTGCGCTAAATAACACCACTTTACAAACCTCGCAAACTACCAACGAGTTTTTAGTAAAAAGGTGGAAACAAGAAGAATGTCCCAATGGTGGTACCTTTGAAATATGCATGTACTCAGGGGACGGAAACGTATGTGATAAATATC
>JALVZH010000030.1:1065-4831 GCA_027022105.1 Bacteroidales bacterium | reverse complement strand
GTATCATGGTTGTTGTAAATAAAGATGATTTTGCCCGGATAGACGCCTCGGAATATCCTGCTAATGTGCATTTTACAGTTAACAAAACCCCTGAAAAGGGAAGGTTTTATTCATTAATGCTTGGTGTCTCGAAACTGAAAGAAAAAAATCAGGTTTTTATTCAAAATGTTGACAATCCTTTTATAAATGAAGCTTTAATCCACCGGTTGCTCAAAGGTATTGCAAATCACGATTATTGTGTTCCTGTATATGATAAAAAGCCGGGACATCCCGTATTGATAAACAGGAGGGTAATGAATGAAATTGTTAACACCGGCAATCCGGAAACACAAAATCTGAGACTTTTGTTAAAGCACTGCGACAGGGGAGAGGTGCAGGTAAAAACAGCTGACATTCACGCAAATATTAATACGCGTGACGATTATATCCGCTACGGGTTTAATACCGGCCTGTTACCGTCAGTTTTTTAACAACAGTTGTTTTTTCACCGTTTATCTTAATCAGATAAAGTCCGGGAGTGAGGTTCCTCAATGCAAACTTCGTTTCGGTTCCATGTATGCACTCTCTTTTCAGCAGCATACCGTTCAGGTTGAATAGTTCGATGGACTTCATTGATACATCCGAAACAACCGAGACAAAATTCTTTGCGGGATTGGGAAAAATATTCACCTTTGGCTTGGGCTTGTAATAGATTCCCACATTGGTATCGCAGGTTACCCAAGCTTTCCAACCCGCATCGTTTCCCGATTCGTCCGAATGAAAATAAAAGGTCAGGTTTCCGTCGTTTTGACCGACGAAAACCGCCGGTATATCAGTGCCGCAGTAGGTACCTATCAATTCAGCCGTGGTATCGCTGCCGTCATATACCGAAAGATAATCCTTGCTGCATTGCAGGCTGCTTTCCAGTGCAAAACGGGTAAAGGTAACACGGATGGCACTGTTGGGTGTGCCGGGAACAAAAGTCAGGATAAAATCGCCGTTGTCGTTGTAATTTCCGTTTTCGCCGCCATCGTCAAAAAAGAGTGCCTCACAGGTGGTTACGGTATCGTCAGCTATATTTATACCGTTCATCACCTTAATAAAGTTATGTTTTACCGTGGTTTTTGTGGCCCCGCTGGTATCGGTTATGGTCAGGGTTACATCGTATTCACCTATTGTATTGTATGTTATACCGGCAGGATTTTGAGCGGTAGAAGAGGCGGGGTCGCCGCCGTCGAAAGTCCATTGCCATGCGGCAATGCTGTCGGAATAGGAATTGTCAAAGAAATCGACGGCGGAACCGGGGGTGAGCAGGCTGTCGGAAACAGTAAAATCAGCCACCATTACACCCATGGGATGAAGCTGCACATTGAGCCATGTGGTCTGCCGGTCGGTTGCCGTAACATTGTATATGGTTTGCGGGTAATATCCGAAGGCCGAAAAGGTTAAATCATAGGTGCCAGTCTTTACCGGTCGGTGATAGTTGCCCACCGGCAAAGAGGAATACACGTAAGAATTATCGTAATCGTGTGCTTCGGCAAACACCTTTGCTTTAACGGCATGACCGTTGTATTTGTTGGTTACGATACCTCTGACGCCATAAAGCGATTGTTCCATGTAGTTGAGGAATGAGCGGTAATTATATTCCCAATAATCAGGCATTAGTGCCGGCGATGGCATTTTTGTTTCAGACAATTCAAGGGTAAATTCGCGGCAGTTTTGAAAGTAGTTCATATAATCCTGTCTGCCTCCTGCTATGGAATACCAGGCGTAACCGTTGGTAATACCGTTATCCAGGTCGGTAAAGTAACCGGCAGGGGAATGGGCATGCACCGTGTCGGCATACTCGCGGCATACATACACCCACCAGTCGTCGTCGGCATGCAGTTGGCTCCAGGTATCCCAGGGATAATTGGCCACCTCGGCACCTGTATGCATGTTGCACGACAAAACAAAGTCACGGTCTTCCGCAAGATTCATAAATGCAACCGTTTCGGGCTGATACTCATTGCCGTCGGGGTGGGGGCCGTCTTCGGGGTCGGGATAGTTCCGGTTTAAGTCAATACCGTTGCCATTCTCTCTCGTGGCTCCATATACCGTATTGTTTCCGCCTGCATAAGTGCCGTCGGGATTGGCCAGAGGGTTTATCCAGATGTCAATGTTGTTCACAAGGTTGGTTACCTTATCATCGGTGCCGTAATTGGACAACAAATAATCAATCAGATGCAACATCAAAACATAGGGTGTGGTTTCGTCGCCGTGCATGGTGGCCGTGTACATAAATTCCGGTTCGTTTTGGTCAACACCGAGGCTGTCGTTAATGTGAATAAAAAGCAAATCGCGGCCTTCCACCGTCTGGCCGATATTTACCAGTTCGCAAAGATTGGGATAATCGTTGGCAAAACCGTTCATCAAATCAACATACTGCTGGTAAGTGGGGTAGTAATCCCAACTGTTTACGGCCCGTGCAGGTCTTTTGTCGAGCAGGGCTTTTGGCAATCGCATGGATGGAGGCGTAAGCAGTTGAAACGGAATCTGTTCCCCGACAAATTTTTCAAACTGCTTTTTATTGGCGTAAGCCGTAATGGTACTGTTTTGAATTTTATCAATATAGACCAGGCGATCAATTTTTTGAATAAAATCTTTTGTATTTTCCCCGTGAGGAATATTTACGGAAAAATATATTTCTCTTCTTTTATCAAGTTGACGGAATGCTTCCCGTACGGAAACCTGTTGTGCATTGACAAAGGGGAAAAAATATAAAAATGCCATAAGCATTAATAGCAGGCGGCCTGTCTTTTTCATTTTAAATAAAGTTTATTGAAGGGACTCTTTCCTGAACCCGATGGTTGTATTAATCTTGGGAAAAACGGTACTCGTTGATAAATTTTTCAATCTGAAAAGTAACCGATTTCTTCACTTTAACCAACGGCAAACGCAGGTTGTTTTTCAGAATACCCATTTTATCCAGTGCGGCTTTAATTCCGGCCGGATTACCGTCGGCAAAAAGCATGTTGATAAATGGCAACAGAGAATAATGTATCTCCCTTGCTTTTTGATAGTCTCCGTTTGCCGACAGGGAAACCATTTGGGAAAACGCCAGCGGGTATGCATTGGCCACAACCGATATAACCCCTTCGGCTCCAAGGGCCATCATGGGGAAAGTGAGTGCATCGTCGCCGGAAAGAAGATAAAAATCATCGCTCTTGTTTCTCAATATTTCCATTATTTGTGCCATGTTTCCCGATGCCTCTTTAACAGCCACGATATTCTCCACCTCTTCGGCCAGCTGCAGGGTTGTTTCTGCGTTCAGGTTAACGCTTGTCCGTCCCGGTACATTGTACATTATAATTGGAACGGGACTTGCTGCCGCCACATTTTTATAGTGATAGACAAGCCCCTTTTGGCTGGGTTTATTGTAATAAGGTGTTACCGATAATATTGCCGAAATCCCTTGTAAATCGGTATTTTTAATTTGCGAGATAACGCTTTGGGTGCTGTTTCCGCCGATACCCATAACAATGGGAACACGGCTGTTTACCGTCTCTTTGATAAAATCCATTAAAGCAAATTTTTCATCTTTCGACAGTGTGGCCGCTTCGCTTGTGGTGCCCATGGCTACAATAAAATCAACACCTCCTTTGATAATGTGGTTCAGCAATTTTTCCAATGAGGAAAAATCAACGGTGCCGTAATTGTGAAACGGGGTGACAATGGCCACGCCGGCTCCTTTAATCGGGTAAAATTTATTCATGTTCCGTTTGTTTTAAAGAACTTATTTGCAGTT
>JALVZH010000030.1:0-1055 GCA_027022105.1 Bacteroidales bacterium | reverse complement strand
TTTGATTTAAAAAATAGGTTTCAAGACCTTGTTTTTCAATGTTATTATCGTAAATGGAAACTATTTTACAAACTAACCATTCATCAACCCCATCGATTTTACATAATACACCAACTGTTCGTAAAAAGTTTCAAAACCGGCTGTTTTTTTCTGCTGCGTTTTTACGGTAAAATTCAATAAATCGCTGTAAAAACAGTTGCCTGGGCCGGCTTTTATTTTTGCAGGTACGACGCTGATAAGTCGTCCGCACTGTTTGTTCCTCTCTTTGGCAGGAAAAACAATGAGTAATGGTGCCGGTTCGGTACCGAATCGTTCTTTCGCTTTTCTTTTAAGTCTGCCAAAAAGGTTAAAATCTTTTTTTGTAAAGATTATCCGTCCGTTGACCCCACTCTCTGCCGTTTCCTTATCAAAAGATAACAAAATTACCTCGACATGCTTAAAATCGGCTTCGGCTTTGCGACAAATATCTTCAATCTGCTTTTTGTCGGATGCTGCGTCAACACAAAAAAAGAGCTTCACCGAAGAGAATAATTGAGGTTGAACGGCTTTGTTTTCCGCCGTTTTATCAAAAGTACCATGGTTGTCCGGGATTGGTGTGCGTTTGCTTTTCAATGCTTCCTCATTTTAACAGCGTAAAAATAACAAAGAATCGGTTTGATAATCTCAATCAATGTTTACCTTTGAAAATATTTTTGAAACGGATGATAAAGGTTACGTTTTTAGGTACGGGTACATCCCAGGGAGTTCCGGTAGTGGCTTGTGAATGTGATGTTTGCACAAACGGCAGGAGAAAAGATCACAGATTACGTACATCGGTGTTGATAGAAACAAACGATACGGTCTTTACTATTGATGCCGGTCCCGATTTCAGACAACAGATGCTTCGTGAACGTGTAAAACGTTTGGATGCCATCCTGATAACCCATTGTCACAAGGATCATATTGCCGGACTCGACGATGTTCGCTCTTTCAATTATCTCTACAAAAAAGCCATGGATATTTATGCGCTGCCACGCGACCAGCAGGCCATTCAAAACGAATTTGCTTATGCCTTT
>JALVZH010000029.1:4017-4845 GCA_027022105.1 Bacteroidales bacterium | reverse complement strand
TCCTTACCGAAAGAAATACAAAAGATACGGAACCTGTTTGGATTCATTATCCCGAAATGGAAATAGAGAAACCGTTAAGAGTCAGGTTTTCTGTAAAATCCCGCGAAGAGGTCTCGTTTGAACGGAATCCCGCAAAAGCCTGGTTCGACCTGGATAAGCTGGTTTTTCCCTTGCAAATAAGGCCCTGGCGGCAAGGCGACCGCATGGTGCCCTTTGGTATGAAGCAGAGTAAGCCGGTGAGCGATATCCTGACAAACAAAAAGATTTCGCTCATTGACAAAGAACACCTGTTTTTGCTCTTGTCGGGTGACGAAATACTGTGGGTTATGGGATTGCGCAACAGTGCCTGCTGCCGGGTTACCAAATCAACGAAAAAGGTACTTGAGGCGGAACTTATAAACGGGAAATAAACCCGTTAGGAAGATTGCTTTACCTTTTGTCTTCCCTGTGCCAAAAGAATGCTGAACTGAATGCTCAGGTCGCCAAACAGGATGTTGGCATTTGCATTCCGTTCCAGATGATACACCGCCCGGTTGAGCAGTTCGTACATCTTTTCCCTGTTCACCTCGTTAATAAACGGTGAAAACTTTCTGATGTATTCAGCCTCTTCCCCTGCCGTACGTATTTTGCCGGTAAGCCGTGTGTTCGAAAGCAAAGTGTTGTGTATTACTTCCATCCCGTAAAGCAGCAGTCTCTTTTGTTTTTCACGGGGCAACGAGGCCAGTTTTTTACTGAGGTTTATCAGTTCCACAAAATTTCCCGGATTAAAACAGAGCCGCATCCATTCGCGAAACTTAATGAAATTAAATTGCTCGTCTTCTATATTTT
>JALVZH010000029.1:0-4007 GCA_027022105.1 Bacteroidales bacterium | reverse complement strand
TGTCAGCGCTTTGTTCCAGTTGCCGTACGATTGCATCACAATGTTTTCCAGGGTTGCGGCATCGGTTTTTCCACCGTCGTATTGCACCAGGGCATCTTTTATATCCTCATCGCGAAGTCGCGGTATTTTTACCAGTTGGGTTCTCGACCGTACGGTGGGCAGTAAAAGCTCATACCGCTCGCCCGCCATAAGAATCAGCGATTTTTGCGGCGGCTCTTCAAAGGTCTTCAAAAGTTTGTTGCTGGCCGAAAGGTGCAGTTTCTCAGGCAGATATATAATCACCGTTTTAAATTCGGCCTCATAGGGCTTTATGCTCAGGGTTTGAATAATGTCGGAAGCATCCCGCACGTAAATGGTTCCCTGTTTGTTTCCCGAAAGCCCG
Organism: Bacteroidales bacterium; assembly: GCA_027022105.1. GTDB lineage: Bacteria > Bacteroidota > Bacteroidia > Bacteroidales > F082 > Sulfidibacterium. The sequence goes on along the minus strand of JALVZH010000029.1, from coordinate 3,625 downwards.
ATTTGTTCCCACCAGCCCTCTTGTGTTACATATCCGCCGGTTTTTATCAGGTATTCGCGCCACTCTTTCATGTACAGTTCCGATTTGGGCGCCTTAATGGATTCGGAAGTGATGGTCGGAAAAAAGAAGTGCAGGTCGGGATGGGCAAAAGAACGGTATTTTATGCAGGAAGGGCATTGTCCGCAACTGTCGCCGTTTTGTTTGTTCTCGCAATTGAGGTACTGCGAAAAAGCAATGGCAAGTGCCAGATTTCCGCTTCCTTCCGGCCCCAGAAACAGTTGGGTATGGGCTATCCTTTTATCGGCAACCCGCTTGCGCAACTGCTCTTTCACCTCTTCCTGCCCTATGATATCCTTAAACTGCACGCTGTTTTTTTTAAAGAAAGCAAAGATAAGATAAAAGGTTTAAATGCCGGGGCAGGTTGAATTTATTGAGGAAGATACTAAATGGAATATTGTCAGTTTTTTTTAATTTATTTGGGCGGCCGGGCTTGCAGTTGCATGCCTTCAGGCATCGCAATCTGCGGGCTTGCAGTTGCATGCTTTCAGACATCGCAAACTACCGCTTCCATCCCTGCCGCACTTCTCATTCTTAATTCTAATGTCTTATGTCGGATATCTTATATCAAACATATTACATTAAAAATATCACATAAAACATTCAAACGTGTCCGCCGCAAGCTGATCAATCCCCCTCCCCGTCCCAATTCCGAGCCATTGAAAGGCAGGCAAGGTGCGTCGGAATGGCGACGGAATCTTATGCTTGTTCTTCTTAACTTTTCAGGTCTCTACCCGCATTGCCAGCCTCGACCTGAAAGTTTTATCCGCTCCCCCGCGACCTGATTCCGAGCCACATGAAATATTGATGAAATCTCTTATCCGTACAATTAACCTTTTAAAATATGAAATTTTAACAATGCATAAAAATCGGATTCACAAACCATAAGAACAAACAATACATCTACCCCACATCACCCAACAACTTCTTAATCTCATTCAGCTTCATCAGTGCTTCAACGGGGGTAAGCGTATCGATGTTTGTGTTCAGGATGTCTTCTTTGATTTGCAGCAGCAGCGGGTCGTCAAGCTGAATGAAACTCAGCTGATAACCTTCATCGGGCGAGGAACCCTTTTCTGCAGCTTTGTTCAGCTCGCTGTGGCTGTGGCTCTGTTCCAGCTTGGTGAGCAACTCCTTGGCACGTTGCAGAACTTTTTGCGGCATTCCGGCCATTTCGGCAACATGAATACCAAAACTGTGCTCACTGCCGCCCCTTTGCAGTTTCCGTAAAAAGATAATCTTTTTCCCGGCCTCTTTAATGGAAATATGATAATTCCGGATGCGCTTCATGGTGGCAGCCATTTCGTTCAGCTCGTGATAATGGGTTGCAAACAGCACTTTTGCCCTGAAAGCGGGATGGTTGTGCAAGAACTCAACAATCGACCAGGCAATGCTGATACCGTCGTAGGTGCTGGTGCCGCGCCCTATTTCGTCCAAAAGAATAAGGCTGCGGTTGGAAATGTTGTTCAGGATGCTTGCCGTTTCGTTCATCTCTACCATAAAAGTGGATTCGCCGGAAGAGATGTTGTCGGACGCCCCCACACGTGTAAAAACCTTGTCAACCCTGCCGATAACCGCTTTGCCGGCAGGAACAAAGCTTCCCATCTGGGCCATCAGTACTATCAATGCCGTCTGACGCAACAGAGCCGATTTACCGGACATATTGGGACCGGTAAGAATAATAATCTGTTGTTTCTGATTGTCAAGAAAGATATCATTGGGTACATAATGTTCGTCTGCCGGCAGGTTTTGCTCAATTACAGGATGGCGCCCCTCTTTGATGTCGATAGCGTAATCGTCGTTTATTTCCGGACGGGTATAATCATTTTCGCGGGAAACCGTGGCAAACGAAACCAGGCAGTCGAGCCCGGCAAGCAGCGATGCATCAAGCTGAATGGGTTGTACATAGGTGGCCGCATTGTAAACCAACTGTTGAAAAAGCTGCTGTTCCAAAACGGCTATCTTTTCTTCGGCACCCAATATTTTTTGCTCGTACTCTTTCAACTCTTCGGTGATGTAACGTTCCGAACCGGTCAGGGTCTGTTTGCGGTGCCACTCGGGCGGCACTTTGTCTTTGTGGGTGTTGGTAACTTCGAGATAATAGCCGAAAACGTTGTTGTATCCCACTTTAAGCGAGCTTATTCCCGTGCGTTCCATCTCTCTTTGTTGCAACTGCTGAAGATAATCTTTTCCCGAATAGGCAATTTTCCGCAATTCGTCCAGCTCTTCCGAAACACCGTCGGCAATGATCATTCCTTTGGCAGAAGAAAGGGCAGGTTCCTCTTTCAGTTCTTTAATCAGCTTGTTGATAAGTCCGGAACAGGGATTTAACTGCTCTGATATTTTTTTCAGGACAGGACTTTCCCGTTCTTCCAAATGTTGTTTTATGGTATCGACCGATTGCAGTGCCCTGCGCAGTTGCACCAGTTCCCTTGGATTGACCCGGTAAGTAGCCACTTTTGAGATGAGCCTTTCCAGGTCGCCCACCTTTTTAATTTCCTCACTTAAAAACTCTTCGGTTTCAAAGTTATTAATCAGGAAATCAACAACATCAAGCCGTTCATCTATTTCCGATTTCTCTTTCAGCGGCAGGGTAATCCAGCGGCGCATCAGCCGGGCACCCATGGGCGAGTTGGTCCGGTCGATAACATCCAGCAGCGATTTTCCACCGGAAAAGAGCGGTTGAATCAGTTCAAGATTCCTGATGGTAAATTTATCGAGCCATACATATTTTCCTTCGTCAATGCGGCTCAGTTTAGAGATATGGTCTAATTTTTCATGATGTGTTTCGTGCAGATAATGCAGGGCTGCTCCGGCGGCAATAATTCCCATGGTCATCTCTTCAACACCAAAACCTTTCAGCGAGGTGGTATTAAAATGTTTCAGCAGCGATTCGCGGGCAAAGTCTTCGGTAAAAACCCAGTCGTCGAAAAAGGTAAGGTAAAACTTGTCGCCAAACTCTTCAATAAACTGCATTCTGTTTTGGCGCTGCAAAACCACCTCGCTGGGGGCAAACCCCTGCAACATCTTATCAATATACTCACGGTTTCCTTCGGCAACGTAAAACTCACCGGTGGAAATATCGAGAAACGACACACCGCAAATTCCCGAAGTAAGATGTACCGCAGCAAGAAAGTTGTTCTCTTTTTGTTCCAGCACATTGTCGTTGAGCGAAACACCCGGTGTTACCAATTCGGTTACACCCCGTTTTACAATTTTTTTCGCCAGTTTCGGGTCTTCAAGCTGGTCGCAAATGGCAACACGGTACCCCGCCCGCACCAACTTGGGAAGATAATTGTCCAGCGCATGGTGCGGAAAGCCTGCCAGGTCAACAAAAGAGGCGGCACCGTTACGCCGTTTGGTAAGCACAATGCCCAACGTGCCTGCGGTTTTTTTTGCATCATCACCAAAGGTTTCGTAAAAATCACCCACACGGAACAAAAGCAACGCATCCGGATACTTTGCCTTTATCTGGTTGTATTGCTTCATCAACGGTGTTTCTACGTATTTGGCCATGATTCCCTGAATTTTTGCGCAAAGATAATCAATGTGGGGGTTTAAAAAAGTG
>JALVZH010000028.1 GCA_027022105.1 Bacteroidales bacterium | reverse complement strand
GATTTAACCTTGTGCTCAGCATAGATGCCCGATTGCAGGCATACGGCGAACAGCTTCTCCTGCAACGGGGCAAACTCTTCTTTGGACAACTGTTTCATAAACACCGAAGGTTTGTACCGTGAGTACCTTTTGGCTTTTTTCATCTTTTTCAGGAAATAGGCGCGGTCTATTTGCAGCAACCTGCACAATTCGGCAGTGTCAATGTTTTTTACCTGCCGCGGAATAACCATCAGGTCGTAAACCGCTTCGTTATAAACCAAAAGCCGATGATTGCGGTCGTAAATTCTGCCACGCGAAGGGTATTCGGTTTCGGTACGCAAAGCAATGTTCTCGGCGGAAATCTTGGTTCTGTTGTCGATTACCTGTAGGAAAAAGAGCCGCACAAGATAAATCAGGGATACCAAAAGGATAATCCCGGCAATTACATATTTCCTGTTTGACAACTGTTTTTGATACATTTATGTTTCCCCGCCTTGTAACAGATTGTTTTTACAAAGGTAAATGTTATTTGAGAAGTGAGGAAAAAAGTTTTGTGTTAAGTGTTTTAAAATTCCGGTGGGGAAGAGGGTATTTATGGGGAAGTAAACTTTTATAAATGTAGGAATTTGGATGTGAAACGGTGAGTAAATTATTTTGTAATGTTTTTTATCATTTCTTCATGGCTTATCAGGTTTTCAGGGTTTTCGCTTTCTTCAAATGTTAAATTCAGTTCTTCCTGTTCCTTTTTTGTCAAGCTTTTCCATAGTTTCCCTTCTTTATCCGAAATTCTTTTCTTAATCAAAACATAAAAGTCTGACAACAGGCTTTCATTGTCTATGCTGTCAATTAAAATGTGAAATTTTTTTTGAGTTCCAATGTGTTCATGGCAGTTCTTTTTTTGACAAAGCTAAGGATTATTTCTAATTGATGTCTCCTATTTAGCCGCAATGGTCTCTATCTCTATCAGCACGCCAAGCGGCAGGTCTTTTACGGCAAAAGCGGCTCGTGCCGGGGGATTTTCGGGATAATATTTTCCATACACCGCATTCATTTCGGCAAAGTTGCTCATATCACTCAACAGGCAGGTTGATTTAACCACATCGTTAAAAGTATATCCGGCCTCTTTTAAAATGGCTCCTATATTATTCATTACCTGTTCCGTTTGCTCCGTAATGCCTCCTTCAACAATTTTACCCGTTTCGGGGTTTACCGGAATTTGTCCCGAAATAAAAAGAAAACCGTTGGCTTCAACGGCCTGACTGTAAGGGCCTATGGCTGCCGGTGCATTGGATGTGTTTATTGTTTTTTTCATTTTTTCCAATATTTATACTCATTGTCATTATATTAACTTAAAGACAACTTCATTAAAGTTGTGTGTTAAACGGCAAAAGCGGAATTATGTTTCACAAATGGGTTTAAATCTCACTATTGCGCAAAACAAAATTATTTTTTCTCTAAGTTTGTCGCCCAAATTTTTTAATTATGGACAACAGCATATTAATGAACCCCAATCCGGTTGTTCGCTATTTGAACAAACCGGCCGATCAGCTTACCAAAGATGATTTGATCCGCTTTATTGAGGATTATGATATACAGATGATTAATTTCCGCTATGCCGGATGGGACGGCAGACTGAAAACGCTGAACTTTATCATCGGCAGCCGCAATCACCTGGAAAACCTGCTTACCGCCGGCGAGCGTGTTGACGGTTCCAGCCTTTTTCCTTTTATCGAAGCCGGCCACAGCGATTTATACGTTATTCCCCGGTACAAAACCGCATTTCTGAATCCTTTTTCCGAAATTCCCACCCTCGACATTCTTTGTGCCTATTACGACAGCGAGGGTAAACCCTTTGAGAGCGCACCCGAATATATTTTGCAAAAGGCCCACAATGCTTTTAAAGAGGTTACAGGCTACCGCTTTGAGGCCATGGGCGAGCTGGAATATTACATTATCAGCGAAGACGACGGATTGTTTCCCGCCGAAGACCAGCGTGCCTATCACGAGTCGTCACCGTTCTCAAAGTGGGGCGATTTCCGTACGGAAGCCATGAAACTGATTGCCGAAGCTGGCGGTAAAATAAAATACGGCCATTCGGAAGTGGGCAACTTCACAAAAAACGGACTGGTATATGAACAAAACGAAATAGAATTCCTGCCGGTTGACGTGCAGGATGCCGCCGACCAGTTGATTATTGCCAAATGGATTATCCGTACACTGGCGGCAAAGCATGGTGTTACGGTTACCTTTGCTCCCAAAATAACCATCGGAAAAGCGGGTAGCGGACTGCACATCCACAGCCGCATTATGAAAGACGACAAAAACCTGCTGATAGAAAACGGACAGTTGAGCGATGTTGCCAAAACCATGATTGCCGGTTATATGGAACTGGCTCCTTCGTTAACGGCTTTCGGCAACCAAAATCCCACCTCCTATTTCAGACTGGTGCCACATCAGGAAGCACCTACCAACATATGCTGGGGCGACAGAAACCGTTCGGTGCTGGTGCGTGTGCCGCTGGGATGGACAACGCCCGTAAACATGATAAGCAAGGTGAATCCGCAGGAAAACGGCGATGAAGTGGATTTTTCGAACAAACAGACCATCGAAATAAGAAACGCCGACGGCTCGGCCGATGTTTACCTGCTGCTGGCAGGTATTACCGTGGCTGCAAGGCATGGTTTCGAACTGGAAAACGCTTTGGAAATCGCCCGGAAAACCTATGTTGACATCAACATTTTTGAAGAAGAGAACAAAGAGAAACAACAGCAGTTGGATCAATTGCCCTCTTCGTGTGTCGAATCGGCGGGAAACCTCCTGAGACAGAAAGATATATACCTGAAATACAATGTTTTCAAAGAGGATCTGATACAATATCTGGCCGGAACATTAAAAGCATTCGACGATAATAATCTCAGAGCCTCTATTGAAAACGACGACGAAAAAGTGATGCAACTTGTCTCAAAATATTTCCATTGCGGATAACGACAGGTTCATCAAATTTTGGTTATCCTTTTGTAAAACTCTTTCTTTCCGGTTTTTACTTTTATCAGATAAACACCGTCGGGTAAGTAACCGATATTAAATCGTACAGGCAGTTTGCTTCCTCCGTTGTCTATTGCAAGATGTTTTATTAAAACCCCCTGCATGTTGTAAATATCTATTGCGTTAATATTGAATCCCTTAGAGCTTATATTAATTTGTCCTGCCGTGGGATTCGGATATATTGCGGGTGATATTTCATTGTGTTTGTCCATGCCCGTTAAAGCATCCACTATAACGGTAAAACTTTCGTTAACGGGCAATACGCCTGTTTTTACATGTACAATTCCCATTCTGTCTTCCGAATCGTAATACCAACCGCTTTCGGCCTGTTCCCACTCTTCCGCCGTACTGTATTGTTCCAGAGGTTGGTCGTTAAGCAGTACGGCATCGGGCCAGCTGCGGATATGCAATTCGAAAAGACTGACACGGTTTTCCGGTTTTCCTTCATAGTCGCCTGTGGTTTCGCCAACCGTTACCGTGGTAATGCCTCCTGTTCCGAAAAGAGGGCCGTCGCAGGTTATTAATGTTTTTGCAAAAGCTCCGTTGCGGTATTCCCTCGACGTTCCGTCATCTTCATACATTTCAAAACCCGACTGTCCGTCGGGATATATGTCGTATATTACGGTGTCTTTGGGAAACTGGTTGTCGTAAAGCCGCTCGGTGTACATGGGAATTATGGCACCGGTTTTAATAAAAACGGGGCACTTGTACAGCGGTGCCGAATAGTTGCTTACAAACTGCGGTCCTTCGTAAACGGTACCGTCCCAATAATCAACAAACATGGAATTTTTCGGAAAATAAATGCTGTCTCTGCGGTAAGCCGATTTATATACGGGTGCTACCAATATCCATTTCCCACTCATAAATTGATACTGTGTTGTTTTGTCGTAGGTAGTTGAGTCTTCGGGAAATTCCAAAACCATGGCTCTCACTGTCGGGGTACCTGTTTCGTAGGCAGTGTTGCAATTGGTGTACATATACGGTGTAAGTTTCAGTTTCAGTTTCAGATAATCCCTGCTGATGTTTTTCACCGAAGTACCGTAATTCCAGGGATGTTTATCGCTGGGTGCCCAGCCCGACATGGCATAGAAAACGGGAATAAATGTTTTCCACTGGATATCGCGTGCGTAAGTAGGTGCACTGCCCCCGAAAATACCGTCAAGGTCGGAAGAGGCGAGGTTGTATCCCGACAAACCGGAACCAATGATGGTGGGAATATGAAACCTGATAAATTCGTATCCGCCGTACTGGTCGCCCGACCACACCACCGAATAGCGTTGGGTTCCGGCCCAGCCGCATACCGACCATACAAATCCGCGGTCATCGCAATTGTTTTCAATTCCGTTGTAAGCCTCTTTGCAGGCATTCAGTGCATTCAGGTATCCCGAGCCCACCCAGGCCACATCCAGTTTGCAGGCGCGGGTTCCGGCCGTTCCCACTTCCCAGGCTATCTGGCTTACACCGTCTTCCGTCCACAAACCGGTATAAAAACCTCTTTGGTGTAACTGTTCAACAACATACGGCAAATCGGTATAGCCGCATCCGTAGCCGTCGTTGGGCAAAATCCATCCGCCCGGCAAATCGTATTCGCGATATTTGTCGGCAACAAGTTCTATAACATCGGGTGTGGTTTGCCCGTCTTTGTTGTAACAGTCGGCATCACCCAGTTCGAGACCCCAGCGCGGCGGCAAAAACGGACGTCCGGTAAGCCCGGTATAACCGTTCAACACCTCCTTTAAAGAGGGGCCGTAAAAATAAAAGCAGTCGAAACGGTTTTCCCAGTGGCTGGCCTGATTCTCATAAGGATTGCTGAAATTGTATTCTCCCGGTGCAAAGGTATTACGGAAAGCTCCGTAGCCGTTTGTGCTCATGTAAAACGGCACCGGATTGGGAACCGCACCATCATCCCAATTTTGGGTCTCTTTGGAAATTTTTATTGTGGTTCCTTTGTGCGAAAAGTAGCCGTTTTGCATGCCGCCGCCGTAAAAATATTCGCCCGGCGATGATTTTAAATATTGAAAAGTCCTGACTCCGTAATCAAGTCCCTGACTCTCTTTCCATATGGGTTTGTTTGTCGCGCTTTCGTAAAGCTCAAAACGCAACGGGTTTTTGAATGCCTTTAAATAAATTTTTGAGGTTCCCAATACATAAAATGACGAAGAGTCGCTCCAACTGATATCGAAAGAGGGATAATCGTAACTAACGACAATGTTGTCGGCTGCCGGATTGGAAAAACTTCCCGATGGTGCCAGCCATATTCTGAACATATCGTCTTTGTAAAAAATCACTTTAACTTTCGACTGGCCGCAGGTAATCAAAGCTGCATTGGTATCCACCTCAAATCCGGTTATGTTTCCCACCACATGTGAAACACTTACAAGGCTTTTGGAAAGGGTATCGTTAGAGGTATTTTCATCATTGGGAAGTGCGGTAAAAAAATCGAAGTTATAGGTTCCAGAAGTATTCATATCGATAGAATCGAACTGAACATCAATGGTTTGGTTGGGTTGTAACGGGTTTTGACTTGCTCTGATAGTATCGGTCTCCTGTGGAATTCCTTCCAACAGATAGCTCACGGTAAAATCTTCGGTAATGGGTTGGGTACCGTAATTTTTTACCCTGACAATCAAAGGCTCGTGCGACGAATAATTATCCGGTGATATTGCCGGGGCAACCAGCTCTTTTACTCCGGCGTCGTGTTCGGTTTCCATGTAGTAGGTGGCTCCGTAAATTGTCCCGTCGAGATTGCCTTTGGAATCGTAACAGGTATTTCCCGTACCTTCGTCAAATTTATAATAGTGCAACAAATTTGCATAATTGGGGTGAGTCGGGTCAACAGGTTGATGTGAATTTTGCTGTATAATGCTGTCGCTCAAAACCATATCCCACATCCGCAATTCATCTATTTTGGCTTTTAGAGATGCGAATTCGGTATTTTTACTTATCCATTTCAGCGGCATGTTGATGGAAGCATTTACCGAACTGTTAAAAACGCCGTCAACATAAAGTTTTGTTGTGTTTCCGTCGTTGGTAATTGTCAGTTGAACCCATTGGCCTATGGGTGCTGTGTAGCTAAACGACCAGTCGGCCACTCCCGATTGGGTAAAACCCACGTTTACACCCCAGTATTGTTCGAGCCTGATCCCGCTGTTTCCGTCGTTTCCGGTAAGCAGGTGCTGATAATTGTCGGTTTCGTTTTTGTTTACCATAACTTCCACTGTCCATGGCGGTGCCACGTCGGTTCCGTTTAAGGCAACGTAATCTTCTCCTCCATCAAAATCGAGCGAGTATTGTGCCGATAATGTAAGTGTGAGGAAAAATGCGGTAAAAACCGTAAGTAAAAATCGTAAATTGTTTTTCATGACCCTTTTTGATTATGTTTAAAAAATTTAGTTATTGAACATGTTTAAAGTTTGATAATTCTGTTTGTTAAATAAAATTATTGTCATTATATTATACTCAAACAACTTTATTAAGCTGTATCACTTAACAAGTTTCATTTCGTCCAGCAAATATCCGGCTCCTGCATATTTGTCCAAAACAAAAAGGAAATACCTGATATCGAGGGTGATATTTCTGCAAACATTTGGATCGAACATTAAATCGCTCATGGTACCTTCCCAGCAACGGTCGAAATTCACTCCCACCAGATTACCGTCGGCATCAAAAACCGGACTCCCCGAATTGCCGCCCGAAGTATGGTTGCTTGCAATAAAACATACATGTAGCGTTCCGTCGGCATCGGCATACTGTCCGAAATCTTTTTCTTTGAACAGCTTTTTCAACCTCGGTTCAACCACATAGTCATAAATTTCGGGGTTTTCTTTTTCCATAATTCCGTTAAGCGTGGTGTAGGGGATGTATTGTACGGCATCGGCGGGCGAGTATCCGCTTACGTCGCCATAGGTAACCCGCAATGTAAAATTGGCATCGGGATAAAACCTTTTCTCCGGCTGCATCTCCATTTGTGCTCTCATATAAATGCGCATCAGGCTGTCTATCCTGTGGTTCAGACTTTTTAACTTTTGATTATAGTTGTCTTTGTACATTTCCACTATTTCCCGTTGCATTTTAAAAGCCGGATCTTTCATCAGTTTTTTATACTTTTTCGGAGAATAACCATCCAAAAAGTCCTCAATTTTATCACGGTTATCCAACAAACTTTTTCTGAAAACGTAATCGGTATAAGCCTTGTAATCGTTTTTGAATTTATCGTTTATCTTGTGAAAAAATCCGGGTTTAAAAGGGAATTGCATGTCCTCATTATAAATTTTCAGTAGTGCGGCCATCACCTCTTTGTCAACCGGCACATAGTAATCTTTAAAAAACCCTTGCACTGATTTTTTCAGTTTCTTCACCTCTTTATTGATTTTTGCGGTATCGGCATCTCTCTTTTTGCTCTCCTGCACCAGCGTGTTAAAGCGTGAAGCAAATAACACCAGTTCCGTTCCCATTCCGGCTTCCCACAGATAATCGGCAGATAATTTATAGGGTTCCAGTTGTTTGTACGTTTCCGAAAATGCCGTCAGCAGCCCTCCGTATTTCTTTTTCCGTTCCGGCGAACCGTTAACCCATTGTTCGAAAGAATTTTCAAATGCCCGTTTTTTTTCTATTCCGTGCATTCGTTTTATGCCCCTGCTTTGCCCTATCATCTTTTTCCAGTAGTTGGCCACCCGGGCCTCTTTTGCCGCATATTTAATACGAAGTTCCGGACTTTGTTCGGCGTATTTCTTGAATATTTTTATTCTGGCGTCACGTATTTTAATCAATCGCGGATTCTCTTTTTCGGCAATAAGCGCCACGGCATCGGCGGGCAGATACTCGTTGGTACGTGCCGGATAGCCGTAAACAAAGGTGAAATCGCCCTCTTTTACACCTTTTAACGAAATGGGAAAATAGTATTTGGGTTGATACGGTACATTGTCTTCCGAATATTCGGCAGGTTTCCCGTCGGGGCCCACATAAATTCTGAAAAGTGAAAAGTCGCCCGTATGACGGGGCCACATCCAGTTGTCGGTATCGCCGCCGAATTTACCTATGTTGGAGGGAGGAGCACCCACAAGACGGATGTCTTTAAAGGTTTGCGTAACAATAACCCAGTAACTGTTTCCCTTGAAAAACGACTTCACTTTTGCCTGATAGGGAGTGGTTTCTTCAATCTCTTTCTCTATTTCCTTTGCATTTTTACCGATAATCCTGTTTCTCTCTGCTTCGGCCATATTATCGGTAACCCCTTGAAGCACCCTGTCGGTAACCTCGTCCATGCGAATCATGAGGGTGGCAGTTAATCCGGGGTTTGGAAGCTCTTCCGAACGGCTCATGGCCCAAAATCCGTTGGTAAGATAATCGTGCTCAACGCTGCTGTGTCTTTGAATGGCGCTGTAACCGCAGTGGTGGTTGGTTAGCAGTAAACCGTCTTTCGAAATTATTTCGGAAGTACACCCCCGGCCAAACAGCAAAATGGCATCTTTCATGCTGCTGTGATTTACGGAATAAATATCTTCGGCCGATATTTTCATTCCCATGGCCTTCATCTCTTTTTCGTTGAGCTGTTTCAAAAGAGCGGGAATCCACATCCCTTCGCCTGCATAAGCATTTGATAATAATACTGATAAGGAAATCAGGATGAGAAGAAAATAATTTTTACGCATGGTATATTTCTTTTTCTGTTTAAAGGTCTCAAATCTAATGAAAAATTCCAAAACGGGAATGTTGTAAAATTTCACAGGAATTAAAAAAACAATTCCGTTGTTTTTTACAACATTACAAATTTTCCAAAAGATTTTTCCTTTAAAGGAAACCGGCTTTCCGGTATAGCCCGGAATTCTTACACATGGAAAAATTTTCCAAAACAGGGAAAAATGCCGGTACTTATTTACGAAATATACCGCTGTATTTTAAGCTCTCCCGTCATGTATTACGGCGAAAATTATTTCATAAACCTGTTCAGTCCTTCCAAGCCGGGCTTCTCAACTTTTCTCTTCTTCTTTCGATTTTCTTATATCGTAAAACTTTTTACCGCCATAAGCGGCACCAAGCCCTAACAATATAAACAGGCCGCTGCCTACGGGCCCGCTGCCCCCTATTTTGTTAGAGGAACTATTGCCCGTTCCACCACTACCGCCGGGCGGTGGCGGAGGCTGGGTATAACCGGCAACCGCAAAAAGAGTAAAAAGTACGATTAACAGTGATATCTTTAACGTTTTCATGGTTATGTCTTTTTATAATTTGTTACTTATTGTTTTGTACTTAAATTAATTAATAAACAATTTTGCCGTTTTGCTGTTTCCCGCTTTAACCACTTTTACAATAACGTAAGTATTGCTTAATATTACCGGGATTCTTTCCAATTCGCCACCCTGCAAATCGGCATGTATAATTTCTCTTCCGTACAAGTCGTAAACAAAAACTTTGCCTTTTTGGTTCACGGCTTCTGCCACCGACCGGACATAGACATTCTTACCCCAGGCATAGACATTAATCGAAACGGCTGTTTCATTTTCATCAATACCGTCGGGTGCCCAGGCAAAGTGCAACAGGAAGCGGGCCGGGTCGTCGGTTTTGGAAGCGGTGAAGGTGTAAACCGGTTTTTGCTTCAAATCCTGAAAAGTTCCTGTTTTCAGATCTTCCAACATAACATCCGCATCATGAAAATATTCCGTATCGGCAATCAGGGTTTGGGTACCTTCTGCGCCGGGAATATAGCTCATGGCCACCGTTCCGGGCTTATTTTCCGTTAAAACCGGCAGATTGTCGTACGACAAATCAAATTCTCCCTCGGTGAGATAAAGCTGTGGTGAGGTTTCCGGTCCGAACATTTTTGTACCATCCCAGCCGTTTTCGAAACCCGTTGTGCCGTTAGGTTCAAAACTGATTTGCACCCTGTCGGTTGCTCCGTTGTTCTGACAGGTGAGAATCAAAGCATTGGTATATCCACCAATTCCTTCATTTTTGCCGCTCTTTAGAAAAGCCTGTGTGCTATGGGTGCGCTGTGATTCGGGAATGGTAATGGATGGGCTTGATCCGTTTGCCCGTACAAAAAAGGCCTGTCCGACAGGAATATCATGTGTGGCAGATTGTGTATAAGACTGATAATTTGACCCGTCATAAATCCATATAGTACCCTGAACGTTTGTCAGTGACCAATCTGAATTGGAATTCCAGGTAACTGCCGAAGCAAACGGGTTACCCAGCAGGTTATAACCGTAATCGGTACCGGAATATGAAATTGAAGGCGATAAGTCGGTAACTTGCAAATTACCTTCAAAAGAAACGGTTTCACCGGAACCGGGCCAGTACGAATAACCCTGTCCCACATTAATTGCCGTTGAAACGTCGGTTATATAATGCCATCCTTCTCCGTTACCGCCATTATTTGTCCCTTCCGATTCCACAAAATAAGAGAGCCACGAATCATTGGCGCCTGCATCATAAAAGTTTTGGGCTGTAACTCCTGTTGTGCTTGGTGAAACAAAATACCACCTCCCGGATGATCCATAAGAAAGATACCGTTCTACTGTAGCTCCACCCGAAGAAGTACCTTCAACAATAAGTGAGCCCGTACCTGCCGAGGTGGATTTAATGATAAGACCGCTTGTTCCCACACTGTTGGTAAGGTTACCACCCACCGTTACCTGAGCGCCATTGGAAAGAGTTAATTTACCACCCGTCTCAATTTGCAAATCGGATGCTATACTTACGGCACTACTAACAGGATTAATTTCCGCAGCGATATAAAGATTGCCGTATGTGGCTGAAGTAATCATATCTTGTGCGGTATTGCCGTAATAATGAAATTCGCTGCTTGCATCAAATGAGTAGGTGCCTGCCGAAAAGGTTTCTCCCGATTTTACACCATTATAAAATTTTTGTCCGCTGGCAATGGTGAATGTTCCGTCAATCTGAATTTTATTCGCATGGCTTGAGGTTCCGTTTTTCGTTAGTACCGATTTACAATTGGTTACGGTAAAGTCATTAAGAACATATAATTTTTGGTTATGGCCATCGGATGTGGTCCGAATTCTGACATTATCAGCATTGTCAGCATTAATAATCAAGTTGTATGCCCTTACTTCGTAATCAGTGGTAGCGGAATAAACATCAATTTTTTTAGTATTTGCGCCGGTCAGGGTTATAGTACCACCGTCAACGGTATTCCAGGTAGAACCGCCGCTGCCGCTTACCTGATGACTCATCTTGAAATCATCGCCGATATTCATATTAAAACTACCCGTCATGGTACCCGAACAATCTACATGGGCAAACCTGCAATCGTAGTCGATATTAATGGTGGCCGAACCACCCAAAGTGATAGTACCTTTAGCCGCTCCATTGGTACTTTTCCAGTTTTTTCCTATATCAAGCGTACCGCCGGTTAAGGATACCGTACTACCCTTTTGGGAGTAAAAACTATTACCGGAAATTGTAACGTTACCACCTGTTTGGTTAAAAGTACCACCGTCGTAAACGGTAATGTCGGCATTTGTTGTCATAGAACCGTCATTAACGTATAAGGTACCATTAATTTTAACAAAATCCTCCGAGCTTAAAGCAGCACCAGTACCAATGGTCATTTGTCCACCACTTTCAATGGTTACTGACCTGCAAGTGGCTGTTTCGTCAACAGAGGGATAGTTAGATGCCCCTGAGGGAATAACAACATTGGTATTTGCATCGGGTACGCTCCCACTGGCCCAGTTGGAAGCATTACCCCAGTCCGTATCTGATGGCCCCGACCAGTTTACACGTTGTTGATCTGTGGTCTGAAATCCCGTAAGAATAACTTGGGAAGTGGTGAGTGTTTCATCTTCGGTTCCATCCGGATTTGATACGTTATTGACTTCGTGTTTCATTCCTATAGTATATTTCGTGTTTTGTGTCATACCGACAACAAGCCCGATAAAACCACCGGAGCCAAAACTGCTGTTGTTGGGAATGTAACGGAAATATTCATCAGCAGTATTTGTGGTTGTACCATCAGTAATATACAATTGGTTCCCGCTCCTCATTCGTTGGGGCGGGCTGGCGCTCTCGTCCAGCCCCGAAGCACTTACCTGATATTGTGAAACAACATATAAGTTGGGGTGTTGAACCGGAGAGCCTATATCAGGACCCGATTTAAAAGAGGTACTGGTAACAGTTGTGGCAGCAGTTGAAACTCCTGTAATCTCTTTGCCATTTGAACCTACCTCCGAATAAAAAGCGGGGAAAAAACCTTCGTTTCCCGAACCGTCGCTGTGTGTCAGAGCTACTGCCACAAGGTTGCTGTTATGTGTGATGATTTCGGTACCGTCATCCGATTTCCACGACACCCTGAATTTATAATGGTTGGTACCGGTAGCGGGTTGGTTTTCCAACAATCCGGTCAGGCTGACAATCCCTTCATCGTTAGCATTGGTGATACTCCGTGTAACGACTTTACCGAGATCCGACCAATTTGAACCATTATCGGTAGAATAGCGCAGTTTGTAATAGCCCACTGCTCCTGCTGTGGCAGAGGTACTGTTTATGGAGGCCATCACAATAATAGAACCAGTGATTGGTAGATTAATTTCATCGGTTTCCAGGCCTGATACAGGCCCGAATGATGTGGAGGTGGTTTTTACATCGCCGGTGGTGCTTTTTACATCATTACTCAATTCGTTGTGGTTATTTTCGGTACTTAAAGCTACAGCTGTAAGATTAACCTGGGAGTAAATATTGCTCCCGCTTCCGGCTGTACCCTGATTGCTGTGTTCTAAGACATAGGTAACACTACCGGAAAGCGAACTGGCATCAAAAATATAAACCAGCGTGCCGATACCCCATCCTTGAACACCCGATTCGGAACTGTACTTCACCTCGCGTTTTATTACGCCACTGTTATCGGAAGAGGCTCCCGAACGGTAAATCCGGTAGTTTGCCTGACGGTCGTTGGTGCCGGTGCCGTCAGAACGCATGTTCATGCTGGCGGTAACCAGCACATATTTTGTATTGGAATTAGCAACGCCCAAATTAATGGTAACGGAAGTGATATCCGACCATGCATTGGAACCATCGGTGGTAGTAGCGCTTGCTGATGAATAGTCGGATTCAAGATAATCCTGTCCGTAAACATTTTGAAAAATGAAAAAGGAAAGGAAAGCATACAAAAAGGGGGTAAACTTTTTCATAACGGTAATGATTAATTAATTTTTGAGTGGTAAAATGCGTTAATTGATACAAAAATAATATGAAATAAAGAATGAAACAACTTTTTATTAAATTTTTTTTATGCTAATTCCTGTTTCCGTCAATTTCAAAAATAAATTTTGTTTGCAAAGTAAAAATTGTCGTATATTTGCACCCCGATTGTCCGATGGTGTAATGGCAGCACTGCAGATTTTGGTTCTGCCTGTCCAGGTTCGAGTCCTGGTCGGACAACCAGAGAAATTAGGGGATTGATATGATGGGGACGATGAGTCCCCTCTTTTTTTAAAGTATGATAGAAAAAAACAAAATAGAGGAACTGGTAAAAACACATTTGGGTGACGGAGCACTTTTCCCGGTTTACATTGCCGTAAGCCCTGAAAATGTGATCAAAATTGTGATTGACGGCGATAACGGCGTTACCATTGACGATTGTGTTAACCTCAGCCGTTTTGTTGAACACCGGCTCGACCGCGATTCGGAGGATTTTGAACTTTCGGTTTTGTCGGCCGGGCTCGACAGTTCTTTTATCAATCTGCGACAATACCGCAAAAACCTGAACCGGAGCATAAAAGTGATGCTGAACGAAGGAAAAGAGATACGCGGAGTTTTGTTAAAGGCGGATAACAAACAGATTACCATTCAGGAAGAGATTGTTAAACAGCACAAAAAAAACAAAAAAATAATACAGGGGGAAACAGTGGTTATCCCTATGGAAGAGATAAAACAAGCTAAAGCGGTTGTATCATTTTAATCTGATAAAAAACGTAAACAATGGATAATATTAATTTGGTCGAAACTTTTTCCGAATTTAAGGAATTCAAAAACATTGACAGGGAAACAATGATGCGCATCATTGAGGATGTCTTTCGGAGCATGCTGAAGAAAAAATATGGCGAAGAAAGTAACTTTGATGTGATTGTTAACATCGACCGTGGTGACCTTGAAATATGGCACTATCGCGAAATTGTGGAAGACGGCGAAGTGGAAGACCCCAACAGGCAGATTGCTTTTTCGGATGCCATTAAAATAGAACCCGATTTTGAGGTTGGCGAAGAGGTTTCGGAACAGATATTCTTAAAAGATTTCGGACGCCGCGAAATTCTTACCATCCGGCAAAACCTTGCTTCCAAAATTATGGATTACGAAAAAGACAGCGTCATTAAAAAATATAAGGAAAAAGTAGGTGAAATAATTACCGGTGAGGTGTATCAGGTTTGGAAACGGGAAATTCTTGTTTTGGATGATGAAGGGATAGAACTGATTCTTCCCAAGCAGGAGCAAATCCCTTCCGATTTCTTTAAAAAAGGCGATACCATCCGCGCGATTGTTGACAGAGTTGATTTGAAAAATCCCAGCAATCCCGTAATTATCCTATCCAGAACCTCTCCCGTATTTCTTGAGCGTTTGTTTGAACAAGAGGTACCCGAAATTTACGACGGTTTGATTACCATTAAAAAAGTGGTAAGGGTTCCAGGCGAACGGGCAAAAGTAGCCGTTGAATCGTACGACGACCGTATTGATCCGGTAGGCGCCTGTGTGGGTATGAAAGGATCGAGAATACATGGTATTGTAAGGGAGTTGCGTAACGAAAATATCGACGTAATTAACTACACAACCAACACCGAATTGTATATCCAACGGGCTCTTTCACCTGCAAAAGTTACATCCATTCATATTGATGAAGAGAAGAAAAAAGCGGATGTATATATGAAGCCCGATCAGGTTTCGCTTGCCATTGGTAAGGGTGGTTTCAATATTCGTCTGGCAGGTCAGCTTACAGGTTATGAGATAGATGTTTACCGTGATTCTGATTCCGACTCGGAAGATGTTGACCTTCAGGAGTTCAGCGACGAAATCGATCAGTGGATTATTGATGAACTGGTAAACATTGGTTGTGACACGGCAAAAAGTGTACTGGAACTTGACGAAGAAGAGTTGGTAAAACGTACCGACCTTGAAGAAGAGACCATTAAAGAGGTAATAAAGATTCTTAAGGCGGAATTTGAATAATAAATGCCGGTAATAATAAAAGAGAGAAAAGTAAAAAGAA